>CAYYLT010000297.1:0-4101 GCA_964472385.1 uncultured Bacteroidales bacterium
TGAGTCCGGTCTAAAAAACGAGAAAGAGTGAGTTCTGATGAATGCAATTGATATTGAGATAGTTGTTAATAGTTTGGTGCCGTAAGGCATTGAATTTCAGAGCAGTAAAAAGTTTTCAATAAAATGTATTTGCCTGAAAGCCAGTTAATTGCTTAAGTAAAGATATTTTAAGTGGAACATAATGATTTGTATTTTAATAATATAACCATTATTTTAGCAGCAGTAAACCAATAGACGGGATTATGTACAAACAAAACAACCAACCCAAACTATTTACCTTTGAAAATGTGCTGGATGCAGCAATATAAAGACCTCTTGGGAGGATTCATGCCATTTTTTTTGGTTATTCAAAACGCACCATGCAAGGGCGATCCTAGTTTGTTTATATTCTGTGGCTTTGAAAATCTGCCTGCATCGATCAGGGTTTTGCAGTAGACCGGCAGTTAGAAAAGAATCCTTTTCCTGACCTGTAAGTTTTACCACCACTTTATCATCAGATACTGTTTGAACCTTAGCTTTGCTTTTTCCCAGTTGAAGGGGTTGGATGTCCTCAGCAGGTATTCGATTGTGCAATGCTACCCGGCCAAAAACCCTGGGGTTTTTGTAGTTCTGGTTGTTTACATTATTGGACCAAAAAAGCTTATAATCAGGTACATCGCCATCGTCAACGTCTATAACCGATATATTAAAACCTAAATTTTAACAGGGGATCATAATAATAAATCACTGATTTTTGTAAATCTGCATTAGAGTTTAATGAATATGAAACAAAGAATTTACTCAGATGCATCAGTCATTGGAGGATGTTATAATCCTGAATTTAAAGAATGGTCAAATAGACACAGACGGTCAAATTGCCTGTCAAAACCCCTCTTCCCGATCAATGGTATTGGACAGGAAATACCATCAGCGCATTGTCCGGTATGGAACGTTTCATTACATGATACAAATGTCTTACCGCTAAGCGACGAAAGAAAAGTGCTAAAGTCCTGAATCTTTAAAAATTCGTTAATTTTGCCATATGAGCAAAAATGATAAAATCTTAGAAAGGATTGTTCAATTGGCTAAAGCAAAATAGCCTGATGCAGAGCTTTATTTATTTGACTCCCGGGCTCGGGGAGATGCCAAAAAAATGTCAGATTGGGACTTATTAATTTTACCCAATTTAAAAAAAGTACCATTTGACTTAGAGAAAAAATTATGGATGACTTTTATGAACTTGAACTTGAAACAGGAGAAGCTATCTCACCTTTGATTTATTCAAAGAATGATTGGAATAAAAAACATTCTTCAACTCCCTTATTTATCGCCTCATAACAACTTCCATTTTCATGGGTTAAATGATCATCAATATCTCCACCATATTGCTTGCTAATTTCATTAATACCTGTAGGTCCGTATCCTGATGAATATGCACTGTCAGCAGCAGCATTTACTGCATAGTTAAAAGCATCATTTCCCCATGAAACAGAATCCGGAGCATGTTGCAATATGTGATTTGCACTTATTAACTCGCCATTTTCAGGCCATCCATCACTTTCAGAACCGTGAGATACTGATTGGAATTCACATGCTTTAATCCGTTTTTTGGGTAAAAGTATCGTATATGATTGCGGAGCCAGCCATCCAGAACGTTTAATTTCTGCTGGATACTGGCGTATTTATGAATTGTATGAAAAACGTTTTCATAGATTTGAAACGTTTCTGAAAACGTTCCCGAGGATTTTATCTCACTTGCCGGTGCTTTGTATGACATATCTCCTTATTTTTGTTAATATTAACGAAAAGGTGTTTTTACCCTGTATTATTCATAAAAAAACTGATGCATGAATAATACAGGGTACAAAACAGCTAATTATGGCATAAGGGAAATTACCAGTATGGGTTATATAATATTCGCATGAAATTTAATTAATATTTTAAATATCAATATAATACAACTATAAAATTTGAGTTTTTAGATCAAAAGGAAAAATCAATCAGCTTATGAAGCCAGTACATTTTACAGTTTTTTTTCTCTTGGCATTTGGTACCCTTGCTATGGCGCAGGATATCACCTATGTGATCGACAACAGCGATTATGATTATTATACAGAAAGCTTTGGATTTGGGTATAGCAATTATGATGAGACCTCCTATAAAGGTGCGCATAGATTTAACGGTAAGAAAAATGCCTGGGCACAGTGGAAGCTACCTTTCATAAAAACGGGCATATATGAAGTATTTTTTCATTATCCCGCAGCTCACGACGGCAATTGCTTTAAGCCAAAGGTAGAGATTGGTCATGGTGAAGGGGTCTATCAGGATGAAATAGATCTTTCCGGTACTCCCAGCGGAACCTGGGTTAAGCTGGGGAAGTTTGGTTTCCGGAAAGACCGGAAAGCCTATGTAAAGGTGATACACCAGGATCAGGGTGTGCTGCGTGTTGACGCCATTAAACTAAAGAAAGTATCGGCATGGGAAGTGGCTCCCGTTGCCACGGATCCTGAGATCGAAGGCAGCCTGGCCCCGGGTGAGGTGTTGAACTTCTCATACCGGTTCGCTGATTTCAACGGCGACGAGGAAAGAAACTCCGAATGCAAATGGCTGGCAGGCAACAGCAAAAATGGCGATCAATGGGAGGTGCTTGCCACCGGCACGACCAATAGCCGCCAAGGATCTTCTTATTTGTTAAAAGCTCAGGATGCAGGGAAATATATCAAATGTGTACTTACACCCAAAAGTGCTAAGGATCCTGAGACTGGTAAATCCGTATCCCGTATTACCGGGCCGGTGGCTTCTAAACAAAGTTCTCCCGTTGCCAAAGAACTGAATATTGAAGGAAAACCCTGGAAAGATTATGTGCTTAAGGCTACCTATGCTTATTCCGATATTAATGGCGATGAGGAAAGCCTTTCTGAATGTGAATGGCTTTCAGCAAATGACGCGGATGCTCCGGAAGAAAAATGGCGCCCCGTTAAAACCATAACAACTACTGCCTCTGAGGGCGCAACATTCAAGATAAGCGGTAACCTGACAGGTCAATATTTGCGTTTTGCTGTTCTGCCCAGGAATGATCATGCACAGGGCACAGGCAAAAAGGTGTTTTCAGAAGTAATCGGACCGGTTCAGGAGCCTACTGTAGCACCGGAGGTGAAAAACATTAGGATTATCGGCCAAATTGTTGGTCCGGATAAGATACGTGAAGCGGCTGTCGGCGGTACCATGGAGGTTGATTATGATTATGTCCATCCGCTAAATTGTCCGGAAAACAAAACCCAAACCGCTTTTCAATGGTATGTCTCGGATGATAGGACAAAGGGGTTTGAGCCTGTTAAAGGTGCTGACAGTCCTGCTTATAAAGTTACCCGTGCAGACGGGTGGAAATATATTAAAGTGGGCATTGTCCCTGTCTCTGATGAGGACGTGAAAGGGAAAGAATACCAGTCAAAACCCTTACAGGTTGCCTGGAAACTGGAGTTTGCCGAGGAGTTTGATTATAGGGCCGAAGACGGGAATGACCCCCGTTTTACGAAAAAATGGACGGCTGATCAGTCGCAGAGAAGTCTCGGCGATCCTACCATTCATATGGCCAGGATCCCTGAAAATGTAGAAGTTAAAAATGGTAAGTTTTATATCCATAACCGAAAGGAAACCAATCCCAAGTATGATTTTGAGCACACCTGGACGACCAGCCATGTCTGGACAAATAAAATCTATAAATACGGATATTATGAATGTTCCTACAAATATGCACCGGCTACCGGTTTGAACCAGAGTTTCTGGCTGATGACCCCTTTTGGCTCTGACAGGCCGGATTTTTGTGAAGTGGATTTCAATGAAGGGCATTATCCTTACGATCTGGTAGCTTCACTCCATCATATCGAAGATGACGGATCCCGTACCGTTACCAGCACACATTATAAGCCGCTGGGTCAGGGAAAAGAGACCTTCGGAGATGGGTTCAATAAATTTGCCGGATTGCTTAAACCCAATAATCCGGAATTTGCCTGGGATGCACCGCAAAATCAGAATACCTATCAGGTGTTTTTCAATGATTCATTGATCGGTGCAAGACAGAGTCTGCCTTATGAACCGCATGCGATGCGTATATTTCTGTCT
>CAYYLT010000298.1:0-4079 GCA_964472385.1 uncultured Bacteroidales bacterium
AAATGTTTAAAAATTAAAATTTTTGAGCATCATAAGTAAAGCATTTATATTCTTTCGTTTATAAACATTTTACCATTTTTTATGAATAATACAGGTTAAAACAATTGATGCAAATGCTCCTTTCGGCAGTGTGAATTGAAGCCTGACTCCATTATCTTCCTGTTCTGCTTTTATGGAGGGCATAATGATGCCCGTCCTTCTTGTTCCGGTAAGCTTTGTAGACTGAAATGTGATAGTAGACAGGTGGTTATCTTGCAAGGTTTTTTCTTCTAGTTTCGCTGCAAGGTCTTCAGCCGGTTTCATTTTTCTGCCAAAGATCGGACCGGTATAACATATTGCTTTTTGATCGAAGCGTTTTTGTTCGGATTCTGCATGATCTATTACAAAAATCCCACCTGTGTCATATTTTTTTGCGATATCCCCTACCAGCACTTTGTCATAAAGCCCCTCATGAATGCGATTCACCATATAATAATTGAAAAGGTAGCTTTGAAAGGCAGATAGGAGAAACCTTGAGATTCCTTTGTTTTTGATTTTTCTTTGGTGGAATGTTAATTTGTTAATTTTCACAGGCAGGATATCTTCCAATTGGTAGACAAGATTGGGATCCTGGCTTTTTTTCATCCAAATGCTGAAATATTGTGAGGTTATTGCTTGTTTGTCCTTTAATCCTGTGAAATTGATATCCTGATCTTTGATCTGGAATAGGCGGGCCAGATTTTTTTGAACGGTTCGGGTGGTAATGCCTTTTTTTGTCATGTGCAATAAAAGGTGTTCTCCTTCACCTTCTGGCTGATAGGCGGGGATCTCTTCAACAATAAAATCTTCCGGATTTTTCTTGATCCTTCCGCCTATACCTTCAATGGCTTTACTGATATAAGGAAGTTTAAGATCAAGCGGGTTCATCGAAACAATCATTTATCCCTTTCATTCATTTGGGTTGGCAGGAGGAATCTCCGTTAAGGTATAGTATTCAACCAAGATAGGATTTTAGTATTTTATTGCGGGTAGTGTGTTTAAGTCTTTTTATGGCTTTTTCTTTGATCTGTCTGACTCTTTCACGGGTGAGGTTAATTTTTTCTCCGATTTCTTCCAGGGTAAAAGGATGTTTATTTCCCAAACCATAATAGAGCCGAACAATATTCGCTTCTCGTTCGCTCAGGGAGGAAAGGGCCCTTTCAATTTCCCGGTTGAGGGATTCATTGATCAGGTTTTCGTCAGGCGGTGGATTTTCTTGACTTTCCATGATATCATACATACTGTCTTCTTCTTCATCATTCAAAGGGGCATCCATAGAAACAGGCTTGTTGGCGTGTCGTAAAGCTTCTTTGATATCTTCCGGCGCCAGTTCCAGGATTCGTGATACTTCCTGGAGGGAGGGCTCTCTTTCGTGCTTTTGTTCCAGTTCAGTCAGGGCTTTATTAATTTTGTTGATGGAACCGATTTTATTCAAAGGCAGTCTGATAATTCTGGCTTGTTCGGCCAAAGCTTGCAGAATGGATTGCCTGATCCACCATACAGCATAGGAGATGAACTTAAATCCCCGTGTCTCATCAAATCTTCTGGCAGCTTTGATTAATCCCAAATTGCCTTCATTGATCAGGTCGGGGAGGCTAAGGCCTTGATTTTGATATTGCTTGGCTACTGAAACAACAAAGCGCAAATTGGCCCTGATGATTTTTTCAAAAGCCTCACCATCATTTCTCTTGATTTTTCGTGCGAGTTCTACTTCTTCCTCTGTCGATAACAAATCTTCTTTGCTTATTTCGTGAAGATATTTCTCCACCGACAGAGCTTCACGATGGGTTACCTGTTTAATGATCTTTAGCTGTCTCATCTGATCTGAAAAAGCCTGAACTTTTAAATAACGAACACAATAACGAACACTGTCACAAAATTTGTATAAATTATAAGGGTGAAATTAATCAATTGTATGGATAAAAAAAATTTTTTCCCCTTCAATGAATAATTTTATAAATAATTTTCTGTTTTATTTTGGTAATTTCTATTAAATCTGTAATATTGCACCAGATTTTCACGTAAATAAGCAATCATTTTCCCCTTTTCCCTATTCAAGCACCAAGATTTTTTTATAGCGAAGAATATATTATCTTAATCTCCAATATTTTAATTAATTATGTACGACATTCTGGAATTGAACAAGAAGTTAGTGTCTGAATTGAGGCAGATTGCTAAAGATTTGAATGTTAAGAAGGCTGATTCATTGAGAAAGCAGGATCTAATTTATAAGATTTTGGATCAGCAGGCAATCAATGCAACGGAAGAACCCAGAACTGAAAAGAAATCGACGGGAAGGAAATCTTCCAGGCAATCAAAGGACAAGGAATCCAATTCAGCAAGAAATTCGAAAGACTCTGATAAAACCATTGAGAAGGCCAGAGCCTCTTCAGGGAGGACGAATGTCCAAAAGCAAAAGTCCGCAGAGGCTGAGACGATAACGCCTGAAGTTACGGTGGAAACCGAAGAGGTTAAAGTGGAACAGGAGTCTCAAAAGGAAAAAATTAATCAGGAAAGCAAAAAATCTTCAGTAGTATCTCATCAAAAACGTAAGCGTACTCAAGATCGCAGCCAATATGAATTTGAAGGCATAATAACAAACTCCGGCGTACTGGAAGTTATGCCTGACGGGTATGGATTTTTGCGTTCTGCAGAATACAATTACCTGAACAGTCCCGATGATATATATGTATCCCAGTCACAGATCAAGTTATTCGGTCTGAAAACAGGAGATACTGTTGAGGGCACCATTCGGCCGCCGAAGGAAGGTGAAAAATATTTCCCCTTAATCAAAGTACAGAAAATTAACGGAAGAAATCCTGACTTCATTCGGGATCGTGTTCCCTTTGATTATCTTACTCCCCTTTTCCCGGAAGAGAAATTCAGAGTGACTAACAATTCGGAAAAGGATACTTTATCTTGTCGGATGGTTGATCTTTTTGCACCTATTGGTAAAGGGCAAAGGGGTTTAATTGTAGCACAGCCTAAAACAGGTAAAACCCTGTTATTGAGAGATGTAGCGAATGCCATAGCGTATAATCATCCTGAAGTATATATGATTGTACTTTTGATTGATGAGAGACCTGAGGAAGTAACGGATATGGCCAGAAATGTTAAGGGTGAGGTCATATCTTCAACCTTTGATGAATCTGCCGAAAGACATGTACGGGTAGCGAATATTGTGCTGGAAAAAGCCAAAAAAATGGTTGAGTGTGGGCAGGATGTAGTTATCCTATTGGATTCTATTACCCGGTTGGCCCGTGCTTTCAATACCGTTTCTCCCGCTTCAGGAAAGATTCTTTCGGGTGGTGTCGATGCCAATGCCTTGCATAAACCCAAAAGATTCTTTGGTGCTGCCAGGAATATTGAAGAGGGTGGTTCTCTGACCATCCTTGCCACTGCTCTTACAGAAACAGGATCCAAGATGGATGATGTGATTTTTGAAGAATTTAAGGGCACCGGCAATATGGAACTTCAGCTTGACAGAAGATTATCCAACAGAAGAATATTCCCCTCCATAGATATTACCATGTCGAGTACGCGAAGGGAAGAGTTGTTGCTGGATGAGGAAATATTGAATAAGGTTTGGATCTTGCGGAATTATTTGACAGACATGACCTCAGTAGAAGCGATGGAATTTCTCCGGGATAAAATTGCCAGAACAAAGACCAACGAGGAATTTCTCATCTCCATGAATAGCGAATAAAATTCTTTCCATCTGTTTAAAATTTTTGTCGTTAAAAAAATGCCAAAAATTTTGGCACGTTCAGGAACTCCCGCTGAATTTTTTTAATCATCTGCCTGTGAGTAATTTATGATTAATAAAGTTCATGGTCGTTGCATAATTTTTATTGATGAATGCGGACCCTTGCTGGATCCGCATTTTTTGTGAGTGCGTTAATTTTTAGGCTTTTGCTGCGTTGCCAAAGCTTCGAAGTAGGGTTTGCTGAAAAAGTCATTAGTGCATCAGCTACGAGGCGGCAAAGCGAAGCTGTATATGAATACGGCGAGCTGAAGCCAACGAAGTAGATGATGTGCTAAAGGCTAACAAAAAAAATATT
>CAYYLT010000299.1:0-4076 GCA_964472385.1 uncultured Bacteroidales bacterium
AAGGCTAACAAAAAATATTAACGCAAAAAATGCAAGGTTTTTAGTAAATATCCGTGAAAAGCCTTGCATTTCAGAAACAATATATATGTATATCCTGTTGATTTTAAGGTTTTTTGTTTTATTGATCACCATAGGTTGATTTTATCGACTTTACCGCGTAAGGTTTTGCATTCGCGTGAGACTAACAATAAAGTACAACATGCAACATGCGAATTAACCTGCATTATGCTAACCATTAAAACTTATAACCATGAAAAAACAGCACTATATGATTTTTGCGATGATGTTCATGATGCTGGCATTAGCGGTAAAAGGACAGGATGGGCTGGTAGCCCATTGGCGTTTCGATACCGTGGAAAAAGGTATCATTTATGATGAAACACTGAACGCCAACCATGGAACCAATTACGGTGGTAAACTGATTGATGGCATCGATGGCCGGGCATTATCCTTTGACGGCAAAGATGATTATGCCAGGATCCCTGGTGACGGAGTAGATCCGCCTGAAATCTTATCGAAGCTGGGGAAGGGCTCCATATCCCTTTGGTTTAAAGTGGAGTACATACCCAAAAACGACGGTATCGCACCGATTTTTTATTACGGGGCTGAAGAAAAATGCGATTTCTTTGATGCTGCCAACAAAGGACTGATCATTGAGGTGGGCCACAGCCCGATTCATTACAGGTCGGAAAGGCTTTATTTTACCATCTGGAAAAACGGATGCACCTTTCCCTCTTTTTGCTACGATTCCAATAATCCTATACCCTTGAACAAATGGCATCATATTGTCCTTGTGGTGGGAGAAAAATGGAATACGGGTTACCTGAATGGGCATGAGATGACCAACCGAAGGTATAATTTTGGGAATGCCAGCTATTCTCAATTTTTCGAAGATGCCATTGCCCATGAAAAGTTGTGGCTGGGGAAAGGGTATTGGGACCGAACCGTCCAGCATTTCAAAGGGGCTATTGATGAATTGAAAATTTATAACAGGCCCCTGACCGCAGAAGAAATAAAGCAGATGTATAACAAACAGCGGGGCATTCCCACATCGGTTCTGCCTACCGGAAAGGAAGAGGCTTCCCTCCGGATTTACCCGAATCCTGTTTCCAACAGGTTGCATTTTGAGGTTCAGGATCCGGATGAATTCATCACAGATTTACAAATGATGGATTTGACCGGTAAGTTGGTATTCCGTGAGACAGCGGTGAATGTGAACGAAGGGATCGATGTAAGCCATTTGCCGGAAGGAATATACTTTGCCGTTTTTCATGGCAGGGAAAAGACTTATCACAAGCGTTTTACGATCACAGAGTGATAGGAAATACGGCATCTTAAATAATTCATTTTGAAAGATTTAACTTTGGTGTGTATAAGGGAGGTTAGAGGATGAAAATGGCAATACCATCACCGGCAGGTTTGGAAATTGTCTGGGATTTTCCTCTTTGAGGGTGGCGATGTTAAGAAGTGTTGACATCCCTGCTCGTTTGATTAGTGGCATGACTCAAGATAAAACATATCGGACAAGTATAAACTGCGTTTTAATGGAGTTTATACATTTGTAGCCAGTACGGTTTTCTGTTTCTATGTCTCTGACAATAAATTGTATAAATCTATATTCAAGTAAACAATTTCTTTTCCTATTTTTTCTGGAACTAAAATTCCCAATTGCTTTATCTGTCCTAAATATTTCTTTGCTGTATTTAAACTTTTTAAGTTTTTATCTAATAATTTTTTAGGACTCGTGTAAGGTTGTTCAAATAATTTCTCTACGACTTCTTTTCGAATATGTGGTAACTTCTCTTCGACTAATTTCAAGCACCTTTCAAACAATCTATCTATTTCTTCTATCTTATTTATCGTATAGATTGAAGTTTCTTCTACAGCATTTAGCATATAGATTATCCAGTTTTTCCATTGTCTGCGACTGGTTACTTCACTTAGAAGCCTATAATAATCATCTTTCCTCTGAATGATATAGGCACTCAGATATAAAATCGGGGTATCTAGTAAGTATTTTTGATTCATTAATAGAATACTCAAAATTCGTCCTACTCTGCCGTTTCCATAACGAAATGGATGGATTGCTTCAAACTGATAATGTGAAACTGCTAATTTAATAAGAGGATCATATTCGTATTTATCATCATCGTTGATATATTCAATCAGATTATTCAATTTATCATTTATTAACTGCTTTCCTCTCGGTGGGGTATAAATCACTTCGCCACTCAACAGTCCGCTTCCTCTTTTCTTTATAACTGTCTCTGTTTGTGGTGGGCGTATTCTATCATTTACATTTTGTATTAACGGGTAGATTGTTATTAGTGTGTCAATGGTAAATCTTCCTTTATTTCTTATTCCATTATATCCCTGCCATAAGGCTTCTCTATATCGCAACACTTCCTTAGCATTACCGTTAATTGTCGATTCATCAGCTGTAAGTGTTTTATACAGCTCATCCTCGGTTGTAAAAATATTCTCAATTTCTGAACTGGCTTTTGCTTCTCGCAGGGCAATCGTATTTACAAGCATCGATTGATTCGGAAGCTTTCTCGCTAGTCCTTTCAATTCTGCCAAGGCTTTATTCGCGCTATTCAATGCTTTTAAAACCTCAATCGTGACAACTTGTTTATCATCCGGTGGTAATAGCGGAAGGTCATTATATGGCTTATTTCTATCGTATGGAATTGTATCTTTTGACATAAAAAATTGTTTTTGTCAAAATTAAGCAATATTTGACAATTAGCTTGTGTTTTATCAAAGTTCTTGGGAAAAAATTTAAAACTGTCAAATTAATCATTTTTTTGATACGTTACCGAGTATTGGCTACAACAGATGGATATTGAGAATGGCACCCTGACTACAGGGGGAGGTAGTGGCCCATACGCTATGTATGAAGTGTATTTTCCTTCACTCGGTTCCTGGGTTAGCGGTGACCTGCAAAGTCAGATGTTTTTCAATGATCAGAATAATATGATTGGATGTCATGGATATAAGTGGATGGGAACAGCAAGGTATCCGTGTCTTTAAAATATGTAATTTTCATATCATCGTTATTTAAAATCCCTGTCAAAAAAGGCATTGTGTATTGTCTCATTATCCTCTAACCTGCATTATCCATAAAAAATGAATAAATATTTGTAAATGACAGAATAACAGCATTATACTTATTGTATTACAGGCTTTTAATAGACCTATAATGGATGTATTCTTTGTGAATAGCTCAGGATTAGTTAGTTGCACTTCACGGACAAATTATTACACTTCACAGGCAAATTACTACAGCTTACCAGAAATATTTGCCATATTGATTTTTTTCCCCGGATCATTTGATTTTTTCAGGAATATTGATGACATTTGTTATATAACAAGACCGGTATGGCAGAAAAAGTTAATAACTGGAAAATATTCAAACCCGGGAAAACAGACTATTATGCGATCAAAGCCTAATGCTGTGGCAGTCTGGTAGAGCAAAAGCACAAGCCGACCGGTACTGTGAACCCAGATGAATCGTCTCAAGCCAGGCTTCATCAAAATGTTCCCAATCCATTTACAGAAAACACCCGGATTGATTATTATCTGCCTAAGACAACCGGTAAAGCCCGGCTTTACATTTACAATATGCAAGGAGCTCAAGTAAGCAATGTTCAAATAGGCTCCTACGGAGAAGGGAACATCACCATCCAGGGCGGCTCTCTGCAACCTGGCATATACATGTACACCCTTGTTGCCGATGACAGGGTCGTGGATACGAAGCAGATGATTTTGACCAGATAAGAGCAGCTATTTCAACACTTTGTTAGTGATCTGCATATTAACCCATTAAATTTCAATGTTATGATTGAATCTAAGTATAGAGCCATCAAATATCATGGTATTATTCTATTGCTCATGCTCTCATTATTTTACCAACAAGGGTTTTCTCAGGAAATCTCTGAGAAAAAAGCCATAGTTGTCAATGAGCTGAAGGAACAAAGAATGAAATACACAAATAAAAGCATTGCAGAAGATACCTCCCGTCTGTTAAAAGTTGCAAGAATTCTGAATAGCGATACCATTGAAAAGCGTAAATT
>CAYYLT010000300.1:0-4041 GCA_964472385.1 uncultured Bacteroidales bacterium
GACATACCCTGGCAATAGCACACTCGTTGCAATTGACACATAAATCGTGGCGTATCTGTAGATGCAAAGATCCGTTGCCGAAAGATGAACATCCCTTCACGCATTTGGCACATCCAATGCAAAGATCTTCACTTATAATATACTCAAAATAAGGCTCTTCAATAAATCGTCTTTCAATAGCAGCTGTTGGGCACAATTGGTTTTCAGCACCGGTTTCCAGTTCGTTAGCGTCGGACTTAAAGTATCCGCCACATAGATCACAGTACCCACATAAATCAAAAGCATGCACGCATTTAACAGCAGAAGGCTCTAATACACAAAAATCAGCGCAACGTCCACACTGCGTGCATTTAAAAGGATCTATCTGCCAAACATATTGCTTCGGTGTAGTTCGCGTTATGGCTGCACCACCCACACCAGCAAGAAACAACCCCAACGCTGCCCGAAAACCCTTTTCTATGAATCTCCGGCGGTTCAGTTTCCTATTTTTTTCCATCATCTTTTACTTTTAAAGCTTGCGGCAATGTGCAATCATCAAGCCAATTGCACGTTTTACAAAATCCAGGATCTTTGCATGCATCAGGATGATCATAGCGATCCTTGATCAATTTTCCGCTTACCAGTAATATACCCGATAATAAAAGGTAACGAAAAGCTGTTACCATAAACTGTTTTCTATCCATAAGTCGTATGTGTGTTTGATCACCTTTTCTTTTTCATGTTTCATTCAATGAGCAATCCTGCTATTGACTAATTTGTGTTCACGTCAGGTTCAAAAAATCGAATCAGTTTTTTATCATAATCCAGCGCAATAATATTTCCCTGCTCATCACAAACCACATCCGGGGCCTGACCTTCATCCGTAAATTTACTGGGCGGAGCCACCACAGAAAGCAATTCACCTTGCGGGCTGTATTCTTTAATCCTTACCAGTCCCTTTTCGCTTGTAACAAAATTGCCATTGGGCAGAAAAGTAAAATGTGCCGGGTTGCAACATCCGCTAAATCCTTCAATCTTCATGGATGGCTTATCCCAATAGTTCTCAAGATTGCCATTTTCCGAATAATGTTGTAATGCATGCATACCCGGATTAACTACCCATAATTCCTTATTTTGATTAACAGCCAAATCAAAACAAGCGCTGGGTATAATAAAACCATGCAATGAAGAACTTCCGGATATCCCCTCAAAATCGAATAATTTTTCCCCTTCGATATTAAAAACTGCAACCCTGCGGTTACCAGCATCTGCCAGGAATATTTTATCCCCTATCTTTGCCAGCGAAGTAATAAGGGCTTTTTCATTTAGCCTGGTTGAATGAATCAATGGTTCACCCTGATGATTATAAATCGAAAAATAATTCTTGTATCCAACGATCAGCATGGAAGTATCAGGTATATGTATGCATCTTGCCTCATCCTCCAGGCGGATCCTCTTCAATACATTTCCTTTGTGATGTATAATGCTTACAAAATCATCAGCAATAAGAAATATTTTCGCATCATGGTAGGCAATGCTTTTCAATGAATCGGCATTCAATCTAAATTGCCGGGTTTCCTGATACCGGATCAGGTTTTCGGGGACTCTTTTTAAGTGGTCGGTCTCATATTTATAGGGATTATCAGGTCTTTTATCAACCCGGGTAGAAGAAAAATCAATGCTAACCAGCACCACAATTAGTACTACCAAAAACATGATCCCCACTATAATACCTTTATTTTTCATGGGTATAAATTTTAATCTCCATTTTCAATACGAATACATACCATATTTTTTGAATCTCTTAATACAAGATAGCCATTGGCTATCGCCATGGGAGCCCATGCATCATGCCCGTTTAAGACCTTTGCTTTATCCAATTCGCGGTAACCTTGTGTTGTAGCTTGAATAATGAACAGCGTACCATCGTCTTTTAACAGATAGAATTTATCATCAGCAACCAGGTAGGGGCCAAGGCCAAAGCGGGATGTTTTTCCACTGGACCATACAATATCCTTTGTATTATCCGGATTTACACAAACCAGTTGATTCCTCAGAGATCCGCCATCTTTAGGAAGAATTCCGAATAAGTGGTTCTTGTAATAGACAGGGGTTTGTTGTTCAGAAGCCAGGCCCTGGCTTGGTTTATATTCATCAAGCACGTTCACCTGGTAAGAGCCATTCTGTTCAGAAAGTTGTAACATCATGGAACCGGCTCCATACCCGGCAGTAAGAAAAATCTTCCCATCGGGCATACAAACCGGAGCCGGGGCTATAACCGAATGATCCCAGGCTGTTGATTCCCAGAGCACTTCACCATTTGTAGAAACCCCTACAACAGCACCTATAGCAGAATAAACATACATTTTCCGGCCGTTAAAGGTATAAGGCATGATCGAGGAATGGGACATTTTCCACCCTTTCTCATTGGGCACTTCCCATAGTATCTCTCCTGTAGCGCAATCAACGCCAATCATAAGAGACTTGCCACCGGTAGCAATCACTGCTACACCATCATCGATAAGTGGACACTGCCCTGTGTACCATAAAGGCACTTCACTTTCAAATGTTTTCTCTATATCAATACCCCATAAATAGTCGCCACTTTCTCTTTCAACACACATCACATGGCAGCGCGGTCCTATAGTCAGAAGGTATTTATCGGTCACGGCAGGTACCGTACGAGACATACCATGGTTTCTTTTAACATTGACATCATACCACCTTCGCCATACTTCCCGCCCATTTTTGAGGTTAAAGCAGCGCAGCATATCAGCTTTCTTTTCTTCATCATAATCCAGTAAATAAACCATGCCATTGTATATCGCAGGTCCGGCATGTCCTTCACCAAGCTTAACCGACCATAAGATATCCGGTCCCGAATCCTTGAACCTGTCTTTTAAAGTTCTGTCAGACTGATAGATATTATCATGCTCCTTTCCTCTAAAATGCGGCCATGTCTCACTATAAGATTCAACTGCTTCCACATCAAATGCTTTATAATGTTCTCCGATATTGACCTCTTCAGTATAAGTCAATCCTTTTCCACGGTTGTCCAATCCGGGCACGCTTGGTTTAAAACCTGACGTGGGATCGTTGGAAACCCACCAACCGATAAGTCCAACAGAGCAAAATATCAAAGCTATACTAACCAGTATGTGAAAGTTTTTGGACATCTATTCTTGTTTGATGTTATACACCATTAATACAGCGCCATGTCTCACAAGTAACTTCCCATCATAGATAGAGGGATGTGCCCAGTGGGGACCCGAGCCTTCTTGAATCCTGAATGAACCGATCAGATCAAATTTTTCCGGATTTGGCCGAATTAAACCTACGTGGCCCCGGTGTTCCTCATAGACATACAACAAACCATCTGAATAAATAATGCTGCCCTTATTGTTCCATTCATGTTCATAGCTGGTTTCCCCTGTTTTCCAGTTAATGCAGCACCAGTTGCCTTTACGGTTGTTAATCCAGTTAGAACCATAAATATAGTCTCCGACCTTAACAACGCCGCCAAGGTGGACATCCAGCGTTTCGTCTGTCCAAACCTGCTTTACAGCCGTCCCGGTTTTATTAAGTGCTAACTGCAGGCCAACATGATTATATCCACTGGTTACATATATCAAGCCATCGTGGTAAAGTGGTGCATTCGGATTAATATTTTTCGAAGTTCTGGACTTTAAAGATGGGCCTATATTGCCATAATGGTACTTCCATAAAATCTGCCCGTTTTTTACATCCACGCCAAATATGTGATTTGCTGCAAGTGCAACCACCATTTTTTGGTTGTTATGGTTAATGAAAATGGGCGAGGCATAAGCACAGGTATCATCCAAACTCTCTGTTGCCCAAACAAGTTCACCATTTTCTTTGTTATAAGCAACCAGGGTAGTTTTGGGGCCGGCTGCCGTAAAATAAACATGATCATCGCCCACCAGTGGCGACTCTGCAGTGCCCCAGGACCCATAAACGCCCTCATAATTCTTCATAACATATTGTTTCCACTTGATAGCGCCATTTTTCTTATTCAGACAGGCCAGCTCACCCTGCCCACTG
>CAYYLT010000301.1:0-4038 GCA_964472385.1 uncultured Bacteroidales bacterium
AAATCCGGATTTGGGCATCCAACTAAGTGGATATGTAAAAAACGATGTGTTTTATGATAGCCGGCAAACGGTGGACGCCCGTGAAGGCCATTTTTTGCTTTGGCCCGCTCCGGAATTGCCCGATGCCAATCAACAGGATATCAACAAACAGGCAGGGTTAAACATATTGTCCGTTCAATCACGTATTTCAGGAACCATAACTGGTCCGGATGCCCTGGGGGCAACTACCTCCGGGAAAATTGAAGGTGATTTTTTTGCCCAGGCCAATGACAACATCAACCTGTTTCGATTGCGTCATGCTTTTGTGCGTTTTTCATGGCAAAAATCACAGCTCCTGTTCGGTCAGTACTGGAATCCCCTGTTTGTGACATCCTGTTTCCCCGCTACCATTTCATTCAATACAGGTGTACCCATACAACCTTTTGCCAGAAACCCTCAAATCCGGTTTATGCATAACTTTGGAAATTTCAACCTAATAGCTGCGGCACTGGCACAAAGAGATTATCCTTCCAGGATTGATCAGGAGGTGTCATCAAAATTTCTCAGAAATAGCGCAATACCTGACATGCATCTGCAACTGCATTATCAAACCACACAATTCAATGCCGGCGCAGGAATGGCCTATAAAACCATTATACCCAGATTATCTACCAATCAAAATACAAAAACCAACCAACGTGTTGGGGGTATATCAGGTTTGGCTTTCGCCAAGATTTCGCTTAAACCTTTAACAATTAAATTTGAAGCGGTGTCCGGTCAAAATATTACCGATCTGCTTCAAATATCAGGTTTTGCCGTGGAAACCGTCAACCCTACAACAGATCAACGTTCCTATCTTCCCATAAACAATATGTCAGTATGGACCGATATACATACCAACGGAAGGGATATGCAGTTCGGACTTTTCGCAGGCTATACCGAAAATCTCGGGACAAAAAGCACCATCATCAATGATGAAGACTATATTTTTGGTTTTGGCCAGAACATAAGATCCCTTTACAGAATTTCTCCCAGAATGCTTTTTAATTACGGAAATGCAAGATTTGCCCTTGAAGGAGAATATACATCAGCGGCTTTCGGAAATAGCTACAATGAAAATGCAATTCCCCTAAATACCCAAAAGGTAGCCAACTTGCGTATGCTGTTTTCAACCTATTATTTCTTTTGATTTTTGCGATGAACAGGCAAATGATGACAAAAATGGCAATCATGCTCAAAAGCTGAAAAGATAATCCCAAAACAATATCCATGAAGCAGCTTGTCCTCAATAAGGTAGTTTTACGCTATATGCCAATGGCATACCGTAATTATACCTACCTAAAACACAAAACACTAATAATCAATTTAATAAATACATTTAATTGCACTGTACCCAAGGGTTAAGGAAAATAGGTTTTTATTAAATTCGGTTCAATCAGACATATATATTATAAGTCCCATACAAGTCATGAGCTTATAACAAATGCAAGTAGGATTAAACCATTCCCATATAAAATGCTATATTTCAATATGCTAACAGATAAAGACCACACGGATCGCGTAGATTTACCCCATTTACAAAACAGGTATTTTTACCCAATGCTATTGCTTGACTGCACCGTATATTCGCTTGAATACCAAAAAGATTAAGGTTTACATTATTCGGAGAAGGTATCATTAATTAATCAAAACCCTTATATTATGAAATGGAAAGACATCAAAATTTCAACAAAGCTTATTATTGTATTCCTGGCCATAGGAATAACCTCGATTGCCGTTCTGGGATTGATCGCATTTACACAATCAAAAGAAGCGCTCATTGATAGTGCTGAAAAGGAATTAAAAGCTGTAAGAGACATCAAGAAAAATCAGGTCAACAGCTTCTTTGAAGAGAGAGTTGCCGATATCACGGTTTATTCAGCCAATTCTGCGGTTCAAATGGCAGCACAGCGGTTTATTGCAGCTTTTGACACCAGCGGAATGGGGAGCAGCATTTATCAAAAATGGGAAAAAGCCCATGGATCAAAACTCAAGACGTATGTAGATGCATATGAATACTATGATCTATTCTTCATTTCCAATGATGGCGATGTAGTGTATACGGTAGCAAAAGAATCGGATCTTGGAGAAAATCTGGTTACCGGTGCCTTATCCGGATCGCCACTGGCAGAAGCTTTCCAGCAAGGAAAGCAGGAGTATGGTCTGATCGATTTTGCATGGTATGATGTATCAGATGAACCTGCGGCTTTCGTTACAGGGCCCATCAAAAGTGATGAAGGTCAAAACATTGGTGTTTTGGTTTATCAGATATCTTTGGAAGCAGTGAACAGCATCATGCAGGAACGCAGCGGAATGGGCGAGACAGGAGAAACTTACCTGGTGGGGCCCGATAAAAGGATGCGTTCAGACTCCTATCTTGATCCGGAGGGTCATTCAGTCGAAGCTTCTTTCAAAGGAACGGTTAGGGAAAATGGCGTAAATACTGAGGCAGTCCAGGAAGCAATCGCGGGACGGACCGATACCAAAATCATCACTGATTATAATGGCAATCCGGTTCTTTCGTCATACACCCCTGTAAATTTCGGTGAGGTAACCTGGGCATTGATGGCTGAGATCGATGAAGCCGAGATCATGCAACCTGTAAAGGCCCTGGGAAATGAGATTATCATTGTAGCTTTGATCGTCGGTGTGGTCATTGTGCTGGTTTCTATAGTCTTTGCACGCTCTATTGCCAATCCCATTAACAAAGGCGTTGAATTTGCCAGAAAGCTTTCGCAGGGTGATCTAACCGCCACCGTTGATGTGGACCAGAAAGATGAAATTGGTGTTTTAGCTCAAGCACTGGAAAACATGGGCGAAAAACTCAAAGAAATTGTCGCCAACATTCAAAACGGGGCCGAAAACATTGCAGCAGCCAGTCAGCAAATGAGCTCAAATTCCCAGGAAATGTCGCAGGGAGCCAGCGAACAGGCTTCATCTGCCGAAGAGGTATCTTCCTCTATGGAAGAGATGTCATCCAACATTCAGCAGAACACGGAAAATGCCCAGCAAACGGAAAAAATTTCTGCAAATGCCTCCAAAGGAGTGGAAGAAGTAAGCAAAGCAGCAGGTCAGAGTTTGACCTCCGTGAAAAATATCAATGAGAAAATTCAAATTATCAATGACATTGCCTTTCAAACCAATATCCTGGCATTAAACGCTGCCGTAGAAGCAGCCCGTGCAGGAGAGCATGGCAAAGGATTTGCGGTTGTAGCCTCAGAAGTAAGAAAGCTGGCAGAAAGAAGTAAAGTGGCAGCCGATGAGATCGTTGAACTTTCCCAGACAAGCAACAAAGTTACTGAAGATTCAGGAAAACTCATGGAAAAACTGATGCCAGAGATACAGAAAACCTCCGGTCTTGTGCAGGAGATTACGGCTGCCAGCAATGAGATGAACAATGGAGCGGATCAGGTAAATAGCGCCATACAACAGCTCAACCAGGTCACCCAGCAAAATGCAGCCTCTTCCGAAGAACTGGCTACCAGTGCTGAAGAATTGTCCAGCCAGGCCGACCAATTAAAACACGTGATCAGCTTCTTTAATTTAGACAGTCGGGATCGACAGAAATACCAGACCAAAGAACAAAAAAAGATCCAGTTTGAGCACATCGCTGAGCAGCAACAAGGCCAACAGCAAAAAAAGTACTCAAATCAACAAGATCAAAAGACCCCTGAAGAGACACCGAAAAAGCAAAATCAGGGTACGCAAAACGAAAACCAGGGTATCGACCTGAAAATGTATAATAAGCATGATGATGACGGTCAGTTTGAAAATTATTAAACCGCCACGATCCATTCAATGCATGATATAACGCAGCTTTTAGATTAGGGTTACTTGAAGAAGAAAGGCTATCTTAGGGTTATCAACCATAACAATGGTTAAACTGACAGGGATAGCCTTTCTTTATGATTTACATTTTTTTATGCATGGCGTATTCGTATTCGCAGCTTTCAAGGTTATAAGCCTTAGCCTGTATTATTCATAAAAAATGGAAAAACAGTTATAAACAAAAGAATATAA
>CAYYLT010000302.1:0-4033 GCA_964472385.1 uncultured Bacteroidales bacterium
AAAATTAATTGGAAATACCGATCCCGACAAAGCTGAACCGGGTACCATCAGACGGCTTTATGGGTGGGACAAAACAATGAACGCGATGCATTCGGCTGATTCACCTGAATATGCAGAAAAAGAAATCAATTATTTTTTCTCACAAGACGAGATTTATTGAAGTACTATATCTTCAATCACCTCACCTCCGGCCTGATGGTTCAATCTATTTACCAGATCATCTTTTACCATGGAAATTTCATTTCGTGCAATGGATGAATTCATGTACACAAAAAGTTTTTTGTCTTTTATAAATATTTTGTCTGTTTTACGGGAAATCATTTTACCGACAATATCTTCCCACGCTTTAATGAGCCTTACCTCTTTAAGCTTATCCTCCATACCAAAAGCTTCCAGATATTTCTGTATTACTTCACCCAGGGATTGTGTATTTTTTCTTTGCATAAAGCGCCAATAAATTGGTGTTTTCAATAAAATTCAATTCAACGGCAGGGCCTCATTTCGTCAGCATCTTTATCTGCATCCCGCCTGTCTCCAGTTATTCATCTTGTGCTTACTCCGTTTTCCTGAATTTTTATCAACCGATAATCAATATCTTTTGTTTGTAGCAGATTATGTAATCTGTCCTCACGGGTATCCGTAATAAAAATCTGACCAAAATGTTGGTCGGAAACAAGCTGAATAATTTGCCGAACCCTTTGCCGGTCAAATTTATCAAAAATATCATCCAGTAGTAAGATAGGTGCTAATTCTTTTTTTTCCTTGATGAATTCGAATTGGGCAAACTTAAGGGCAACCAGAAAAGTTTTCTGCTGACCTTGAGAACCGGCTTTTTTTATTGGATGACCTTCAAGGGTGAGCATTAAATCATCCTTATGTACGCCAACAGTGGTATATTGCATGACCCGGTCCTTTTCCATGTTGTCCGTCAGCAATTTTCTGAAGCCTTGCGATTCAAGCTGGGAAGAATATGCTAATCCCACATGTTCCTTTTCTTCGGATATAACAGTGTAATAGTTCTGGAACACCGGTACAAGCTCCCGGGAAAATTGTTTCCGTTTTTCATAAATTACCGAACCGAGAGAAATCAATTGTTCATCCCAAATATCAAGTGTTTCCGTGTCAAAATAATCTTTTTTGGCAAAGTCCTTAAGCAACTGATTTCTCTGATTTAAGGCACGATTATATCGAATCAGCTTTTCCAAATAATCTTTATCGTACTGGGAAACCACACGATCGATATAGCGCCGCCTTTCTTCACTGCCACCGGAAATAAGATTGCCGTCAACCGGTGAGATCATCACAACCGGAAGCAACCCAATATGCTCTGCAAGCTTTCGATAATTCTTCCGGTTGCGCTTGATAACCTTTTTCCTGGATTTATCTATGCTGCAATAGATTGTTTCAACCTTATCCAGCAAGATAAATTCTCCTTGCAGGATAGAAAAAGTTTCATCATATCTGATATTTTGATTATCAATAGGGTTGATATAGCTTTTGCACATGGATAAGTAATAAATGGCATCAAGCAGGTTGGTTTTTCCAACACCATTTGGACCAATAAAACAATTGATCCGGGGAGCAAAAACCAGCTCAATTTGCTGATAATTTTTAAAATTGGTAAGAAAAAGCGATTTAAGATGCATAAAACAATCAATTAATTCCGGTATATTTTCTTCTGGTCTGAGTAGATTTTACTACCTGCTACCGGCCGGGCACCAGACCTGTCTTGACTTGAAACAAATGAACAGCATGAATACGCTTAAAAAATCACACATAAAATACTAACATTCTTTGTTTTGTATGAATTAATTCATTTTTTGTGAATAATGCAGGTTAAAATGGTAATTTTAACCCCAATAATTTCTCAATAACAGTGAAAAAAATTACTTTTGCACTTCAAAATCCAAAATTAGACAAAAAACAAGACAAATGAGCAAAAAGAAAAGTGATAAAGGATCAGAGCAGCTTGAATCGGTTGAACAGGCATTGACGCGCACGGAACAGTTCATTGAGAATAACCAGAAGATTATTACAACGGTTGTACTGGTTATAGTCATTTTGGTTGGTATTTATTTGCTGTTCACCCGGTACTACCTGAAGCCTATGGAGCAGGAAGCACAGGGCCAGATGTTCAGGGCAGAGCAATATTTTGCCCGGGATTCTTTTAATCTTGCTTTAAACGGGGACGGAAATTATCTGGGTTTTTTGGATATTATTGATGAATATGGCCTAACCAAATCGGCTAATCTTGCTCATTATTATGCCGGTATTTCTTATCTGTATATGGGGAGCTATGATCAGGCTATTGACCACCTTAAAGACTTTAATGCAGATGATCAGATAATAGAACCCCAGAAATACGGATCACTCGGAAATGCCTATCTGGAAAAAGGCAACAATGATGAAGCCCTGGATTATTATCAAAAAGCCATAGATGCTGACGATAATGCTTTCACAAGACCGCTTTATATGAGTAAAGCTGCCTTTATCTATGAGTTAATGGGCAAATATGAGAAAGCCATGGCTTTATACCGGGAAATCAATCGCAAATATCCTGAATCGACTCAGAGTGAAGAGGCTGATAAAAACATAGCACGGTTAAAAGTACTGGCCGGAAAATAACCCTTTGGTCCGGGCCCTAACAAAATAATAGCTGCCTTTATGATCAGACACTAACCTGTATTATTCATGCGGCAAGTTTCGGGTTGATGCATGGCGCCTGCTTCGATGCTTTCGAAGCGCAGCAGATGCTTATAAATTGACGCACTGGCAAAAAATGTATGGAAAAAGAATGTTTAACAAAACACATAAAACACTAATATTTTACAGCTAACAAAGGTATATTCATTTTTTGTGAATAATACAGGCTAACGCTACCTTCATCAGTGCTTGTAATTTTTAGAATTAATAAAAGATGGTTACACATATCAATGAACCCAGCAGTAGTGGAAACTCTGATATCCCCTCGGCTAAAGGCTTAACCTTTGGCATTGTAGTGGCAGACTGGAACCATGAGATCACAGAAAAATTAAGTGAACAGGCTTTGCAAACTTTGAAATCTCATGGTGCCCATGAAAAAGATATTTTTTTGAATCATGTGCCCGGCAGTATAGAATTATCTTTGGGGGCACAATTTCTGGCTGAATATCAGACCTTGAACGCTATTATATGTTTGGGTTGTGTTATACAGGGTGAAACCAGACATTTTGATTATGTTTGTGATAGTGTAACCCAGGGCATCACCCAGTTAAATTTGAAGTACAATATTCCTTTCATTTATGGGGTTTTAACTACAAAGAATAGGGAACAGGCTTTGGAAAGAGCTGGCGGCAACTATGGTAACAAAGGCAGTGAAGCTGCTGTTTCAGCCATCCGGATGGCACATCTAAAAAAATCTTTAAAGGGTTCCTGAACCAGAGGGAACCATCAAGCCGATGTAGCTCAGCTGGTCAGAGTGGCTGTTTCGTAAACAGCAGGTCGAGGGTTCAAGTCCCTCCATCGGCTCTAAATATATTTGTACGCTCCCCTATTTCAGGTTTGCTGATAAACACAAAGAATATTTAAAATCAGCAGGATAAACATATTTATTGTTTCCAACATGCAAGATTTTTAGCAAATATCTTTAAAAAACCTGGCATTTTTTAGGTTAACATTTTTTGTTAGCAAAAAACCTTATTAATCAGCAGAATACAGACATTTATGATTTGCTGAATGCGGGGTTTTCCATGAATACTACAGACTAAAACCTTTACCTTTAGGGCGGTCAAAATCCAAAACTGATCCGGAAAACGGGATTCTCATAAGGGAGATATATCTTATGATTCAGATTATAGAGCAGAAGTAAACTGATGAAGGCCTTTTTTCCCAGTTTTTGCCGCAACCCACCGCCAACAAAATAACTGTTTGACCAAAACCGACCGGCCGACTGCCTTCCTTTGATATTATCGGGCATATTCAGTGCCTCATATAATATCAAAGGAAGGAGATCGGAAGAGCACACGTCTGAACTCCAGTCACGTGAAACGATCTC
>CAYYLT010000303.1:0-4027 GCA_964472385.1 uncultured Bacteroidales bacterium
ATGATTACTGGGTCAACAATCAAAAAAAGAAATATTACACTTTTCAAAACAATTACTGTTTCATGCTGGGTGATAACAGGACCGTTTCTTATGACTCGCGGTACTGGGGATTCCTGCCTCAGGAAAGGATTATCGGGAAAGCAAGCCATGTGTTGTTTTCCGTTAGGAACGGGAAATGGAACAAAAGCAGGATCATGCTAAAAATAAAATAAAAATCTCATCCGGACATTAAGGTGATAAATGCGAAACGCAAATAAACTCATGAATAATCAAATGCTTTAAAAAAGAAAGGAGGCCAAAGGCAAACATTAACGATTTTAACAATTTCCCTTGGATGAAGCAGCGTAATTCGAAGGGAAAGGGTGTTCGCGATAATCGCCCCAAACGCGCTGTTCCGGCAGTATCCGGTACTTGATATTTTTCTTGTTTTCTTTTTCCAAAAAAACACGATGCAAAGGCTTTCCAGAAAAAAAATATCCAAAAAAAAGACAATGCACCGTGTCGGATTAGTAACCTTCAAAATTAACAAAGTTATGCAAAAAATCAAATTATTCATAGCGTTGGGCCTCTTTATAAGTGCTGGCGTTTTTTCATGTACTCATAATGCAAGAAACAGTATTGCCTGTGGATACGGTACTTATAAAACAGATACATATTGTATAGTAGTAGACCTAGATGATAATTGTACCAGAGTTGGGGGAACGTATACCCTATCCAATTGCGATGCATGGGATTATTATCCAGATGAAGATGACTGTGTAATAGGTGGTTGCGAAGATGAAGAAAGAATCTATGAATTGTGGGATAGGACTTGTAGTAATGAATTTTATATGAAAACGTGTTTAGGGACAGACACCTGCGACTATGGATATGTACAGGTAATGGGTACTGAAGATGATTGTATGGGTGGAGATGATCTATATGATTGTCAAGAAACAGATTGCGATGCGGAAAGGCCAGATATTATATGTGAGGAAGATGCTCATTGTTTGTAGTAAGTAGAACAATGCCTTCTTAGGATGCCAGGTGTTTAGCTGAATTCCTTAATTGTTTCAAAGCTAA
This sequence comes from uncultured Bacteroidales bacterium, assembly GCA_964472385.1. GTDB lineage: Bacteria > Bacteroidota > Bacteroidia > Bacteroidales > UBA12077 > JAGXLC01. The sequence continues at coordinate 1,063 of CAYYLT010000303.1, forward strand.
AAAGAAAATGAGTTTTAAGACATTTCTATAGGATAAATAAGCTCAAAGTGAATAATTTATTAGCATTATCCACCGTAATGTTGTTCAATTCAACAATTGCAAGTATCAGTCCTTAATATCTGCTGGCCCAATTATTTGTACTTTGCGTGCCTGACATTTAAAATGCGCTAACCGAACCAGCAGGCATTATGGAGATGACGCTGCCTGAAACACTGACATTAGCAATAAATGCCATTTATAGTAGGGATTCACTAAACACCTTGCATTTTAAAAAATAGTATTATAAAATAAAAGCTATCATTTATGGTGAAAACAATTTATCTTATCTTGTTCTTAAGCATCATTCAGCTTAATGCAAATGCACAGATTTCCATTTCAGGTGTCATTCAATCCACACCCGGTAACGAACCCGTAGAATTCATCCATATTGCCATTAAAAACATACCGGAAGGGACTATTACCAATATCGACGGCACATTTGAACTCGAACTGAAACAGTTTACACCCGGAATGGTGCTGGTAATTACGGGCATCGGCTATGAAACCAAAGAGATCAAACTGGATTCCCTGCCTGATAAACCCCTGAACATAAAGATCAGAAAAAAACTATATGATATGGATGAAGTGGTGGTTTCACGACGAAAATTAATCAAAAATCCCAATCGGATAGTGAGAAAAGCTTTAAGAAAAGTAAATGATAATTATCCACAGGGACCTTTGATTATTGAAGGTTTTTACCAGGATATCTTTCAGGACTATGACACCTACGAAAACTTAAACCACTCCACCAAGACCGTTAGGATCAAATCCAATGGCTTTGACGCATCGATTGCATCAAAGGATATAACAACTCATCAGATTAATCAGCCCGATTCTTTCTGGTCAAAGGTTTACTATGACAACAACAACATGTTTTTACCCCAATACAAAATGCCCAACTATGGCGGAAATCATCAGCTTTGTTTGCTCAATTCTGATCCTGTTAGAAATCACAACCGGGAAAATATGAGTTTTATCCATGGTTTTAGCAACACTCTCTCGGGTAACTTTTTCAACAATCATAAGCTGAGGCTCGATAAAATTGACCAATATAACGGACAAAGAGCCTACTTTATCAAAATAGGATTAACATACCAAATCTGGTACAAATATTTAAATATAACCAACTTAGAATTGATTAACCGTGGTTGTGAACTTTGGCATTCTCCTCATGTATGCGCTGCATTTGCCCCAATCAATAAAAAAGGATCAAGGCACAAGTTGAGTATATACATGGGTGAAATTATTGTTGACACCGAAGATTTTGCTATTTTGCGTTTTGAATACCATAACGGATACTTACATGATCGTTACAAAGTTGCCGTTGAATATCAAAAATCAGGACAGAAGTACTACCCCGCCAGTCTATATCTGGGCAACAAATGTTTTATAAATCCGGCATATGGTTTTAATCTCTCCCCAAATGTTAAAAAGGGAACCATACAATGCAGAGGGGGTATGAGGTATTTCAATAAAATTAAAAGACATTACGCTAATACGCCGAAAAACAAAACCATTATAGACAGCATCATAGATGAAAATACTTTAAACACACCGAATACGGCTATAGCCTATTTGGAAACAAGAGGTAAATTCAAACACATAGCCTACAAATCCCTGGAAAAAGTAACAGCTTACAGTAAAGCTTTTGAAGATATCTTGTATGCATTTAAACTAAAAGACTTCAACAAGATCCTGCATCACAGAATTCTGCATATCAATCAAATCTATAAATCCAATCCTGACCAAACAACCAGGCCGCTCCTTTTCGAGAATCATTACAATTCTGAATTTGCAAAATCATTCAAATACATAGGAGACACAACATTTATTTGGTATGCCAATTTCTCCAATTTATCGGACAGGGATACATGGAATTGGTTTTTAAAATCTAGTAGACCTTTTATGCATCCTTATCAACTAATAGATGGAGAGATTCTTTATTATAAGGTATTTGATATGTATCCACTTCCTGTGACTTCAGTTGATGAATATAGATACCTCTTTTGCTTCCCCAAAGTGGATTATTTAACAGATAAAAATTACCTGATGAAAGGAGTAGATTTTTTGAATACTTCGTGGATAAATTCACCTTAATCATTAAGTTAAGTCTTAACATAAAAGGCTAAATGTGGCAGATACCGCAATAGCTTTAAATCAAAATTATATACTACTATCAATGAATTTATTAACTGTTTAAACTTGATCAAAATGTTAAAAAAACTTCCATTAATTATTACAGGTATTTTATTAATTTATTCCTGTACCAGTAATAGAAAAGAAAACACGAAAGAGATATCGCATAAAGAAATTGAAATTAAAAGCGAGCAAGCTGATACAAGTGTACTTAATGATATGATCAATGAAGTGAAATGCATCAAACTAGAATCCAGTCCTAAAAGCATGTTTGGAAATATAGATAAATTAATTTTCAATGATAAATATTTTTTTACTCTTGATACAGATAATACAAAAGGAGTATTCATATTTGATACAACTGGAAAATTTATAAATGCGATAAAAAATCCCGGTAAAGGACCAGGAGAATATTTATCGCTTGTAGATATGGCTATAACTGACGATAATACCATCTATATAGTGGACAATATCGGGAAAAAAATTATTCAATACAATATAGATGGCATATGTACCAATGTAATAAAACTCAAAAAAGAATATCCATTAAATATACATGTTAACAAAAACAAATTATATGTTTATAATTATCTAATTAATTTCAAAGACAATACAAAAGATTTTAAGATCACTCAATACAACAGAAAATTAAAAAAATAGAAGTCAGTAGATAATTACATATTTTTGATTATCTTTGAATCCAATAAAAACAAGGTATATATGAATTTATTTTATGGACAAGACCTTCTACAGTTTGCTGATCGGTTCAAAACAGATCAAGACTGCCTTG
>CAYYLT010000304.1:0-3975 GCA_964472385.1 uncultured Bacteroidales bacterium
CCACCGCTCTTACCCGTCAACCTGAGGCTTGCACGCTCTTTAATTTTCTAAGCGTCTGTCCCCTTTATTTTCTAAGTGTCTTTGAAAAAAATCTCATAATCCAGGCAATCCCAGCCTTCAGGCACAGACACCTAATCATTTTCGCCCTGGTTGACATTTAATTGACATGAACAAAGCAACCAAAGAAGTGATAGAAAACAAATCAATATTTTCATCTTCTTAAATGATATTTTAATTTTTCCAAAAAATTGGATTCCAAAGGAGAATCTCATTTGCAAAAATAAAAAAAATACGCTACCTTGCTACATTAATCCACAGGATATAAACCTTGTACTGCTATTAGATTAGAATACACTCCCTTAATCAACCATTAAACCCATGAACAATATAAGAACTGTAACCCATGTTGTGCTGATCATATTATTATCTATGGGTATGATCAGTTATAACAACGACGGGCTTTCAATCCAACATGGACCGTGATTTGCCAAGGATTAAACGCGGCAATATTCTTGTGCGCTATAACATGCTTGATCCTGATTATATCCCCGCCGTTTATACTGATTATGATTGCAACCAACTGGAATGGTGGGCTTTCGCCGCAGGAAGGTGTGTTGATCTTTTATATTCAAGGGATGATGTCGACACATCAAAAATAGCCATGGTCGGTAGTTCGCGTGAAGCCAAAGCTGCACTGCTTGCAACCTTAATGGATAAAAGGGTGAATATCCTTGTCACCAATCAACCGGGAGCCGGAGCCGGTACATTTAACCTGTGGAGGTACCTCGGGGAAAAATATGGAGGGGAACATCTCGAGTATAGCACCCGGCACTTCCAATACTGGAATAAACCCCGCATGCGGTTCTTTGCAGGCAGGGAAAATAAATTGCCTTTCGACAGCCACTTCCTGCAAGCTTTGGTAGCTCCAAGACCTGCCCTCATGGGAACAGGTGAACGTTCCCATGTTGGCCAGCCATGGGGCGATCAGCAATGCTATCTCGCAGTTAAGGAAGTATATAAATTGTTGGGAAAAGAACAAAACATAGGGCTGAATGTAGCTCCCGGCGGGCATGACTAAACACCCTATGTAATCAATAATGAACTGGATTGGCTGGATATGCAATTTGGCCGTAAACCGTTTATTTTCAAGGAAAAATTAATATACACCTATACTTTTGATGAATGGAAAGAGATCACCGGTGCTGAAATGAAAAAAGATGATTTTCCTGAGAAAGATCTGGATGATATACTGAAAAAGCGGAATGGAGGGGAGATCATTGAAAAGTCCGGGTGGGAATCAAAAACAGAGAACATTACAAACCAGATCAAATGGGTTATCGGAGATTTGCCGGATTATCAAAAGATTGAAAAAATCAGTCTTGAAAACGAGAGAACATTCCGGGACACTTGGATCAAAGCTGAAGTCGCGGTTGATGACAAACTCGTTGCATATATGACTTACCCAACTGAAAAGAAAAAGAAGATACCGGTGGTTATATATCTGCATGCTTACCTGGATGCAGGGGGTCATGAGTGGTCGAGAGGTTACGGTTACAGGACCAGTGTCGGGGAGCGCCTGGCTCAAAATGGCTTTTTGGCAATTGAATTCGATCAATTTGGGTATGCAAGCCGCAATCGTGATAGTGGCATCGAATTTTACCGAGCGCATCCGGAGACCTCAGCTTTAGGCGTTATGATCCAAGACGTAAGTAAAATTATTGACGCCGTAAGCCTTCTTGAATGGGTGGACAGGGATAACATTATGGTTGCCGGGTATTCCCTTGGGGGAATGGTTGGATTGTATGCAACAGTATTTGAACCAAGAATTAAAGCTGTTGCATCAACCTGCGGCTTTGGTTCAATGAGATTGGATGCCCATGGCAATCAAACGGAAGGCATCAGGCGATACTCCCATCTCAGGCCTACAATACCCCGTTTGGGCTTATTTCTGGGGCATGAAAAAAGAATCCCCTATGATTTCCATGAGGTTCTTGCGCTGATCGCACCCCGGCCTGTATTTATTTTGGCCCCACAACTTGACCAGGACTGGTTCTATGAAGATGTTGAGATTTGTTATCATGAGGCTGCAAAATTTTTTGATCTGTACGGGAAGAAAGAGCACATCGTACTCAACAGTCCCAATGATTTCAATCGCTATCCACCAAAATATCAAAACCTGGTTAACGACTGGCTGAAAAGTAAGGTGGAATGACATTTATACTTATAGTCATTTTTTTTTGATAGTGATTAATTGCATCGCTTTTAGCAGCCAATTATTCAAATTGTGGCTATATTTTCTGGTAAGGGGCTTATTTTTTTATTACTTTTACAGCTAAAAGGAGTTTTTTATGAAATATATATATGCTATTCTAAGTGCATTACTTATTACCTGTATATATTATAGTTGCGGGGTTAATTTTACACCGAGTCAAACGTACTATGTTTCCGTGAGCGGAAATGACAGGAAATCAGGTAAATCACCTGAACAAGCCCTGCAAAGCATCCAGGCCGGAGTGGATAAATTGCAACCGGGCGACAGCCTTCTGATACGCGGCGGTACTTACAGGGAAACCGTTTCCATTAACCATCATGGCAACCCTGATAAACCTATTGTTATCCAGGCATATAAAGATGAACATGTGGTGATCAGCGGTTGTGAACCGGTATCAGATTGGAAGAAACATGAAGGAAATATATGGAAAGCTCCTATGCCATGGTCTATGGGCAAAGGCAGAAATCAGGTTTTTTATAACGGTCAGGCAATGATCGAAGCACGGTTCCCGAATGAACCTGATCCCGGGCTTGAAATGCCGGTATCAGGACTTAGTAAGCTTTGGCCTACATTTGGACTATTTCTTAACCCTGAACCTGGCGAAAGGCCAGAACGTGTTGTGAGCAAATTGCTTAACAACCAACCTGATAATTATTGGAAAGGAGCAATGTACTATGGGGTTCATTACGGCGGATGGGCAGCCCAGACAGGTGTAATAGAAAGTTCGAAAGCTGGTGAGATTATCGTCAAAGACCGGACCGTTCAATGGTGGTCGAACGCAAGATACGTGCCGGATGACGGGAGGGGAATGATTATAGGTCATATGAACGCGCTCGAACAGCCCGGAGAATGGCACTGGCAGGAAGATACCCTTTATATCCTCACCCCGGACAATCAGAATCCAAATGGATTGATTGAAGCAAAATCCCGAGATCTCGCCATTGACCTGAGTCAATCGAAACACATTCATATTAATAAAATAAATGTAACAGGCGCCTCCATGCGCATGGAAAATGCAGCATATTGTGTTATTAACCAATGCGATTTTCAGTACATTTCCCATTTTACAAGATTATACGCTGTTAACCGGATCGAACCCGGGGAAGGCAACGTTAAAACCGGTGAAACCGGTATTTATGTTGGAGGACATCATAACAGCTTTCTGAATTGCAGTGTACAATATAGCGCCGGGGCAGGTCTCCATATAAGAGGGCATCACCATACCATACACAACTGCCTGATCAATGAGATCTGTTATACAAGTCACTATTTCACTGCCATTTGCGATATTATTGAGGATTGGCCTGAATATGAAAATTTCCTGATTGGCGGTCATACAGTTACTTTTAATACCATGTGCAATTCAGGCAGGCATCTTTTCAATATTCCTTTTGGTGGCAGCAAAGGATCAAGAGATCGTGGTCCGATGGATCATGCTGCAACGCTTTTTGCGCACAATCATCTCTACAATGGTATGCTTCAAACCCGTGATGCCGGACTTCTCACATGTTATTACGGAAGTGGAGGATCCTTGAACGACCAAAACTTTATATTTGCTTACAATGTTTTGCATGATACTTATGATTTATTTGGTATGAAATTAAACAATTTGGGCATTGTTTACCTGGATGCCGGAACATGCGATGTTGATCTTTATAATAATCTGCTTTGGGCAGAACCCAATTCTCACCAACGGGATTTTT
>CAYYLT010000305.1:0-3972 GCA_964472385.1 uncultured Bacteroidales bacterium
TACAATGGATGCCGGAATAGCTTCAGATAAGAACCTGGCTATGTTAAAAGCCGAAAGGGGAATATTATCTGAGGTATTCGAGAAAGTACCTCACTGAAGAGGATATTTGGTATGTTTACAACCTAACCCGTGAAGTAGAGGCCAGCTTTCGATGTTTGAAGAATGATCTTGATATTAGGCCTATATTCCATCAGAAAGATAAATACATTGAACCCCACATTTGGCTGGGCCTGTTGGCTTATCAGATGGTCAATTATATCAGGTTGAGATTAAAAAATAAAAACATCAAATATAGCTGGTCTAAAATATCAACCATTATGCAGGCTCAGCAGAGTGCTACGGTCAGCATGAACGCCAGGGAGGGAAGAAAATTATACGCCAGGATCTGTACTCGTTTCAATAAACAGACACAACAAATATATGAGACACTTGGGTGGAAAACCAGACCATGGGTGAGAAAAATGAATGTAATGACACAAAAGTAAATTTTAAATTTGCATGTGCCTGATTATGAGGTTTTCCACCGAGCCTTTTCCCAAATTGGGTTAAGATGCCATCCCATGAGCATAATTGTTTTATTTTTAAGTACAGGTATGGCAGCTTCTCTTACTTTTGAGCCTGGCTGCCGGTATTTATTTTGTGATAAGTAACAAACGGTTAAGTCCCAGTATAGGGCACTATGGTTGATACTTGTCATTTTTTTCAATGTAATCGTTGTAATGGCTTTTATTCTGCGGAAGATGTTGAATAAGGAAAAGGTCAGTCCATAAAGCCGTGTGCCGGTTTGTTGGAACTATGGGTTTATATTTCTTTTCCTTTCGTTCAATAATTTGATTTCCAGCGAAAAAGGGTTATATGTGGATTTAGATCAATTCTAAATAACCGTTTCATATAAATTTTTTTGTGATAATTTGATCGCATGAATCAAAAAAAATTATATTTTTGATATAGCAAGCACAAATGTTGAAAATATTCCGAAGCAAGAATTATTTAAACAGGCTCAATCTGCCAAGCTGACTTTGGACAGCGGAATAAATGGCATAGTTCTTTGACTCATGGAAAGCTGCTGGCATGCCCGATCATGATTGGTTGGCCGCAATGCTTTCATGGAATTCCTTCATTGCTTACAATAAAGCCTTCACCAGAATTAATGAGCGCCATCAATGATAACTTACGATTTTTTTCTATGAACCCAAACCCCTATCAATCAAAACAGCAAGACCAATAAGCCACACCTGCTCCCTGACCGAAGCACAGTAGGCCGGGGATCACGGGAGTATCAAAAGGGAAGTCTCCATCTCCCGAAAGCCGGAACATCCGGAAAAGGGGACTTCAGCAACTATGTTTAACAGGGAAGGCCATAGAACCCATTCATTAAAACCTTCCCTTAAACACCTTTTCATCATGAAAACAAAGAAAAAACTCCGCATTGCTTATCCTCTAACCGCAATCCTAATAACAGGTATGATAATAACAGGCCTCCTGCTCTTCCAAAGCTGCGAGCAGGAGGAGATGGACTATGAACTTGATATCCCCGAGAAGTACAAGCATGTGGGCAAACTGCACAATCAGGGGTTGGATCATGTCTTTGCAGCAATCAAGCAAAAAACCATTGCCCATATGAGAAATCAGGAAAACGAATTGAAAAACGATGTCGGCATTAATTATCAGCATTTCATTCATGAAAGCATCCTGGATTTCTGCAGAACCCATGAAAGCTTAAACCAGGTGCTTGCCCTTTGCAAAAGAGTGCTGCATGACTACCAGGCAAATCTAAAAGCAGCAGCACCCAGACATATGGATAAGTTATCATTGGATAAACCACAACAAAACGCTGTACAGCAGATATCTGATGCATTGGGCGGTCGGTATTCCAAAAAGGAGCTAGGCAAGCTCAAAGCCCGGCTTGATGCTATCAACAGCAAAGCCGCCAGAGATTTGGATAAAAGCGATGCAGCTGTGGTGTACTGTGCCACCAGCAATGCTTACAGCTCATACCAATACTGGATGAGGCATTACAAAAAGTGGTATTTTGCCCTCAACTTCCCGGAAATTTTGGAAAAATACAATGATGCTCAGCTAAACAACCTGCAGCTAAAAAATGGCCGGTTTCTGTTCAAAAATGCCAGTAGTGGATAACTTGACTCCTGATGGGAAGAACAATGGGACTCAGCAGAAGAATGGTACTATAACGCCTCTGAAGCAACTGAGAGATGGTGGGAAGATGTTGGTGCTGAAGTAGCCAATGATGATGTGGCCGGGGCTGTTGGTGGAGCTATGGCAGGTATGGGTATTGCAGCAAGGATTACTGCTATTGCATTTGGAACAGGAGCTATAAGCTATCCCGCTGCTATAGAATATGGCGCTGTATCTATAGGTTTAAGTAGCTCAGCAAGCAGTTATATTGATAGTATGAATGAATACACGCAAAACAGTATGAAAAATAAAATATATCAATTATTACCCATAGGAGTTTTATTGTTTATTTTGATCACTATATTTTATCCCTTGACAATATTTTTACTCTTTCATAATGAATTATCTATAAAGATCATTATATCAAAAGCAAACATTTTGAATTCATTGGGTGGTACAATTATATTCCTCATTTTTGTTTATTTCATTTCTTTGCATAAAAATAGGCATAGGAAAACCAACCAGTAATTTTCTTTAAAATTTAATTAGACCAATTCTAAATAACCGTTAATTGTAAATTTTGTGTAAAAATCTGGTTGTACCAATCAAAAAAAAAATATATTTTTGGTATAGAAATCCCAAATGGTGAAAATTTTCCGAAGCAAGAAAAAGTTTATCCGGATGAACCTAACGGGTTCACTTTGGACAGTGAAATAAAGGGCATTGTTCTTTGACCTAAGGATAGCTATAGATGGCATACAGGATCATCTCTAACGGTCCCCATGCTTTCATTGAAGCATCTTATTGTTTGATATCAGACCGTTATGGAACAACTGTTATAGCTTTGTGATTGCAACGATCGCACCTTTAGCACTGCGTTTAAACATCAAAAAATCGTATTCATCAAGACAGCAAGGCCACAAACCAACACCTGCTCCCTGACCGAAGCACAGTAGGCCGGGGATCACGGGAGTATCAAAAGGGAAGTCTCCATCTCCCGAAAGCCGGAACATCCGGAAAAGGGGACTTCAGCAACTATGTTTAACAGGGAAGGCCATAGAACCCATTCATTAAAACCTTCCCTTAAACACCTTTTCATCATGAAAACAAAGAAGAATTTTCCTTCTTCAAAAAACAAATTGAAGAAACATATCGCTTGATAAGAAATAGGATGATGTCTTATATTCTGATGCATTACTTCATAAAGCTATTGCTGGTTCAAAATTATCCATCAAGCGTTTAAAAGGCAGTATTCCTAACCTCCCTTATACACAACAAAGTTAAATCATTCAAAATGAATTATTTATATATAAGCTATTTACTTTTGTTCTGTATAACAAAGGTTAGATTAGTGTCTGTCCATCAAGTTAGATACGAGTTTAAGAGTCTCGTCTAGAATCTTCGCTGGCAAGGCTTGCGAGTTTTGAATGCCAGGATTTTACTTGATGTAAATGAGTGGCATGAAAAACGAGCGTAACGCAGCCAGCGGACATTATAGACAGACTCGAGATTAGAAGGAATGGATGTTGACACCATATAAGCTGGACTTATTGTCGATTTACCAGCAAGCCTTCCAGCGCTGTTTAGCGTTTTGTGCATAATTTGAAAAAAAGAAAAAATGGATTTATTCAACTCGGTACAAGAATCAATAAGTTCGATAAAACAAAATAAAACAAGAAGTATTCTTGCAGGATTTGGAGTTGCCTGGGGTATTTTTATCCTAATATTATTATTGGGAACAGGTAAAGGATTTCAAGAGGGTATACTTCAATTATTTAGTTCTTTCGCAAAAAACAGCATCTTTATCTATGGCGGTCATGTATCAGAAAATAGTTT
>CAYYLT010000306.1:0-3957 GCA_964472385.1 uncultured Bacteroidales bacterium
AAGCAAAACATAGAAATATGAAGCATTTGATAGCTCCTTCCATTCTCTCGGCAGATTTCGGTAACCTGCAAAGAGATATTGAAATGCTTAACGAAAGTGATGCCGATTGGATTCATTGTGATATCATGGATGGTCATTTTGTCCCCAACATAACCTTTGGCATACCTATTCTCAAATTTGTTCGCAAGCATGCAAAAAAGCCGCTTGACGTGCATCTGATGATCACAAACCCATCGCAATATATTGCTGAATTTGCTAAAGCGGGAGCTTATAACCTTACCATCCATATGGAGACCTGTCCGCATTTGCATAAAGATATTCAGCAAATCCACGCCCACCAGATGAAAGCAGGAGTTTGCCTGAACCCGCATACACCGGTAGATTCCCTTGAGAACATCATAAAGGACATTGACATGGTGTTAATCATGTCCGTAAACCCTGGCTTCGGAGGTCAGGAATTTATTCCACAATCCTATGAAAAAATTAAAAAGCTGAAAAAACTCATCCAAGATACCCAGTCCCAGGCTTTAATTGAAGTGGACGGAGGGGTTACCACAGCCAATGCGCGACAACTGATTGAGGCTGGCGTAGATGTGCTGGTAGCAGGTAGTTTTGTCTTCAAACCTCCGGATAATGACCCCAAAAAAATCATTTACCGTTTGAAACATTTGGCTTAACCTGGTATACCAAACCCTATTCTATGCCATCCGCAAAATCCTGAAGATAACTAAACCTTCTGGTTAACGCTCCTGCCCGGGTGATGGTTGCGCGTTCAATAATTTTTTGATCATCACGCCCCATAAGAGAAGGGAGAATTTTATCCAGTAAAATATTTCCAAAATCCTGAGATGCCTCTCTGGGTAATGCACCCGGAAGATTGTCCACCGCCATCACTGTAACATTCCTTATATTGCTAATAGGAGGCTCTTCTTTCTCAGTATTGGGGTTATAATCATAAAAGGGATCTTCAATGGTGGAGGTTCTCCGGGTAGAAGCAATGGGTCCGTTGATATCACAACTGACATCTGCTATCAAAGAAATCCTGAATCCGGAGGACCTCATATCATCGGCGGTAATGAAATTAGGAGAATTGGGATCCCAATAATGGCAGGCAATAAACAGATCCGTAACTTTCTGGTAGGGCTGAAAGGTAGATTCATATTCCTGAGGATGGCTGAAAAAATGAAATAATTCAAATGGCTTACCCCGCTTATGTTTTACATAATCCTGCGGATCAAGCCTCGCATAAACAGGATGATCAAACTTTTGCTCAAGAAATGCTTTTGGCGTTACCTTATGCAAATTCAGCGCATGAAGGGTTTCAACAGCTCCACAGGCAGTACGGCCACCACCGGTAACCAAAATTTTTACAGGTTCCGGCTTCATCTTTTTCACTTCAGCGAACAAATCATTTTTACCCCCGCACTGATGAGCAGGTTTTAATGCTATAGATCCGTTGCGCAGCCCCATAGCCCTTAAACCATTGTAGGCTCCTACTATGCCTGCCCACCTACCAAATGCAATGATCCGCTTGCCGGCACCATCCGTAAGATACTCATAATCAATCAGGGTGATTTTCCTGCGCATAATCTCCTGAAGCATTCTACGGTTGTAGGATTGCTTCTTGCCTACATGCGCAAAAAACATATAAATTTTACCGGAGATAAAAGTTTGATAATCCACTTCCTTAATACCCAACAAAAGCTCACAATCCTTCAAATCCTCTTTCAGGTTTAATCGAAGCTTATCATATTCATCATCCCTGAAACCCCTTATTTCACTTGGCTGCACATAAACCTTCGCCTGAGAATACCGTTTTTCAAAAAGTACGGTCTGATGGGGTGTTAAAGGAACGCGCCGGTCTGGTGGGGCCTTTGTCTCGCGCAAAATGCCAACGCTTTTTTTAATATTCATAAACCAGGAGATTCGGTTTTTCAGGGTAAAGGTATACTTTTTACCAAAGAAAAGCATATCATAAAATAGAAATTGTATCTTTGCGTTATTATAATTGGGGCTGACATGGAATTGACGGTAAGACAAATCGAAATGAAAGCATGTCGAGCGTTGGGAATCCGGCTCGTAAATCTCAATTCTCAGACCAATTAAATGGCAACGAAAACTACGCGCTCGCTGCGTAATTCCATCAAACAGGGAATTAGCGCTTAATCCTGCAGACAAGAAGTCGCAGGACGGGCTGCCTCTCCGGAGGCGCTGACCAGCCGCATCCGGATCAAGAGGTATTACCGCAAAGCTGGTTTAGCTTAGGCATTGCCTCGGTGCTTAGGTGAAAATTACAGAGGCTGGGGAACAATGAAGGCTTGCTTTTGGCCATGCTGTTCCCGAGACGACAAACAAAAGCTAAGCATGTAGAAACCATTTCGGTTTCTTAACCGGACCCGGGTTCGACTCCCGGCAGCTCCACACTGCAGAACCATATAATCCGCTGTTCATCAAAAAGATGCAGCGGATTTTCTTTATCAATCCATTCACTTTTTCTACCTTTATACCAGATAATTTGATTATTCCAATAAAATTTATAATTTCATACCATATATAATCTATAAATTTTAAATCCATGAATCATCTAAAATCACTGACATTCAAGTCATTAGTGGCGGTAGTCGCCCTGTTTTTAATACATTCTCTGAATTCCTGTACCCAGCAAAGCCAGGAAAAAGAAATCGGAATACAGTTGTATTCCTTGCGCGATGCCATGAAGGAGGCACCAAAAGAAACCATAAAAAAAGTGGGTGAAATAGGTTATACCTTCGTGGAACCTGCCGGTTACAGCAATGGGAAATTCTATGGAATGCAACCTGAAGAATTTAAACAAGTTGTGAACAATGCGGGCATGGAAATTATCAGTTCCCACACCGGCAAACCCCTTCCCGAATCCTCTAACCATGAGCAAACAATGAAATGGTGGGATCAATGTATACAGGCGCACCAAAAAATTGGGGTGAAATACATCGTTCAACCGTTCATGCGCGGGAATGCCTATAGAAGCCTGGATACCCTTCAGCAATACTGTAATTATTTCAATACCATAGGAGAAAAATGCAACAAAGCAGGGATCAAATTTGGATACCATAACCACGACAGAGAATTTAGCACCCAGCTGGAAGGAAATACCATTTATGATTATATGATACAAAATACCGATCCCGGCAAAGTCTTTTTCCAGATTGACTTATACTGGGCAGTTGAAGGTGGCGCGGATCCGGTAACCTATTTTAAAAAATATCCGGGACGATTTACCCTTTGGCATGTTAAAGATAAAAAGGAGGTAGGTGCAAGCGACATGATGGATTTTGAAACTTATTTTCAGTATACCGAACAATCAGGTATGCAATACCATATTGTGGAACAGGAAGCCTACAATTATGATCCCATCGTTAGTGTGGCAAAAAGTTATGAATACTTGAATAGCGCGGACTTTGTAAAGGCTGATTATTCAAATTAACGCCAGAATTTTTTCTACCCTTGCATTTTTATGATCATTTTTATTAGCCTGCAGCACATCATCTGCTTCGTATCTGTCTATAAAGTCAGATACGATTTACAGCGTCTTGCAATAAAGACATTTTGAGCAAACCCTGCTTCGAGGCTTTCGCAGCGCAGCAGATGCCCAAAAATTGGCATCCCCTGAAAAAATGTATAAAAATAAAATTTTTGAACATAAGGATTAATATGCTGATATTCTTTTATTTATAAATGCATTTTTTTTTATTTTTTATGAAGAATACAAGGTGAAAAAAAGATGCAAGACAGGGTATAGACAATTCAAAGCATGATTTCAGCTATAGGGTAATCGAAATTTTTCCCGGAAATTTTTAAGATTAAAAAAAGCGCATTATATTTGCACCATTATAAAGATAAACGGGCGATTAGCTCAGCTGGTTCAGAGCACCTGCCTTACAAGCAGGGGGTCAATGGTTCGAATCCATTATCGCCCAC
>CAYYLT010000307.1:0-3904 GCA_964472385.1 uncultured Bacteroidales bacterium
TTAGGGAGTAAACTGAATATGAGGCTATGCCGGTATTAGGGACTACCATTACCACCAAACGGCTCAAACAAAAAGGGTATGTTACTTTTGAGGATACTATCTGAAAGTCCGTAATGCGAAAGCTGACAGTTGCTGAACCGCTGGATCCGGTAACTGCCGGACCTCCGGTGGTGTGAGAGGCTCTCCCCGTCAGTGATTACTGGCGGGGCAGTCTACTTGATTGGGCTTCGTGCATTATTTATCGTAATGATATCGGCAACTGTAAATATAAAGGTGCTTATCTATGTATTTATATACCAGGCGGTGTTCTAAACCAATTCGGCGAGACCATAAACCTGCTAAATCATATTTGAGAGGCTCAGGTTTGCCTTTCCCTTCAAATGGTGTTCGTTGAATATCTTTTATAATTTCATTTATCTTCTTAACTATCCTTTTATCCTCCTTTTGCCAGGATACATAATCCTCCCATGCATTTTTCGAAAAAGTGATTAGCATTATTCCTCGTTGTTAATATCTTTTTGGACTGTATCACCTTCATTCATTTGCTGAATTGAATCATAAAGCCTATCTGCATTTGATTTTGAACTCAATAAATGCATAGTTTCCATGATAGAGTTGTATTCATCCAATGAGATCATTACAGTCCCCTTACCACTTTTTCTTTTTATTATGAGGGTTTCGTTGTTGTCCTCAACATCATCAAGATATTTTTTCAACCTTTCCCGAAATTCTGAATAATTTGCTGCAATCATAGTCATTTCTCCCATTAGTGATTACGTACAAATATACGTACTTTTTTATGTAATTGCAAATCTATGACGATTTATTCTTCTTTGCATGAAGTCCGACGGAAAGCTGTGTGAGCAGTTGGGGATGGACTACCTGTGTCCTATCCCTGGGTTAGAAATTTTGCTAAATCTACCTGCTTGATCTAAACTGCTATTCATCAATTATTTATACAGCATATTGGTGCACGTTTTTTTTCATAATGCGTTATTTATAGCATTATTTCATGGTTGAAAGGCATGAAGAGTAATTAACTAATCGTAATGATACCTGCATTTAGCAATTAATATTTCATCCTCACGGTATTTATAAATTAATCGGTGCTCATCAGTTATTCGACGTGACCAAAATCCTTTGTATTTGTATTTCAAAGGTTCGGGTTTCCCAAGGCCAGAATAGGGATTGCGGGGGATATCCTTAAGTAGTTTATTTGTCCTTTTGAGTATTTTCTTGTCGATCCTTTGCCAATACAGGTAATCTTTTCAAGACTCATCTACAAATATATATTTCATGAGTCAAGCAAGTCCTTTTCAAATGATGAGCCTTCATTTAATTTTTCAATCGCCGAGTCCAGACGTTTTTCATTAGGTTTGGAAGATAATTCATGTTGGGTGGCATGGAGTGAATTATATTCATCTAATGACATAATCACAACTCCATTATCTTTTCCTCGATTAATTATCAATGTCTCAAAGTTCTGGGTAACATTATCCAAATACTTTTTGATATTTTTCCTAAAATCCGATATCGTGGTTGTTAACATAATATTTATAAGTGATTTATAACGACAGTTGTATTTATATCCATTTTCAGATATAAGCATTGAATCAATTGGATGCAACCTCTTATATCCTTATTAAAACAACCTTTTATTTAATATATTTATGATTTTCCCGAATAACATAGTTCTCACAGCATAATAATTCAAAAATCAAAGATTTTGAATTGACAGTTTTACTTACTTTCCAATGCAGAAATTCTTGAAAATGTTACCCAACACCTCGTCCGTAGTTATTTCGCCGGTTATTTCACCTAAGTAGTGGATAACCTGGCGGATATCCATTACGAAGAGGTCTGAGGAAAGGCCTGATTCAAATCCTTCGCGGGCGCGGCGGAGGTTGTCGTAGGCATGTTTCAGTGCCTCATAATGACGCATGTTGGTCACCATTATCTCATGCTGATCCAAGGGGGAATAGTTGACCGAATTCAGTAAAATGGTAGTTAGCTTGTCCAGATTGGTACCCTCTCTGGCCGAAATACGCAACCATTGATCCCCGGTAGTGATGACCTGGCGAATGGCACGCTCCGTTTCTACCAGCGCATCTTCAGATGAAACCTGGTCGATCTTGTTCAGCAATACCAGTAATTTTTTCTGTGTACCCGATATCCGCTCTTCCACCTTCCGGATTGTATTGGTCACAGTTTCGGTTGGCTGGGTAGCATCGATCAACAACAATATAATTTGCGCTTTGTCGATTTGTTTAAAGGTTTTTTCAATACCAATAGATTCGATCTTTTCCCCTGTCTCACGTATGCCTGCAGTATCTGTAAACCGAAACTCTATACCCTGAATATTGATCACATCTTCAATTACATCACGGGTGGTGCCGGCAATCTCCGTAACAATCGCTTTCTCTTCATTGAGCAGCCTGTTGAGAAGGGTTGACTTACCGACATTCGTATTGCCTGCTATGGCTACGGGAAAACCATTCTTGATGGCATTGCCCAGCGCAAAGGAGTTTAATAGCTTGCCGATCAGTTCATCAATTTCAGTGATCAGGGCTTTAAGCTGCTTGCGGTCGGCGAATTCCACATTTTCTTCACTAAAATCCAGCTCGAGCTCGATAAGCGATATGAAATTCAGTAACTTATCCCGTAGATGCTGAATTTCTGCCGAAAAGCCGCCACGCATTTGCTGCAGGGCCAACTTATGTGCAGCTGAAGAGGAGGAAGCTACCAGATCGGCCACACCTTCCGCCTGGGCAAGATCCATCTTGCCATTATAAAATGCCCGCATGGTAAATTCGCCAGCCCTGGCCATCCGGACACCCTGATCAATTAGCAGGTGCAAAAGCTTTTGTTGGATATATCGCGAACCATGACAGGAGATCTCAACCATGTTGTTTCCCGTATAGGAATGAGGCGCCTGAAAAGGTACCAGCAAAACCTCATCTACGAGCTGCTCTCTGTCGTATACCTTTCCCAGGTACATTTTTCGGGGTGTCAACAATTCAACCGGGTCGGATGTCCCCATCGGTTTAAAAATTTTGTTAACCAGGCTAAAAACATCATTGCCGTCAACCCGGATTATTGCTATGGCACCGCTTCCACTAGGTGTAGATATGGCACATATGGGTTCTGATTCCATTGTTGACTTGATTTTTTCTCAATGCAAAGATAAAATACCTTTGGATTGAATAGCTAAAATATGCTGGGGATTATTCGAGGTGATTTGAAACTGATGTTTGAATGTTTGAAGGAGTTGCTTGGTCTTGTCCTTTCATTTCCTTTTGTTCGATACATCAAGCCCCTTTGTGGTTTTAATATCCATATTTTAACCACCAAGGAACTCCAGGGATTTCACAAAAGCACACCAAAAGGTTCTAACCTGTATTATTCATAAAAAATGAATAAATATTCGTAAATAACAGAATAACAGCATTTTAATTATTGTGTTCAATCATTTATATTTTTATTCATTTTTTCCGGGTGCGCCAATTTTTGGGCATCTGCTGCGTTGCGAAAACCTCGAAGTAGGCGACTGCATCGTCGGCTTTCGACGCCTTGCATCTAACCAACACTTGAGGTATGCATAATACAGGTTAAATTTTTGCTTTAAAAGGAAACAATACCAGCGTTTTTTTGTTTAACCGGTTTTTTCTCATTATTCATATACAACCTTGCTTTGGCGCCTTGGAGCTAATGCACAAAAGCTTTTTTCAGCAAACGCCAAATAACTGAAAATAAGGAGTTTATATTTTTGCGTTTAAGGTAGGTTAAAGGTATGCATTTAATGTTTGTTTACGGAGGTATTCCCGGAATTCCTTTGACATCCTGCTGGTGATGTTGTTCATGATACATTTGTCAAAGGGACAGACGGGTTTGTCCATGGGACAGG
>CAYYLT010000308.1:0-3893 GCA_964472385.1 uncultured Bacteroidales bacterium
GGCTTCAGCTCGCAGTATTCATATACAGCTTCGCTTTGCCGCCTCGTAGCTGATCTACTAAAGACTTTTTTGGCAAACCCTGCTTCGGGTTTGCTGAAAAACACAAAAAATGCCTAGAATAATTAGCATGCGTACATTTATTATTTGCAAATTGTAAGGTTATGAGCAAATATTCCGTTAAACGCCTTGCCTTTTTTATGATCATTTTTTGTTAGCCTTTAGCAAACCCTGCTTCGAGGCTTTCGAAACGCAGCAGAAACCTCAAAATTGAGGCACTTGCAGAAATGCATAAAAATAAAATGCTTGAATAAAATAAGCAAAATACTAATATTTTGCGGTTTACAAAACCTCATTCATTTTTTGTGCATAATTCGGGTTAGATTTTAAGCCTATGGTCAATGCAGAAAAAATACGCATGCCTGAAATGAATCGTACCTATAAAATTTGTTCCATATGATTATCCCTGGGGGTTGTATATCTCACCTTTAAATGTTGCTTTAACTATGCATATTTGAATTTGAAAGTATAAATCCCGCATGCAGCAGGCTTCGCAACAAGAACATTGTTAAAATGCGGGTTCCATGGCGAGTAAGGCACGAGTATCGATTTTATCATTTGTATTATACTGAATTAGAATACTTTAATAATTCGCTGTCCAAATGAATCCTGTGCAATTTGTCTTTAACCATTATTCATGAAAATAATTCAGTTTATATTTGTGCCTGATTATATCCGCTTGTTATTGGAATATGTTCATGGCAATAAGATAAAAATCTGTTGATAATCAGAAGGTTCATCCCTGAAGGTCTCTTATTAAGTATCGTATTATACGAATATTTTGATTTTAATAAACCGGTCTGCTATTTTAGATTTGTCTGCAAATATAATATCTAAAACCAAGAAAAGATGGAAGATAAAACCAGAGTCAACGGTGCGGAAGCGCTTCTCCTGTCACTGATCAGGGAAGAGGTTGATACGATATTCGGTTATCCCGGCGGTGCAATCATGCCCATGTATGATAAGATGTATGATAAACACGATTTGCTGAATCACATTCTTGTGCGACATGAGCAGGGTGCTGCCCATGCTGCCCAGGCCTATGCACAGGTCACGGGTAAACCAGGGATTTGTTTTGCCACATCTGGTCCCGGGGCAACCAACCTGATGACAGGCCTTACCAATGCTAACCTCGATTCCATTCCCGTTATTTTTATTACTGCCCAGGTGCCCTCCGGTTTACTGGGTACCGATGCGTTTCAGGAAACCGACATGATTAGCCTGTCCATGCCAGTCACCAAATGGAATTATCAGATTACCTCGGCTGAAAAAATTCCCGAAGCCATTGCCAAAGCATTTTACTTTGCCAAATCCGGCAGGCCCGGACCTGTTTTGCTTGATATAACCAAAGATGCCCAGATCCAGGAATTCAATTTCCATTACAAAAAAATTAAATCCATTCGGTCTTACAATCCCCAACCAACGCTTGACAAAAAGCAAGTTCAGCAGGCTCTCGACATAATAAAGCAATCAAAAAAGCCCATGCTGCTTGCCGGACATGGAATACTAATAGCCAATGCGTGTGATGAACTCATGGAATTCGTAGATAAAACCAAAATACCCACTGCAGTTACCCTGTTGGGCAAATCAGTTATTGACGAAAATCATCCTTGTTTTGTCGGTATGCTGGGAATGCATGGTAACTATGCACCCAATAAGCTCACCAATGAAGCAGATTTGATCATTGCCGCCGGAATGCGCTTTGATGACCGTGTAACAGGTGATCTTACCCGTTATGCTCCCAATGCCAAAATTATTCATGTTGATATTGACAAGGCCGAACTGAATAAAAACGTAAAGGCTGATCTGGCCATTCATGCTGATATCAAAGATTTCTTACAGCAGATCCTCCCGGAGCAAACCCAAACCTGCGAGGCTCAATGGCGACAGGAATTCACCAGGCTAAATGAAATCGAAAAAGAAAAGGTGATTGTCCAGGAATGTTATCCTGAAAACGGACATTTAAGGGCCGGCGAGGTTATCAGCAAAGTCTCCCGGCTAACCAAACGGGAAGCCATTGTGGTTACCGATGTGGGACAAAACCAGATGATGGCAGCCCGGTACTATGGATTTAAAAAACCTAACACACTGATTACCTCCGGAGGTCTCGGAACCATGGGATTTGGACTACCCGCAGCAATGGGAGCCCAGGTGGCCAGACCCGATAAAACAGTAGTATTGTTTACCGGCGATGGCGGATTCCAGATGACTGCCCAGGAAATGGGTACAGTGGTACAATATCAGCTACCGGTCAAAATTATCATCTTCAACAACAATTTCCTGGGTATGGTGCGTCAGTGGCAGAATCTGTTCAACGACAAACGCTATGCACAAACGAATATGCCTACTCCGGATTTTCCCATGATGGCAAAATCATTCGGCATAGCAAGCAAATGGGTCCGGGAACGAGATCAACTGGATAACGCTATAGAAGAAATGTTTAACACCAAAGGACCTTATCTGCTGGAAATAAGTATCGAGAAAGAAGCCAATGTATTCCCGATGATCTATCCGGGAAAGGCTGTTGATGAAATCGTGCTTCATGAAGAATAATAAATCCAAAAACTTCCAATAACCATGAAAAATCTGTATACCATCATTGCATTTTCTGAAAACCATATCGGTTTGCTAAACCGCATCACCATCATCTTCAGCCGCAGGCATATCAATATTGAAAGCCTTACAGTATCCTCTACTGAAGTAAAGGGGATCCACCGCTTCAATATCTTGATCAATGAAACCCTTGAACAGGTAGAAAAAGTAGTAGCCCAGATAGAGAAAATCTCTGAAGTGATGCGGGCTGAATATTATACGAACGATGAAATTGTTTCCAGGGAAATAGCACTGTATAAAATACCCCTCAAAGCAGCCATTGAGAAAAACCTGGAGCAGTTGCTCCGCGAGTACGATGCCCGTATGGTGGACATCCAGAGTGATTTTGTGGTCATAGAAAAAACCGGTCACGTGAAAGATACAGATAAAATTTATGATCTGTTAAAACCTTTTGGCATTCTTCAATTTGTTCGTTCAGGCAGGATACCCATAACCAAACAAAGAAAAGAGCTGTCTGCATATCTGAATGAGTTTCCCAGGAATGAGTATGCCTAATGAGGGTTCGTCCATAAACTCAAATACGAATTAAATATAACATTCATTGTGCTGTTTCCGTTAAAAGATAAAAAAAAGATGAAAAAGATCACAATGCTCATCGGAATTTTACTTACAGGACTATTTGTGATCTTCCTGGAGAATCATGAAAGCTGGGCGCAATCTGTTATCGGGCCAAAATTGGTGTTTAAGGCAGAGGACAATCGCATTGATATGGATACCCTTTATTTGGAATTCATGGAAGATATCCGGCTGAAAATAGAATTTGAAAACAAGGGCAATAAACCCCTTATTGTCCATCAGGTTCATGGATGTTGTGGTACAAATGTCAAGAAATGGACACAAAGACCCTTGCGGCCAGGAGAAAAAGGAACTATTGTTGTACAGTTCAGGGAGCCTGCCAGCCCTCATCGAATCAGCCGTACCATTAAAGCATTGTCAAATGATCCTGAAGGTGCAAAGGCAATAAGCATCGAGGGTATCGTGCAAGAGCAGGATGACGGATCAATACAACTTGGCGGTTAATCAGACAGATGCTCATGCGTGTTTGTCTATAAACACTTGACTTTATGCACAGACGCTAATTATAGGGCGTCTGGAATGGGAAAAAACTACATTGCCCCTTGATATCAATGAACAGGAATAGATTATAAAAACGACTATAACCTTCCTTATACACAACAAAAATAAATTGCTTATATTTAATTATTTATATTGACATTGTGTAT
>CAYYLT010000309.1:0-3892 GCA_964472385.1 uncultured Bacteroidales bacterium
AATTACCTATGGGATAAAATTTTCAACGTTTGGGTTGTTACATTGATATCAAAACTACAATGGCTTTCGTTTCCGGCAGCATCTATTATGGTCCAGGTAACCGTGGTGGTTCCGGATGGCAATGCTACCCCGGCTAAGGTAGAAGAATCGTTGATGCTGTTCGATATTTTAACAAAACCACAGTTATCTGCTGTAGAAACCGGGTCTAATTCATCTCCTGTAATAGCATATGCTTCCTGCCCCTGATCTATCGTCAGGGTTTGGTCTTCAATACAGGCAATTACCGGTTTTTCTTCATCTCGTATTTTGGCTGTAAATGCTAAAAACGTACTGTTTCCTGATTCATCGGTAACCATAAGGTTTATTTCTTCTTCAGATGAACCTGACAGCAGGCTATAAGGGGCTGGTTCCTGGTCAACAGTCAGTTCTGATTCCGTCTCACAATTGTCTATTGCGCTAATAAGTGATGAAAAATCGGGTATATATGCCTGGCAATCATCATCTCCTTCAAGGATTTGGTTTTCTATTGAGGATGTAATTAATGGTGAAATTGTATCTTTTACGCTTATATTAAAGGTGACTTGCGCTGTATTACCTGAATTGTCCGTAGCAGTAATTGTTACCTGGTTTGAGGGACTTGATAATCTGGTGCCTGCTTCCGGTGACTGACTAATATTGATATTTGTATCACAATCATCCATTGTGGTCACGCTGTCAGTATAGTCAGGCATGGTTGCATTACAAAAACTATTTAAAGCAATCATCTCATCTTCATGCGTTGAAGTAATCACAGGTGCTTTGCTATCCACAATCTCAACATTTATTGTAAATCTTGACAATTCCTCCCTTTCTTCTGTAACTAAAAGGGTAACCTCTTGAGAACTCCCGGTAATTAGAGTCCCCGGCTCAGGTGTCTGGATTACTTTTATAACGGAGTCCAAATTATTGCTAAGATAAACTTCATCAGTATAATCAGGTAAAACACCCTGACAATTCTCATTACTATTCAGTTTTTTTTCCTGCAACAAAATAATCTCTGAACCCGGCTCAACTATAAGGGTGGATGTGCCATTATCAGTGATTTCATCTGCTTGATTTCTCCACAATATACTGTTTTTATAAAGACTATGGCTCTCCGGATTCGTAACATTTTCGATGACAATATTGCCTGAGTTCAATGTACAATTGTCAATTATATTGCTTAAGCATGGTTCCTGAAAAGAAGCTGGTAAACTTCTACCATTCAAATCAGGCTGATCTATCATCTTCAAAGTTTCAGTAGAGGTAGAATTATAAATTGAATTGCCAAACAGGGTAATATATCTGCCTACCATTTGATCGAAGGGGATACTAAATGTTTGAGGAGAATAAACAAGTCGCATGATTTGGTAATCAAGAGTTTGATTTTTAATCATATTGAAATAGCTTATATGCGCCTCATGCTCAGAACCGGAATCAATGCCGCAAATCTCTGAATGCGCTGATTCAGCTTGATTGGAATCTATAATATTACGAATCGCTGCCCCCCATAGATGATAAATATTATAGTAACCTTGTCTGGGATGGGAAGCTTCGTTATCATACATGACATTAGAATAAGCAAATCGTGCTACCGAATATTCGGAAGAGCTGTCCGGGGTAATCGTCCAGCCGGGGGAAACAGTTAAGGTATTGCCTGTGTTGCCAACTACCCTTCTGTATTGTCCCAGTCCCTTTCCATCAACTATTACTACAATTGAATTTACCCAGTGGTCATTTGTCCAGCCAGGTGAACCGCTTGCTGTAAGTTTTGCAGAAGTAGAAGAAGATACTTTGCCATAATAGCGGGAATCCAAAACCTCGCGGTTTCCAATACAATCAAAGTTTATTATTTCTCCGTCATTCTTCGGAAAATCAGCAATCTGAGTACCTACATTTCTAATATGATTTTTAGTAAAAACATTCTTTTCAAAACATCTTGCTCCTGCAATAGAATTCCTGGAATTACAGGTAAAACCCCTGGCAGCTCCATTGGTATTTGCATCAAATCTTCCGTCTATCAGGTTTCCGGCCATAACACTTTCGTACGTTCCTTTGAAGGCTAAAGCAGAACGAAAACGGGACTTGAAAGTATTATCCAGTATTGCAGATCTTCCTACATCTGAAACATCAACCAGAACCTGTCCGTCAATTATACAATTTTTTAGGATAAAATTCTCACTTCCAATAACTTGTATTGTGTAAAAAGATTTATTGGTTATGTCATGTCCAGATTCCGGAAATTTGTTGGCAGGATCGTACCAGTATTTATTATTGATATCCAGGTTTGATAAATAAACATTCTCTGAGCCCCGTTCTATAACTATGGCTTTAGATACACTCTTGCTGCCATCGATTTTGAAGTTTTCCAGTATGATATTTTTACCCTGTAAATAAAATATGGAAGATGCCTGCCCGGTTTCTTGCTGCCCGGATTCATATTTTATCGTGGCATCGCCGTATATGCGCATGTCATTTCCTCTAATCTCCAGATCATGGCCATCTCCAATAATGTAAGTTCCTGTTCCGGAAAGATGCACACAATGACCGCCACTGAAAGCATCATCTATTGCTTGCTGCAGACCGACATGATCCGGTAGTGAATCGTTGGGATTACAGTTATAAGGAGAGTCTTGTACATCTATGGCATTGCCCCACCAGAGAGAGCTTTCCACCGTAATTGCAGAAGCATATCTTGTCCATCCCCACTCGCCTGCATGCTTGTTTGTAACCCATACATCATAAGTTCCGCTTGAAATATTAGCACTGGATAAATCCAGACGGATTGTGTAAGGATTTGCCTGATGTATATATTCGGTCACATCTGTGGAACCAATATAAACCCTGGCGTCAGTGATGTTTGTTCCAAGTTTATGGGTGAGATTTTTACCAGTTATGATAACTTCATTGTATTCATCCGGATAAGCAGCATTGGTATTTATCTCTTTGGGGACTACGCCAAAAATCTCTGTTTTGTTTATTATCTTGGGTTGGCTCAAACCATTATTGTATGCCCATAAAATGTAGATTCCAAACTCTGATCCAGGCATGGGTGCAGTTATAGAGTTGGCGGTTGTTTTCACGCTCTTGATCGAATCTGTGGGAGACTGGGTGATGTCCGCTTCTGTTTTTTCATTTGACGGCGGTGTTGCGCTTGACATATCCGGATCAGGAAACTTGTAGTACCTGATTTGGCCGGCGCCGAAATCATTCCCTATTAACTGCACCAGTTGCTCGGGTTCTGCAGGATTTGTAGCTATCAAGTCGAGCGCTTGCGCTCCTAAAAAAGTCGAACCTGTAATCAGATACATAAAAACGGTTAACAACAGCAAACATCTCATTTTTAATTTTTGTCTTTTAATCATTTTTTACTCCTTTCTAATTTTTCCTTTGTATTTTTCTCACTCAGCATCTTCTGTGCCGATGTTTCATTAAAATTGATATCTGCAAGAAGAATCCTTCTATTTTCATTTTCTGGGTCCGACGTTGCTCATATCGATTCTGCGGAAGCCCAGGCGGAATGCCGGTGAATTGTCCGAAAGAGTAAAATCTTCTTTTGCAGGATTGGCAAAGCCGGGATCGGTGTATAAAGAATGTTCATCCTGTCCCCGCGCTTTCCACTCTTCGAAGGTCCAGTCGCTGAAACGGATTTCATCTATGGTCTTATCGGGATTATAATACAGATTATAGTCGAACATTTCTGTTAGGGAATCTTTTACCATAATTTTTGGCTTTCCGGGGCTGTGCATGTAGGTCAGATTGCCCCATGCTTTTCCCAAAAGGGGCTGTTCGCCTTCAAAGTAGAAAATATTGCGCTCGACGATAAAGCTGATATGTTCCTCCATTCGAGTCCTGCGAATCTGATCTTCAATGC
>CAYYLT010000310.1:0-3874 GCA_964472385.1 uncultured Bacteroidales bacterium
ACTGCGAGCTGAAGCCAACGAAGTAGATGATGTGCTAAAGGCTAACAAAAAAAATCAACGTAAAAAATAGTAAAAAATGCAAGGATTTTTACGGATATTTACGAAAAACCTTGCATTTTATAAACAATATATTATGTATAGCCTGTTGATTTTAAGGTTTTTTTGTGTTTTTTAGCAGACCCTATGGTACCTGGCTGATAATGCCCGACACCTGACAATTCGTCTTTGTTGCTGAAAACCTTTACAATATCTCTCTCGGTAAAATTCCCGCTGTTGTTTTTTATTCCACCGGAAAAAATCCATGGATGATAGCGTTTGGGAGCCTGATCTTTTCCCGATTTCAATATGATATGCTGTTCATCCATATCCTGCCTCAGCTTATGAATCTTTCATCACCTGGTACAATTCGTAGCAAACCCAGGCATCTGTTGCTGCATATCTCAACTGATTCTGGGTAAGTGTTGGTCTTTCCCAATTGGATAGTCTCTGCGATCTGGATTTGGAGATTCGGAAATTTAATATAATAGCAGCCAGTTTTTTTAGTCCGTTATGCTCAATGGCAAGGTCTTTTGCCATATCCTGCAAATCTGTAAATGATGAAGGCTCGAACCTGGTGATCCTTTTAAGGCTAATAAGGTCATCCTTTAAGGCCAATCCAATTTTATGTTGGGATTCATCTTCACAGATTTGCTTCAGGGGCTCGGGAAATCCAATTTTATTTAGCCGGAACAAAAAAGCTCTCCGGGAAGTAGCAAATTGTAACAAGGCAACATGATTGTTCTTGCCTTTCTTAAATGATGGCCGGGCTTCCGTATCAAAGCCTAAAACTTTTTCCTCGTGAATCCAGGGTAAAGCGACCTCCAGTTTTTCTTGAGTGTCTATTAAATAAATCTCTCCATCAAATGATTTTCTTGGTAAAAGATTGATCTCTTCTTCTGTGATTGTAGATTGATATCTCATTGACCATTTCTGTTTTTATACTGTTCTCTTTTTTTATTAAAAAGCCAATTGTTCCGTTCATCAGTTTTTGACTCATCTTCCTCCGGTCGATCCTCCAGGTTTTCATCACCAAAATATATGCGGTGCAATACCCGCAATGCATTCAGTGCCTTATGACCCCAGTACTCCTCAAAATTCATCTGACATTCCCACAGGGCATCTATCATCACCTCATCGTTACCCATGCTGTATAATGTTACGAAATCTTTAATATCCTGATAGATGTCAGCCAGATTATCGCCCAGGCTAACAACGCTTACATCTTCTTCCTCTTTACTTACAGGGTCAAATATATCGACGTAATCATTATGGTAGCCCAATTTTTTACTTACTTTATGATAAATTGAATGCCAGGCTTCATCCGTAACAAATTTTTCATTTGTTGAATCAGTGGCATTCTCCACCGGAGGCAATGACAACATCAGATGATACAGATCTGACAGCAATAAAAGGGCTTTCCAAATAAAATCCTTTTTGCTGAAATTGCTGGTATTCTCCACAAAAGTAGTATATTCTGCAGCCCGTGTTACAAAATTGATCACACGGTCATCATTCAGCATTTTATTACCCGCTTCTTGTTCCATATTTTGTATCAATATAGCAAGAGATGAATTTACTTTTTGCTTATCCTTTGGGATATAAATAAAAAGATAAAACTTCAAAATTAACAATATTCCCTAACCTGCGCAAGCATCTACCCAAAACTTGACGCATGAATATCTCAGCTCAAAAAGGATACATAAAAATTTTAAAAAAAAAATTAAACGACGCAACGATCGATGAAAATATTTCATCTAATTAATAAATGCTTTGTGTTTTCTTGGGCATCGGTGCTAGGCGGGAAAGCTTGATCTGATCAATGCATTCCTGCCTGGTTTCGTTTTACGTACCATTTGTATTTCCCCTGATTAACTACCTTTAGTTTTCCATTATCTACAAGCCAATTCAGCACTTTAATGACTTTATCTTCAGAACGATCAATAAGATTTACCAATTGCCCGGCTGTCATGCTTTGTTCCAGCAATTGTTTTTTTATTTCACTGTAAATCAATTCAAATTCCTGATCGCTGATTTGTATTTCATTCCTCCGGTTGCAAAAATCGCACTGGCCGCACCGGTAGGTATTTTTTTCACCAAAATATTCCAGAAGCATCTGACTTCTGCATTTGGAAGCGTTTGTTGCATAGCTCAGCATATCGCGCATTTTTTGAATATACCAAGCTTTTCTGTCCCTGTAATTTTCCCGGGATATGTGTAAGTTTCGCTTATCCAGTCTTTCTTCGGTATAAACAATCATGGGGGTTTTTTTATGAGGAATATAATCCAGGATCTTGAATTTTCTGAGTTGTTTTAGGTATTGATATATGGTATCCACTTGCGCATTGGCTCTTCGGGCGAGGGAGGGTTCATCGATCCTGACATAATCTGTGAAAACGCCGGTATAAGAGCGTAGCAGGAGCTTAATAAAGGTATCATATTCTGCTTTGGATAATTGAAAATTATACAGGTCATCCCGGCTAACCCAGAAATGAATTTTGGACTTGTTGGATACTTCATCTGTTAGTTCAATATAACCGGCTTTCTGAAGAAAGTTGATGCTACTATATATGGTTGAGTAGCTAAAATGATAGGTTGATGCAAAATCAGAGATATTGAAGTCAAAAGCCTTATTTTTTCCACCTTCAACAGGTATTTGAAAATAATTTCCCAGCGCTTCATAAACTGCTCTAATCTCTTTGATCTCCGGAAAATGCGTTTTAATTCTTTTTTCAGCCTTCACTTTATCGCTATTGTTGTATAAGAGGACTGCATAGGATTTTTTTTCATCGCGGCCGGCCCTGCCGGCTTCTTGGAAGTATGATTCAATGTTGTCGGGTAAATCGTAATGAATGACAAATCTTACATCCGGTTTATCAATCCCCATCCCGAAAGCATTGGTAGCAACCATAATCCTTGTTTCGCCCTCTCTCCAGCTATCATGCTTTTGTTCACGCTCCTCATGTCTCAATCCTGCATGATAAAAGTCGGCTGATATTCTGTTTTTCCGGAGAAATTCTGCAATCTCTTTTGTCCTTTTCCGGCTACGGGTATATATGATCCCTGAACTTTTAGATTTGGATAAGGTTTTAACGAGATAGCGGGGTTTGTCTTCTATTTCTCTCACCAGGTAAACCAGATTTTTTCTCTCAAAACTCTTCCAAAGGACATTTTTAGGTTGAAAAGCCAGCTTGTCCTGAATGTCATTAATTACTTTGGGCGTGGCAGTTGCAGTAAGGGCCAGGAAGGGTGGTTGTGTAGTAAGATATTGCTTGAGCTGAACAATTTTTAGATAGGAAGGACGAAAGTCATATCCCCACTGGGATATACAATGAGCTTCATCTACCGTAACCAGATTGACCTTCATCTTCTGTACCCGTATCTTAAAGATCTCCGTTTCAATTCTTTCAGGGGATATATATAAAAATTTATAATTGCCAAATATACAGTTATCAAGAGCTATGTCAATCTCCTGCTTTCTCATCCCCGAGTGGATAGCCATAGCTTTAATCTGCATTTTTTGGAGCTTCTCAACCTGATCTTTCATCAAGGCAATAAGGGGTGTGATGACAAGGCAAATACCATCCTGGGCCAGACCGGCGATCTGGAAAGTCATCGATTTACCACCGCCCGTTGGCATTAGCGCTAATGTATCCTTACGCTGCTCCACAACAGAACGGATGATATCTATTTGTAAGGGTCTGAAATTAGCATAACTCCAGTATTCCAGTAATATTTGCCTGTAACGTTCCAATGGTTAATTGATGTTTTATTCTATCCTGCATTATTCATGCGTCAAGTTTTGGGTAGATGCAAGGCGTCGAAAGCCGACGACGTA
>CAYYLT010000311.1:0-3860 GCA_964472385.1 uncultured Bacteroidales bacterium
GTATTGTTTTTTAATTACAAACATATCGATGCGTATGGATACATTCAAAAGATTGATTTTTTTAGTAAGTCTGTCATTTATGGCTACAAGTGGCTTGTTTGCTCAAAACAGGGTTTTGATATATACCCATACGGGAGAAGAAGGATTTATCCATAAAAACATCAAGGCAAGCGTGGAGGCTTTAAAAAAGATGACAAAGGAACATCAAATAAAAGCTGATGTTTCGGATGATCCGGCAGATTTTACCAGAGCGAATCTTGCCCGGTATGATGCTTTGATTTTTTCCAACACCAACGACGAAGCCTTTACTTCTGACAAGCAGCGTCTTGCCCTGGTGCATTATATGGAAGCCGGAGGCAGGTTTGTAGGCATTCATGCTGCCTCAACCTCGGAGCCGGACTGGCCCTGGTTCTGGTCTATGATTGGCGGCAAATTTGTGCGTCATCCAAAGTTTCAACCATTTGACCTGAAAGTGATCGATCCGTCCCATCCATCGGTCAGTTTTTTAGGTGATATCTGGCACTGGGCGGACGAATGTTATCTCATGAACCATTTAAATCCGGCTAACCGGGTTTTGTTGGCTGTTGATCTGACCACGGTCAGGGATGACAAGCTTAAGGAATATCCCGGTGATGTTTTTGGTGACCTGTTTCCCCTGGCCTGGTGCAGAAAAACCCAACACGGGCGCATATTTTACACCGCACTGGGTCACGAATCCGAGGATTATTCCGAACCCAAATTTGTAAGACATCTTTGGGAAGGCATCAAGTGGGTACTTGACGATCCGGGGGATATAGATTTTAGCCGGGCTTCCGCAACGCACATTCACAGAATCAACCTGGAAGACTGATTCTGTGAATGGTTTCTGTGGACTTGTCCAAATTTTTATTTCCCGGGCCTTCAGCAGGGTAATCATACATCGATTCAGCGCCTAATAATCAGGGCATAGTGGTTTAACTTGTTTCCCGATGAGTTGATTCTTAGTTATGGTCTGTCTATCATTTTGCGCTAATCATTGCTTGCAGTTCTTTTACCATTCGCGGATTTTGATTTTGCGAAAAGAAGCTTTCTGCCCGTGGCCCTGCAACAGGATGTGTCCTTCGTCCAGCTGACCGAAATTTTTCAAATCTTTATATTTGCTGGTTTTTACCAGTGCTGTAAAGGCATCACCCATTCTGTTATACTCCAGTACCTTCTGTCCATTCAACCAGTGTTCCACCTGGTTCCCGTCGACGATTATTTTTACCTTGTTCCACTTGCCATAAGGTTTGGTTTTGAGGTCTTCGGGAGGAGCTATCAGGTCATACAATGAACTCATTGCATGGTTCTTGGCGTTCTTGTGATTTTTATCATCCAGCAATTGGTATTCAAGGCCAAGATAGTTTCCTTGGTGACCCGGAAATTGATCTGTTACCAAATATTTGATGCCGCTATTGGCTGCTTTGCTCAATTTTACTTCCAGTTGCAATTCAAAATTACCGAACTTATCGTAGGTCACGATGCTCTGTCCGCCTTTCCGCTCATCGGTATTGCCCAAAACGGTCAGGACGCCGTTTTCAACTTTCCAGCCTTGATCCGGAAATTCATCGGAGCTGACACCATGCCAGGCTTCGGTTGATGATTTTTTAAACAGCCATCTCCAGTCACCTTTTTTGTTTTCATGCTCAGGGGTAAGATCCCCTGCCATACTATGCATGGCCATCATTACAATACTTAAGCCAATTAAATAAATGGTATTTCTCACTTTTTTCATAGCGCAATTTTTTGTGATTTGACAATAGATTTTTTTATGTATATGCGTATATTTTCCAGAATATTTTTAATTCGAGCCATTTGAAATTTTGAGCTACCTGTATGCCCGTGACAACAGTTGGTTGGCCAGCGCATCGCCAACAAATTCCTGTTTATCAGGGTTCCATTTCAGGGGTTTTCCCAACAACATGGATGCATTTGCCAGGATTGCTGTGCTATTGGCCCGATGGGCTGTAAATACATCCGAAATAGGCTCCGACCGGTCCATGACACAATCTATGAAATTTTTCATATGTGCTGTGGAAGCCTGCGCTTTGTCCATCTCCTCCACCAGGTAGGCAGGGGTCTTTCTCTTGTATAACCGGATAACCCTATTGTTGATCTTTTGCTGCATGGCCTTGTCATTTTTTATTTTTTTCCCGAGCGTGCCGTCAAAATCAAAACCCCTTGTCATTCTGCTCATGAAGATGCTGCCATTTTCGCCTTCCAGCAATAATCCGTTTCGATGTCTTGAATACTCCGAAGGCATTGGCTTGTCCGTCACCTGAAGTGTAGTGCCGTTTTCATATTTGAGCTTGGCGTGATAATTGCGTACCACACTGAAGCTGTTGGGCAATGAAGAAGATGGTTTTTTGCCCGTGATCACGTCCAGTGTGGCTTTTTTTCCATGGGGAAAGACCCCTTCACCGATAATCTCTACAGGTCCGGTATGATCTACACCAAGTGCCCATTGGGCAATATCAATATGGTGAGCGCCCCAGTCGGTAATGGTCCCATACCCTGCTTCAACCCAGCCCCGCCAGTCACTGTGGCATCGCTGAGGGCAGTAAGGCAGGTACTGCAAGGGACCGCACCACATATCCCAGTTTAATGAATCCGGAGGGTCAGTGATGGGGTACACCTCTTTGGATGTCCTTGATTTGGGAAGATATGCGGTAGCGTTTATTTTTTTTCCGAGAATTCCTTCCTTTGCGATGGCTACGGCTTTTAGGAAAATGCCATCGAATTCACTGCGTTGCTGGGTGCCCACCTGTACCACCCGGTCGCTTTTCCTGACCGCTTCACACAAAGCAATCCCTTCTGCAATGGTTAAGGTTAAGGGTTTTTCGATATAGACATCTTTTCCGGCTGCCAGGGAATCAACGAGCATCAGGGTATGCCAGTGGTCAGGCGCACCTATGATCACGATATCCACATCCTTCTGCTCCAGTGCGTCCCTGTAATCCGTATAAAATACCGGATCTTCATCCTGGTACTGTCTGACTGACGCCCTAAATTTCCCAAAGGTAGCAGTGTCCGGGTCACAGCAAGCCACTACTTTGCCATAATTGCAGGCATGGAGGGCCACATGCATGCCTCTGCTGTTCACACCAATGGCCAGGATGCCCGGGCTGTTGCCAGGCAGGTTTTTGTTTTTTGTTTTCAGGGATCTGGCCGACAGCCCGGAGGTGATGAACAAACCCGAACCCATGACGGCCATTTTTTTAAGCGCATCCCTTCGGGATAAAGACATTTTGGTTGTTTTCATAAAGCAATGGTTTTAAGAAGCCGCGGAAATACCAAAAGCTATGTTTTGGCAATAACACCTAAGTGTCTGATTTGTAAATAAATATTTGTATATTTATCCGATGTTTTTATTTCAATTCCCTTATCCGGATTTTCCGGAAGCTGATGGGTTCGCTGTCATCCTGATGGGCCTTCAAACCGACCGGACCTTTCCCGTGCACTTTGGTCCGGGGTAATCATCCCGTTGGGATCAATTGTTTCTGTCAAGATGGACAAGTGCATCCGGAGGAGCAGAAACAAACGCATTGCTGGATTTTTATTGTTGTATCGGATCTGCTAAATTAAGATTTTTTATTCAAGATCGTTAATTTTTCAACCTGAGCATTTGGCACCAGTCAAAATTATGCTTGTGATACTGGTTCATTTCTTGAGCATTGGGACTGGAACCGAAATGGATGACGTGCAGTAACCGTTTGGGATTATAATTGCTGATGCCTTCGGTGATGTCTATTTCGGGTGGAAAGCTCTGCCCTCCGTTGTTTTCAGGTGTTTAAAATTTTTGTCGTTAAAAAAATGCCAAAAATTTTGGCACATTCAGGAAC
>CAYYLT010000312.1:0-3850 GCA_964472385.1 uncultured Bacteroidales bacterium
AGCCTTTAGCACATCATCTACTTCGTTGGCTGCAGCTCGCAGTATTCATATACAGGTTAGAGAAACATAACATGCATCCTATCAATGAAATATAATAAATTATTCCCTTGTTGATAAAATATTCGAAACAATATCATTTAAATGAAGCATTCTTTTTAAATTTACTCAACATATAAAAAGCAATTGTATGGCTACAAAACAGAACAATTCAAAACAACAGGAATCTAAAACCAACCAGGAGTCAACGAAAAAGCAGGATAACCAAAACGCAAACAGCCAAAAGCGTCAGGCAAATGAGGAAAAGATGAAGGCACTGGAGCTAACCCTGGATAAAATCGAAAAAGGTTATGGCAAAGGCACAATCATGAAAATGGGAGACAAGGCTGTCCAGGATGTGCCATTTATATCTTCCGGGTCCATTTCGTTGGATATGGCCCTTGGCATAGGAGGTTATCCCAGAGGCAGGGTTATTGAGATTTACGGCCCGGAGGCCTCCGGGAAAACAACCCTGGCAATTCATGCTATTGCAGAAGCCCAGAAAAAAGGAGGGATAGCGGCCATCTTGGATGCAGAACATGCATTTGACCGTTTTTATGCGGAAAAACTGGGGGTGGATGTGGAAAATCTGCTTATCTCCCAACCCGATCATGGAGAACAGGCACTTGAAATCGCCGACCACCTGATCCGTTCCGGCGCAGTAGATATCATCGTCATCGATTCCGTTGCTGCTCTGACACCGAAATCGGAATTGGAAGGGGATATGGGTGACTCTAAAATGGGCCTGCAAGCCAGGCTTATGTCCCAAGCCCTCCGTAAACTGGCTGCAAACATCAGCAAAACCAATACTTGCTGTATGTTTATCAATCAACTGCGTGAAAAAATCGGCGTAATGTTTGGTAATCCCGAAACAACCACCGGAGGCAATGCCCTTAAATTTTATTCCTCCGTA
Source organism: uncultured Bacteroidales bacterium (assembly GCA_964472385.1). Taxonomy (GTDB): domain Bacteria; phylum Bacteroidota; class Bacteroidia; order Bacteroidales; family UBA12077; genus JAGXLC01. Next base: position 950 of record CAYYLT010000312.1, read on the forward strand.
AGGGTTGACATTCGACGAATTGGACAGATCAAAGAAGGTGAAGACATCAAAGGAAGCAGAACCAGGGTAAAAGTCGTAAAAAACAAGCTTGCTCCTCCATTCCGAAAAGCTGAATTTGACATTATGTATGGCGAGGGTATATCCAAAACCGGAGAGATTATTGACCTCGGAGTCGATCATAAAGTAGTTCGCAAAAGCGGTTCATGGTATAGCTATGGGGAAACAAAACTCGGTCAGGGCCGGGAGGCTGTCAAGCAATTATTGAAGGATAATCCCGAACTGGCCGAAGAAATCGAAGGGAAAATCATTGACAAACTCAAAGAACAAGAAGCTCAGAACCAATAAAGCAGGTTAATGAAGCTACCTGTGATTATCCAGGGGCACCGGCGAAATGCTTTTGTTTATAAATGTTTTTTCATCTGTTTTTTTTATTTTTTAATGGTCAGATGGAACCGCATAATAAAAATAATCATTTTGTCGTGTGTGTTAATAATTATTTTTAATCATGCTTGTTTCATTTTTTAAATAATACAGCTAAAAACCCTGCATGTTGCAAACAATAGATAGGTTTATGTTGATTTTTGGAATTTTTTATGTTTTTCAGCAGACCCTACAATAAATTATCTTGATATGCTAGTCCCAACGCCAAACTATAAGAACATGAGAAAAACAATGACCATCCTGTTTCTTTACTACGTAGTGATGCATACCGCATCCTGTAAAAGCGGTAAAGAAGAAGAAGCCCGGCCGGCAGGGAATCCGGTCGACCAGATTGAACTTGCTTCCGACCTCATGACACCGGAAGCTTTATGGTCTTTTGGCAGAGTCGGCGGATTTTATGTGTCACCGGATCACGACCATATCTTGTTTCAAACTAATTTTTACGATGTGACAAAAAATCATGGCAATGGAGAGCTCTTTCTCATGCCTTTGCAGGGAGGTAAAATGAGAAACCTTACCAACAGCGAAAGCACCGAATTCAACGCCAGGTGGAGACCAGACGGAGAAAAAATAGGATTTCTTTCCGCGGAAAGCGGTTCTGTGCAGCTATGGGAGATGACCCCGGAGGGAGAAAACAAACAACAAATTTCAGATGTATCCGGGGGTATCAAAGGATTTGAATATGCCCCCGACCAAAAAAAGATATTGTATATCAAACAGGTCAAACTCGACCAGAATGTACAAGACATCCACCCCGACCTTCCCAAGGCCAATGCCCGCATTGAAACCGACCTGATGTACAGGCATTGGGATGAATGGCACAACTACCGGTATAGCCATATTTTTATTGCGGATTATGATGGCAGTAAATTGAATAATGCCAGAGATATTATGGAAGGAGAGAAATACGACACCCCGTTGGAACCTTTTGGGGGAATGGAACAGATCAATTGGAGCCCTGATGCCCAAAGCATCACTTACACCTGCAAAAAATTAACCGGAAAAGATTATACGCTAAGCACCAATTCCGAAATATACCTGTACAATTTAAAGGATAAGACAACAAAAAACCTTACCCGTGAGAAACACGAAGGGTATGATAAGGCAGCGGTATACTCCCCCAATGGCAAAATGATCGCCTGGGAGAGCATGCGGCGTGATGGTTATGAATCCGATAAAAACCGGATTTTTGTCTATAATTTCACCACCGGGGAGGAAACCAACTATTCCGTAAATTTTGAACAAAACGCGCATGGCCTAACCTGGAGCTCCGACAGCAAAAAACTTTATTTCACCAGCGATTACCATGCCCGCTTCCAGATATATGAACTGTCCATAGCTACAGGACAGATCAAACAAATAACAAAGGGCAGGCACAATTACCTTGCGCTGGAATCCGCCGGTCATGTTTTGATCGGTACCAAACAAAGCATGTCAAATCCCACGGAGATATTCAGAATCGATCCCGCTTCCGGAAATGAAACCCAGCTTAGCTTCATCAACAAAAACTTAATGGATCAACTGACCATGGGGAAGGTGGAAAAAAGATGGATTGAAACAACCGATAACAAAAATATGTTAACCTGGGTGATCTACCCGCCCCATTTCGATAAAGAAAAAAAATATCCCACCCTGCTTTATTGCCAGGGCGGACCCCAATCATCAGTAAGCCAGTTTTTCTCCTATCGCTGGAATTTCCAGATGATGGCAGCCAACGGATATATTGTTGTAGCCCCTAACAGAAGAGGATTGCCTTCATTTGGCATGGAATGGCTGGAACAGATCAGCGGAGATTATGCAGGACAAAATATCAGGGATTATCTAAGCGCTATTGATGTCCTGAAAGAAGAAGCCTATGTGGACCGAAACAACCTGGGTGCTGTTGGTGCCAGCTATGGCGGATATTCCATATTTTATCTAGCCGGTCACCATAAGGGAATATTTGATGCTTTTATTGCTCATGATGGTATGTTGAACCTGGAGGCTTTATACCTCCAAACAGATGAAATGTGGTTCCCCAACTGGGATTTGGGCGGGCCATACTGGAAAAGAAAAAACAAAAAGGTATACAAACAGTCGCCTCACCTGTTTGTCGATAAATGGGATACCCCTATCATGGTGATACATGGGCGAAAAGACTTTCGCATACCCTATACCCATAGCATGAGCGCTTTCAACGCAGCGCGCCTGCGCGGAATTCCCAGTAAATTCCTGTTTTTCCCCAACGAAAATCATTGGGTGCTGAAACCCCAAAATGGCATGCTGTGGCAGCGTGAATTCTTTAAATGGCTCGATAAATGGCTGAAATAAGGTTGGCTGAAAAAACATAAAACACTTATAATCTTAAGGATAAACACATCTATTCTTTTCCGAAAACCTTAACCTGTATGATTCACAAAAAATAAAAAAACAGTTATAAACAAAAGAATATAAATGCTTTACTTATGATGCTCAAAAATT
>CAYYLT010000313.1:0-3836 GCA_964472385.1 uncultured Bacteroidales bacterium
TCTTTTGGAGTTAAAATATAATATATATATATTTGGATATTGGTCAGTAAGTTTATTCATAAACGGCTGAGAACAGTTGACAGATAAATATTCTGTCGTAGCATTTTTTTTTATGGTTCATGCTTTTATAAGGGCTTTTAATGATGCCTAAAACATGAAAATGTTTATGTTCTTGGTCGCATAACAATACTTTATATACAATTCTTGAAAAATTGATTCTGTTCATTTCTTATGTATAATACAGCCTAAAATATTCATATTAAGTTACTGGTAAAGCATCTTTGCAGGAGCTAAAATGAAAAGTTATAGTTTATGAGTCAGGGAAATATTGAAAATGAGCGACTTAAGTCAGAGAATGAACAACTCCGGGAAGAGATCCATGCGTTAAGAAAAAAGGAAAGGCAGTTAAGGGAGATTGAGCGAACTATGCGGATTATATCTTCCCGGTTTGTAGGAACATTCGATATGGATGAGATAGATGCTTCCCTTGCGGATTTAGGAAAATTAAGCGGAGCCAGCAGAGCTTACCTTTTTCTTCTCAGCGGCGATAGTCAATTAATGAGTAATACACACGAATGGTGTGCCCAAGGGGTCAGGCCGGAGATTGATAATTTGCAGCGTCTTCCGACTACGATATTTCCCTGGTGGAAGGATAAGCTTCAAAAAGGAGAAACCATACATATAAAGAATGTATCAGATATGCCCAAAGAAGCCAGAACTGAAAGGGAGATTCTGGAAAAGCAGGATATCAAATCGCTGCTGGTGTTACCTGTTTATACAGGGAACAGACTGAAAGGTTTTATTGGGTTTGACAATGTCTATAAAACGGGTGACTGGTCCGTCGAAGACTTTAGATTACTTCAAACCTCTTCAGATATTATTGGCAACGCTATTGAGCATAAGAAGCTGGAAGATTTGATGCGGGAAAGTGAAGGTCGATTCCGTAAAATCTATGAGAATATGTCCGTTGGATTGGCCCATGTTTCGTTGGATTTCAGAATTCTTAGCGCCAACACAGCATACTGCCGGATGTTGGGATATACCGAAGCAGAATTGGTGGGGAAGCACCTCAAAGATCTCACGCATCCGGATTTAGTAGAGGAAAACTTGAAGAAGCAAAATCGACTGGCTTCCGGAGAAATTGATCATTATCGCATGGAGAAACTGTTTATTCATAAAAATGGGCATACGGTTCATGGTATGCTTGATGCCAATTTGATCAGGACTCGCGATGGCAATCCTTCTTATTTTCTGGGAAGTGTGATAGATATAACAGACCTTAGGCAGGCTGAAGAGGCGCAAAGGGAATTTGACCGGAAAATTGGAACTTTAATGCGTAATCTGCCGGGAATGGCTTATAAGTGTGTCAACTTACGCGACTGGCCCATGCAATATGTCAGCGATGGTTGCTCTCCACTAACAGGTTACAGACCTGACGAATTAGTTGATAATAGAATTATTTCGTATGGTTCACTTATTCATCCGGATGATCGTGATAAAGTTTGGAAAGAGGTGCAGAAAAGGATAGAAGCGGGAAAGCACTTTGAATTAGAGTATAGAATCCTTACCAAAGATCAAAAAGAAAAATGGGTCTGGGAAAGGGGTTTGTGTATTTCCTATGATCAGGATGAAAAGGGGATCATAGAGGGGTTCATCTCTGATATTACCCATAAGGTGAACAGAGAACTGGAACTACTAAAAAAACATCATGCCATCGAAAATGCCATTGCAGGTGTTGTTTTTATGGATATGGAGGGAATTATAGAATACATTAATCCCGAATTGTTAAGGGTATTGAGTTTTAAAAAGCAAGAAGTTCTGGGAAAACACATCCGGGAATTTATAAGACAGGAGAACTTACCGGAAGAGGTGCTCGATGAAATAAAGGAAACAGGTTCATGGCGGGGAGAGATGACCGTCAGGGACAAATATGACCGGGATTTTGAGGTTCTTTGCAATGCCTCCGTCATCAAAGATAATGACAACCAACCTATTGGACTTCAGGGCACAGTTATAAATATCACAGAACGCAAAAAATTTGAGCAGGAGTTAGTTAAAGCCAAGGAGAAAGCTGAAGAAAGTGACCGGTTAAAGTCTGCTTTTCTCGCCAATATGTCGCACGAAATCCGTACACCCTTAAATGCTATTATGGGATTTGCCCAATTGCTTAAGGAAGAAAAGATACCTGTTAAAAAGCAGGAATATTATTTTGATACCATTCTGAGTCAATCGCATTTTCTGCTTCAACTTATCAATGACATCATTGATCTTTCTAAAATCAATGCCAACCAGATCCGTCTGGAAAAAAGTACTTTTTCATTAAATGAATTTTTAGCTGATTTGCATCAGGAACTTATGGTCAAAATGGGGCATGATGAAAGCAAGCAACATCTTACCCTTACACTGAATAAGGGATTGAAAGACCATCAAAGCTATATTTATACGGATCTTATCAGATTGGAGCAAATATTCACCAATTTACTCAGCAATGCTGTCAAATTTACTGAAAAAGGGGAAATAGAATTCGGCTACCGGAAAAGGAGCCAGGATAATCTGCTTTTTTATGTCCGGGATACCGGTATTGGGGTACCCGAGAATAAACGGGATAAAATTTTCAAAAGATTTGCCCAGGCTGACGAGTCAGTTACCAGAAAATATGGCGGTACCGGATTGGGCCTTTCCATCTCTAAAGCGCTGACAGAACTGATGGGTGGTCAAATTTGGCTCGATTCCGAAACGAATAAGGGTTCTGTTTTTTATTTTACTTTACCGCTTCAGTTACAACATTACCCTGTCCGGGAAAAAACAACAGCGACATTTAAAGAACAGCATTCCTGGGAAAGCAAGGCTATACTACTCGTGGAAGATGATTTGTCCAGCAGGGATTTGATAAAAGAATTTCTAAATTCTACCGGAGTAAATTTGTTTATCTGTGAAACCGGAAAAGAGGCTTTAAACGTGTTCATGAAGAATCCTGACATCGATTTGATTTTGATGGATATTAAGCTGCCGGATATCAATGGCTGGGAACTTACCCGCAAAATCAGGTTATATGAAAACAATAAAAGAGTTCCCATTATTGCGCAAACAGCTTATGCCATGAGCGAGGATGCCCAAAAATGTATGGATGCAGGATGCGATGATTATATCAGTAAACCGATTGATTCATTGGGTTTACTGCAAAAGATCGGAAAGTTTATCTAACCCGCACTACTCGTGCGACTGGTTTTGGATAGCTGCTTTATAAAAACTTTTCTTTGGAAAAGGAGCTGGGCAGTTCGTAAAAAAGTATTATTTTTGGATTTTGAATGAAAAGAAGGACCTGTAGCTCAACTGGACAGAGCGTCTGACTACGGATCAGAAGGTTGGGGGTTCGACTCCTCCCAGGTTCACTAAAGACACCATCAGCGTATTCAGCGTATTATTATCCAATGATTCCTTAAAATTTGAGATTTACTCACTTCCGGAGCAATATTGGCAAGCCCTTAAGCAACAATATTGCCATCGCAAAAGCTATAAAACCCCGTTTGCCGTTGGGACAAAGAACCTCTGCCTGGTTACTTCCGGATTATGAATACTGACAGGCAAGCATGATGGTTATCATACCGAAAACAGCATACATATTAAAAATCTACTGATTGTCATATGCCACATTTGTTATTAGGCAGGGATTATAAAATGTTCGGTAAAATAAAGTTTTCTTAAAATACCAATAAAAACCTTTTAGCCTACATTATTCATAAAAAATGGAAAAACAGTTATAAACAAAAGAATATAAATGCTTTACTTATGATGCTCAAAAATTTTAATTTTTAAACATTTTTTCCGAGTGCGCC
>CAYYLT010000314.1:0-3809 GCA_964472385.1 uncultured Bacteroidales bacterium
AGATTTAAATCCTATTGAATGACAAGCTATTAACTAAATTCTATACTTGTGAAACTGGAAAAATTCTCTTTTGGTATAGGCGACCGCTTCGCCCATCAGGGCAAAGCCCAGCTTAATGCTTTTTTCAAAGCCAAAGAAGCAGGCATTCCGGTGGTTCCCATCTGGAATAAATCCTACCGGGAACATCAAACCGTGGGTTCTTCGTTTGATCAACCCAAACAGGAAGCAAACGAGGCTGTTAAAAGTCTCGGATGGACAGACAATTACTATGTTGATGCCGACCATATCAATCTTTCAAATGTTGACGGATTTCTGGAGCACGCCAACTTTTTTACCATAGATGTGGCAGATTATATCGGGAAAAAAGCCGGCGAAAAGGATGTGACAGAATTTACGGCAATCAATACCCGTTTGATCCGTAATAAAACAATACCCGGCATTCAATCGCCTGCCTCCATTACGGAAGAGACCATTCGGGGTATCGGTGAGAAATACCTTTTTGCCGTACGGAAAGCAGGAGAAATATACCGGTATATCGCTGATAAAAAAGGGGGAAATAATTTTATTCCTGAAATATCCATGGATGAAACCGATCAACCCCAAACCCCTTTAGAGCTTTTATTGATTTTAAGCGCCCTGGCGGCAGAAAAAATCCCGGTTCAAAACCTCGCCCCAAAATTTACCGGCCGGTTTAATAAAGGGGTCGATTATCATGGAGATATACAGCAATTTGAAAAAGATTTCGAGGCAGATGTTCGGATCCTGCAATTTGCTATGGATCAATTCGAACTGCCGGATAACCTGAAGCTCAGCATCCATACCGGCAGTGATAAGTTTTCCATATATCCGGCCATCGGGAAGATCATTCAAACGCATGGACAGGGCATACATGTAAAAACTGCCGGCACCACCTGGCTGGCAGAAGCCATTGGGTTGTGTCTCGGGGGAAAAGATGGTCTTGATCTTATTAAAAGCATATACCGTACGGCATACAAACAGGTGGATGATCTCACTGCCGCCTATGCCCATGTGATCGATATTGATAAAGATCACCTGCCCCATCCGGAGGTGGTAGATCATTGGAAATCTGATGATTGGGTCAGGACCCTGCGTCATGAGCCTGATCAACCGAAATACAATCCCCATATCAGGCAGTTGCTGCATGTGTCTTACAAAATAGCAGCTCAGACGGGCACCGGATTGACAGATCTGCTGAAAAAATACCATGAATCCATTGCCCGGGAAGTAACCGAGAACCTGTTTGACAGGCATATGAAAAAGTTATTTTTACCATGATCAAGATGCGGAAAGGCAAAAATATTATGTATTTTTTAGCAAATCTGTTTTAGCGCAACCAAACATTGACTCCTATTGGCTGATATGTCAACAAAACAACCGGGTGCGAACCAGAGCAGAATAAGCATTGCCCCACGCGGTCTGGCGATATTAGCCCTTCTGGGCCCTTCCATTGTTTGGGCTGCTGAATACATTGGATCTGGCGAAGTTATTCTGGCAACGCGTACCGGTGCTGTCCTGGGAACCTCCGTCCTCTGGGCAATTATGCTGGGCATAGCACTTAAATTCTGGATAGGCATGAGTGGCGCCCGTTATACAGTCTGTACGGGTGAAGGCATGATCGATATGTTTGATCGCATTCCCGGGCCTAAGCACTGGAGCGTATGGATTGTTTTGGTGGGACAGTTCATTGCGGGTGCCATCTCTATTGGATCCGTAGCTTCAGCGGCCGGTATATTCCTGAGCAGCCTTTTTCCTGTCATACCCTCGTATTTAAGCGGTTGGCTCATTACCCTTTTCTGCATCCTGGTGGTTTGGTCGGGCCAGTTCAAATGGCTTAAGATGGTGATGAGCGTATTTGTGCTGATCACCGTCATCGGCGTTTTTTATGTGGCTTTTCAGGTCATTCCTTCGGCAGAGACCTTGATCAATGGCCTGATCCCCGGTACATCAACTGTTCCTGACTGGGCGCTGGCCAAAGGAGCACACGAAAATCCGTGGAGAGAGATCTTGCCACTCATTGGATGGGGTGCCGGCGGATTTGCCAGCCAGGTATGGTATACCTACTGGGTGATGGGCGCTGGCTATGGAGCTACGAAGAACCGACCCTATGGGCAACCGGCAGACATTACCTATCTGAAAAAGATGCCCGAAAAAGATGCCAGGAGGATCAAAGGATGGTGCCGTGTTGTATACACTGATGCCACCATCGCTCTAGTTCTGGGCATTCTTGTCACCCTGGGCTTTATCATTGCCGGAGCGGGTGTATTAAGACCGCTGGAACTGGCGCCTGAAGGACCCAAAGTAGCCATTACCCTCTCCACCATATTTTCCTCTCGCTGGGGAACAATAGGCGGATTCCTTTTTATGATGGGTGGCACAGCAGCCCTTATAGGCACCCAGGTGGGCCAGATGGCCGGCTGGCCCAGACTATTGGCTGATGCATTCCGGTTATGCATTCCGGCTTTTAACAGAAAATTCACCTGGAAAATACAATTCAGAATATTCTTGATTTTCTTCCTCATCACCAACATGGCCATTATCTACTCTTTCGGTCTAAAACCGGTTTCTTTGGTTAAAACCGCTGCCATTATCGATGGATTGCTCCTGACTCCCCTGCAAGCGCTATTGGTCGCTATTGGTCTTTATATGGTGATGCCCAAATTGTTAAGCCCTCAGGCCAAAGTCATCCTCCAACCCCATTGGATTTTCGCAGCAGGCCTGGCCATTGCTTTTCTTGTTTTCAGCTATTTTTTCATCTTCCAGATTCCTTATATATTATAAGCTATAACCATAACTTAAACCTAACCTGTATGATTCATTGATTTTACAAAGAAATGATTATCTTTCTGCCGGCAAACGAGTATTTGACATGATGCTAATGAGACAGGATTTTCTGATAACCCTATAACCATCACAAATATGACCCGACAAACAGCACTGGTTTTTGATCTGGACGGTACATTGGTCGACAGTGTCTATCAGCATGTTTTGGCATGGCGTGAGGCCCTGCAGGAAGTAGACATTGAACTATCGGTTTGGAGGATCCACCGGCGCATAGGAATGAGCGGGGGATTATTTACCCAGGCCCTGATGCGTGAGATGCACCATCCCATGGATCAATCCCTGCTTGAACGCTTGCAGCAGCTGCATGCTGATTATTATGCCGCAAAAAAACACCAGATCGTACCCCTTCCGGGAGCCAGGGAGCTTCTCAAACGCCTGACGGAACTGGAAGTACCCTGGGCTATTGCCACAAGTGGACGTATGCGCTCGGCAGGTCCCACCCTCGAAAATCTGGAAGTTCCGCATCACATTCCCATTGTAACCCGCGACCGAGTGCCCTATGCAAAACCAAACCCCGACCTGTTCCTGGAAGCTGTTCACCAGCTGGGAGTAGAAGTCAATGATACCATTGTCGTTGGGGATAGTGTATGGGACCTTCTGGCCGCACGCAGGGCACGTACGCTGGGTGTAGGGCTCCTATCCGGTGGATATGGAGAAGAGGAACTCGAGCGAGCCGGTGCATACCGCGTCTACGAAGATCCTGCCGAAATGCTCAGGCACCTCGATGAACTGGGCGTTCGTTCCGCCTAACCTTCCTTATCCGCAATAAATATGAATTTCTTAAACATCTAATAATAACTAAACAGGTGAATAATGAGAAAATGCCAGGCTTTTAACCTGCATAATTCTAGCCTGTTTATTCATGCGTCAAGTTTTGGGTATATGAAAGGCCTCGAAAGCCCACGACGTAGTCGCCTACTTCGGGTTTGCTGAAAAACACAAAAAAT
>CAYYLT010000315.1:0-3800 GCA_964472385.1 uncultured Bacteroidales bacterium
AAAATATATGAAAATAGAATTTTTTGAACATAATACGTAAAGTACGAATATTTTTTTGTTTATACATTTTTATCCATTTTTTATGAATAATTCAGGGTAAAAATAAAAACCTTAATGCATGATGAAAAATTTTTGGTTTATCCTTTTAATTCTGATGATGCTGCAGGCATGTGGTTCAAGTACAAATCAATTTACCATCGAAGGTAAGCTGGAGAATGCCAACGGTGAAAACCTCACCCTACTTGAACTTCAGATGGACGGTGTCAAAACATTGGATTCTCTTCAACTAGATAAGGAGGGAAAGTTTAAGTTTACAGGTTATACCGAATCAGCTAAGTTCTATATTGTGAGGACCAGTCCCAGGAACACCGTAACATTAATTGTGGAACCCGGTGATCATATTACCCTGGAAGGAAATGCCGGTAATTTAACAGAAAGTTATACCCTATCCGGATCAGAGGCATCGGAAAACATACTGGATATCAGAAAAAAACATCGAGCTATGCTGGAAAAGCTGGATTCACTGAGTAAAATATACAAGGATAATCCCCATGAGGAGAAAACGGATGACCTTAAAAAAAGGCTCAGCAAAGTGTCACAATCGATCATACAGAAGCACAGGGCATTCACAAAAAATTTTATTGACCAAAACATAAATTCTTTAGCCATCCTTATGGCCCTTTATCAACAGATCGGACCAAGGAGCTATCTGATTGATCCGCGTGAAGATTTCTCATATTATGAAAAGGTAGATTCCGCTCTGATGGCTCAATATCCCAATAGTGAAGCAGTGAAATCCTTTCATTCACAGGTAGAAAATTTAAAAAGCAAGATGGGATCAGAGGGATCATCCGGCGATGAAAAACTGGCTGTCGGAAAAACGGCACCGGAGATAGCATTGCCCAATCCAAAGGGTGATACCGTAAAGTTATCCTCCTTGCAGGGGAATTATGTTTTGCTTGATTTCTGGGCTTCCTGGTGTAAACCTTGCCGGGTGGAAAATCCCATCCTTGTCCAAAATTATCAGCGTTTTAAAGATAAAGAATTTGAAATTTATCAGGTATCGCTGGATAGAAATCGTTCGGATTGGCTTCAGGCTATTGAAAAAGACAATCTTAACTGGTACCATGTCAGTGATCTGGCATTCTGGAATTCCAAAGCAGCGGAAAAATATAACGTAAGAAGCATCCCGGCGAACTTCCTCCTGAATAAGAAGGGAGAGATTATCGCCAAAAATCTTAGGGGTGACGATCTGCAGGCAAAATTACATGAAGTTCTTTCAGATTAATGGCATTCGAATGAAAAGAACAGGCTTTATTGTTTTCGTTTCCTTTGTTGTTTTGTTTGGATGTACCAATGAGAATCGTTTTACTGTTGAAGGGAAAATTGATGGCGCTGAGCAAGAAGCGATCTATTTTAAGGAGCTGATGCTCGACGGCTCCAAAATTTCGGATTCAACCCTCACCGACAAACAGGGAAATTTCTTTTTTTCCGGCGAAATAACATACCCAGGGTTTTATCAAATTGCTCAAAGCGATAAAATGGCTACCCTTTTGATTCATCCGGGTGAGCAAATTCAGTTTCATAGCCAAAAGCAAAATTTTTATGATTATTCCATCACAGGATCCCCTGGTTCCCGGCATGTCAAAGTACTGGAGCAACGGTTAAGGAAAAATAGCGCTAAGCTTGATTCCCTGGAAAGGGCTTACCAACAACTGAAAAATGAATCGGTTGAACCGGAAAAGCTGAATAAGATCAATGAAGCTTATATGCGGATTCTTGACCGGCAAAGGGATTCCTCCATTGCTTTTATTGTTGAACATCTGGGGTCTATGGCCAGCATCATGGCCCTCTATCAGAAAATTAATGAGGATACTTATGTCCTTTATAAAAATACAGACTTACAATATATCAAACTGGTTGCAGATAGCCTAAAAAATAAGTACCCTGATGCTCCATATGTTAGATCATTGGTGGCCAATAAGGAAAATCTTATCAATCGCTACCGCCAGTTGGAAATGGAGCAACAAATTAATAAATTAGGTGAAGCAAAGGATTTTCCAGGCATCCGTTTGCCCGATATGGAAGGAGATACTATGGATTTGGACACCCAGCCGGAAAAGATGATCCTGGTTAGTTTTTGGGCATCCTGGAATGAGGCCGGTATTCAGAGAAACCTTAAACTGCGGAACGTTTATAACAGATATCATGAGAAAGGATTTGAGATATTTCAGGTATCGCTCGATACGGCAAGAAACAAATGGCAACAGTCGGTTCGTTTTGATCAGTTGCCCTGGATTAATGTGAGCAGCCTGGAAGGGATGAATACCTATGCTGCCCGGGTTTATAATGTACGTGAGCTTCCCACGGATTACCTGATTCACAGGCAAAGAGGAATCATTGCTAAAAATCCCACCATTAAACGGTTGAGAAGGGAATTGTCGATTGCCTTGGATTAACACCTTAGCCTGCATGAATAATACCGGCCAAAATCAAATACTGGAAAAGGGAAAAAAAATATATTTCGCTTCTGATTTTCATCTGGGTGCCCATAATGCCGGAAGCAGCCTGGAAAGAGAAAGGCTGATCGTCAGGTGGCTGGATGAGATCCAAATGCAAACCGACAGCCTGTATCTTTTGGGCGATGTTTTTGATTTTTGGTTTGAATACCGTAAAGCTGTACCCAGAGGTTTTGTCCGTTTCCTTGGTAAATTGGCTGAATTTACTGATGCAGGTATACCTGTCCATTTTTTTACCGGGAATCACGATGTGTGGATTTTTGATTATTTGCCCCGCGAAGTAGGGCTGATCATTCACCGCAAGCCCTATAGTGTAAGAATCAATGGGAAAAGATTCTACCTGGCTCATGGGGATGGGCTGGGTCCGGGAGACAAACGGTTTAAACTTTTGAAACGAATATTCACCAATTCTTTTGCTCAATGGGTATTCGGACGGTTACATCCCAATTTTGGCATTGCCCTGGCTCATCAATGGTCTTTTAACAGTAGGAATGTGCATGAGGTACCGGAAGCATTTCGCGGAGAGGAGGGTGAGTTGTTGTTGAAATATTCCCGCGAGGTTCTGAAACATGAGCATTATGATCTTTTTATTTACGGACATCGTCATATACCCATTGATCATGCGTTGAATGAGAAGGTACGTTATATAAATTTGGGAGACTGGTTATACCATAATACCTATGGCGTATTTGACGGGGAAAATTTTGAGTTGAAAAAATATGTGTGATGTCGCTTTTCAGAACTTTGAATAATGCATTCAAGGGTCTCTGGCACTTTCTTACCAGTGAATCCAATAATCGGGTACATGTGGCTGCTATACTGATGGTTATAGCAGCAGGCTTTTATTTTCGGATAGCCCTCTATGAATGGCTGGTGCTGATAGTGGTCATGGGCATGGTTCTGTCTTCAGAAGCTTTTAATGCTGCCATAGAATACTTATGCAATGAAGTTCAACCGGAATACAATGAGCGAATAAGGATCATCAAGGATATTTCCGCGGGTTCGGTATTGATTTCTGCCATCGTTGCATTGGCTGCAGGACTGATCATATTTCTTCCTAAAATATTAGATTGGTTTTTTTAACCTGTATTATTCATGCGTTAAATTTTGGGTAGATGCAAGGCGTCGAAAGCCCACGAAGTCGTCGCCTGCTTCGAGGTTCTCGCCACGTAGCAGATGCCCAAAAATTGGCGCACGCGGAAATAATGTTTAAAAATATTATGAGCATAATAAATAAAGCACCAATATTCTTTTGTTTATAAATGTTTTTTTATTTTTTAT
>CAYYLT010000316.1:0-3795 GCA_964472385.1 uncultured Bacteroidales bacterium
TATAGGTAATTTGGGGTCTTTTATTGGACCTGTTTGACACCCGGCAATTCCATTCACCCATATTCCATGCCCCACCCCTAAGTATACGCATGCTGCCATCAGCCGGTCCGGCAGGATCCTTCATTGGACTATCGGCATAGTAATCAAAGGTATACCAGTCAAGGCACCACTCCCAAACATTTCCGCTCATATCATATAAACCTAAAGTATTGGGTGATTTTTGGCCTACAGGATGACTATGACTACCGGAATTCTTTTTATACCAACCCACCTGATCAAGGTTATTACTTCCACTATATCGATAATGTGGACTTTTTACACCACCTCTTGCTGCAAATTCCCATTCAGCTTCAGTAGGGAGCCGTCCTCCTAACCATTGACAAAAAGCCTGAGCTCCAAACCAGGTGATCTCAGTAACCGGATGATCTCCTTTACCTGTTTGAGGGATAAATCTTCGACCCGAAAAACGAACAGGACAATCGGAATCTGTAATATCAATATACAGCTTGTCCTGATATTCACCGGTTGATGGTATATTGCGGTCATTTAAAAAAGCACAGTATTGCCGGCTCGTTATTTCATAACAGCTGATCTGAAAACCACTTAGCATTACCTTGTGTACAGGAATTTCGTCATCATAATAATCCTCCTGTGCCTTACCGGCACCCATCTCAAAAGACCCACCTTCCACATACGTAATATCTATTTTGACACCATTGGCAAAAATATGGGTAGTGAAGTAAACCGTCTTTCCATAAAACAGATGATCTTCATTGCCTGCGAAAGCACGCGCATAATAAACGGTTCCCTTTTTTAATCCCGTCAATGAGGCTGTAAAAGCTCCAACTCCCTTTCCCGCTAACACCTTTTGATCTTCTATGGCAGGATGGCCATCTGTGTTCCAGCATATTCCCCGTTTCTCAATCTTCATGGTCACATCTGCATTGACCTTCCCCGTAATTTTTGCTGTTGTTATCCCAATCTCCTTTACTTTCCCGGTTTCTACAACATTTTTGTTCACAGAGGGATCCTGTTGAAAAGATATACCTGCTGTACAATCACCCGGGCAACTTCCCCAGAACCAGGAAATGAAAGTACAAATGAATAAAAAAATTACCGGGGATGTACCCATATCTGAAAAACAAAATTACTTTGCAATAAAGCGACTCAGGGAGGACACGAACCCCCAACAACCAGATCCGAAGTCTGGTGTTCTATCCAATTGAACTACTGAGCCAATAATAAGCAAAGATAAAAAAATTACCCCCGGTTGGAAAACTAAATTGTATATTCAGTAGTTGTAAAGATATCAAAAGGTGAATTGATTATTTTTATAATGACATTGTATGGAGAAAAATGAAAAACATATACGGGCAGTAGACGGTATCAAGCTTTATACGAAGACATACATACCGAATGGTATATCAACAGCACATATATTCCTAATACATGGATTCAGCGAGTACACAGGAAGGTATAAAAGCTGGATCAACAAATTCATTGCAAGCAACATCAAGGTATCAACCATGGACTTAAGGGGGCATGGATTGTCAGGAGGCAGACGAGGTCATACACCCACATACAATCATTTACTGGATGACATTGAGACCTTGATAAAGCATGAAGGATTGGAAGATGGAATCCCACGTTTTCTCTATGGTCAGAGTTTAGGTGGGGGATTGGTGCTGAATTATGGCATTAGAAGATCGGCAAGGCTAACCGGAATAATAGCCATATCACCCTGGCTGAAGCTTTCAACCGAACCCCGGGCTATCTATTTGCTGATTGCCCGTGGACTGAAGCTTATGGCACCAGATTTGCTCAGGGATTCAAAACTGGATGTCAATTATCTGACCCATGATACCGATATCATCAAGCAATATGAAAATGACCCACTGATAAACAGACAAATTACACCTTCCCTTCTTTTTGGTGCCAGAAATGCCGGTTTCCGTGCCATTAAAGAAATCGAGCACCTCAAGCTGCCAACCTTGTTGATGCACGGTACAGGTGATAAAATAACTTCAATCAAAGCCAGCGAAAATCTGGTGGAAAAAGCCAAAGAGCACCGAAAAGACATTCAGTTTATACGATGGGAAGGACTCTACCATGAATTGCACCATGAATTAGAAAATGAAAAAGTCTTCCAGTCCATAATCAATTGGATGAATAGAACATGTAAAAGAAATGTATGATGAAAATCTTCAGAACCCCGGTTGATATTCCCGAATCTAACTTTAATCTCACCTATAAGAAATATTCGTGCATGTTAGGTTCCTGCTTTACAAATTATATCAGCCAAAAATTGAATTATTATAAATTGCCGGTGCTGCATAATCCTTTTGGTATGCTTTACAATCCTGAATCCATACGAAATGCGTTATATATCCTTATGCATGAGCGATATTTTGAGGAAAAAGACCTTCAGCGATATAATAATTTGTGGTTTAGCTTCCATCATGACACAGGATTTTCCGGGCCCAACCGGCAGATGGTGCTGGAAGATATCAATACAGGTATCAAACAGGGAAATCAATGGCTTAAAAAAACCGATCTTTTGGGCATAACCTTTGGTACAGCCAGAGTATATAAACACAAAAAGAAAGATCATGTCGTTGCAAATTGCCACAAAATACCTGCTGATAAATTCACCCGATACCTTATGGAGGTTGATGAAATTGTAGAAAACTATAAATCACTGATAAAGGAATTAAAAGATTTCAATGATAAATTACATATCGTTTTTACTATCAGCCCGGTGAGACATTGGAAGGACGGTGCGGTAAAAAACCAACAAAGCAAGGCTGTGCTAATTCTTGCAATTCAAAAGCTATTAATGGAATTTCCCGATCTGGAATATTTCCCAGCCTATGAAATTATGATGGACGAATTGAGAGACTACCGTTTTTATGCTGATGATATGATCCATCCGGGAAAATCGGGGGTAAATTACATCTGGGAAAGATTTTGCGATACATACATCAAAAAATCCACTTATAAATTTATGGGAAAAATTGAGCAAATTGTCAACGCCCGAAATCATAAACCTTTTCGACCAAAATCATTAGAACATCAAAACTTTTTGAAAAAACAAATTGAGAAAACAGAACAGCTTATGGATAAACAACCCCATATCAACCTTAAGCAGGAATTGGATTATTTTATCTCGCAACTTGAGGGAAACACTTGAGTACATAGGGTTTGCTGAAAAAGTCTTTAGTACATCAGCTAAGAGGCGGCAAAGCGAAGCTGTATATGAATGCTGCGAGCTGAAGCCAACGAAGTAGATGATGTGCTAAAGGCTAACAAAAAAATATATTAAAAAATGCAAGGTTGTTCTCGAATATGCGCTAAAAACACTGCATTTTACAAACAATTAATACATGTAAACTATTGATTATACATATTTTTTGTATTTTTCAGCAAACCCAAAATACCAAGTATACTATGACCCTGTTGATCATTTTACAGCAAAAAAATACAGCATCAGATCTGGTGATCACCCTCGCATTGATCTTTGCATTGATTATTGTATGGATGGTGCTTCGGCGAATGGGTAAAAGAGATAAACGCACATTTAAAAGTACCAGCCTGAGAAATCTCCGCCACCGATACCTGAAAGGAGAAATCGATGATAAGGAATATGAACGACAAAAGCGGGATCTGACTGATAATCAAAAATAGAGATCCATTCAAAGAGAAGCAGGGGCTGGTCTGATCTAACCCGAATCATTCACAAATAATTAGGGTTTATAGACAGACGCTAATGACGCCGCTAAAAAAATTATAGTTTTC
>CAYYLT010000317.1:0-3761 GCA_964472385.1 uncultured Bacteroidales bacterium
GTTTTTCAGCAAACCCGAAGCAGGTGACTACGTCGTGGGCTTTCGACGCCTTGCACCTACCCAAAACCTGACGCATGAATAATGCAGGTTAACTGGCTAATGTGAGAATGCTTCAATGCTTTACTGAGTGAATATTAATGTCTGCCAACATTGGCCAGGGTTTTGCCAATTGCCAAAGGGAAACTGCTTCATCCAAATCTTTCGCGCGCATTGGGGTAATATTTATAAATAAACCACAAAGGACTTGAAGTATCTAATAAAAATAGCGTCAGAAAGATTTGTGCGTTATGAATATTTGGGTTAAGGGGAAAAATTTCTTGAAATTTTTCATTCATCAAGAAAATAACTATTTTTGAATAGGTATTTTGATCTGGGTATATTATGAGTATATTGGTGAATAAGGATACAAAAGTTATTGTACAGGGTATTACTGGCGGTGAAGGTACTTTCCACACCGAACAGATGATTGATTATGGAACACAGGTCGTCGGGGGAGTTACGCCGGGAAAGGAAGGAAAGCAGCATTTGGGTATACCGGTTTTCAATACGGTGGATAAGGCAAAAAAAGAGACAGATGCCAATGCATCCATTGTTTTTGTTCCTCCTGCTTTTGCTGCAGATGCGGTAATGGAAGCTGCAGATGCAGGTATTGAGGTTGTAGTAGCTATATCAGAAGGCATACCCACCCGCGATATGGTTTCCTTAAAGGAATTTCTAAAGGATACAAATACTGTATTGATCGGACCCAACTGCCCGGGTATCATTACTCCTGAGGAATGTAAAGTGGGCATAATGCCGGGTTTTATACACAGAAAAGGTAAGGTAGGCATCGTATCCCGTTCGGGTACATTGACCTATGAAGCCGTAGACCAGGTAACGAAACTGGATATGGGACAATCCACCTGTATTGGTATTGGTGGAGATCCGATAATCGGCACATCCACTCTGGAGGCCGTAACAATGTTCATGGATGACCCCGGTACCGAAGGGATTATTATTATAGGAGAGATAGGCGGCAATATGGAAGCAGAAGCAGCTGAATGGATCAAAGAAAACGGTACCAAACCTGTAGCTGCATTTATTGCAGGCCGAACGGCACCTAAAGGAAGAAGGATGGGACATGCAGGTGCTATCATAGGAGGGAAAGCAGATACTGCTTCTGCGAAAATTGATATTATGCGTCAATGCGGTATTCATATTGCCGATTCACCAGCATATATCGGCCAAACCATCCATAAAGCACTTGGATTAGACGACATAAACAAATAAAAGCCTATAGATGCCTGGCAGAGATTGGAGTCATAAGGTTATCCTCATTGCAGAGGATGAAATGATCAATTACCTGTTTCTCAAAGCAGTTTTCGACAAGACGGGTGCTAAAATTTTGTGGGCCAGAAATACGCAGGAAACCATGACAATGTGCGGAGCGCAAAAAATAGATCTACTACTTATCGATCTTCAGATGGCAGGTAGCGACGGTAGAGAAACGGCGAGGAAAATCAAGGAAATAAACCCGGATATTTCTGTCATAGCTCAAACTGCTTATCATGGAAATCAAGACCGGGAAGAAGCCTTAGAAGCCGGATGCGATAGTTATTTAACCAAACCCGTTAAACCTAAAAACCTGTTGGCTACGGTAGAACGGTATATATAGGGTTTATTGATATTGTATCTACTTCTTCAGCTGATAACCTCTCTTCTTCTGCGCTTCCTCGAGGCGCTGCTGCCACTTCGATTTTTTAGCGGGTTTTTTCTTGTTCTCCTTAAGTTTTTTATGGATCTCCTCATCATCGACAAAGTTCCGGATGATTAGGGTTTGACCAAGTGTAATCACGTTGGATAAAAGGAAATAGTAACTCAGTCCGGATGAAAAGTTGTTGAAAATGAAGAGCAACATAACAGGCATAAAATAGGTGGTAAAGAATTTCATTCCGGGCATCTGCTGGCTTCCGCTCATCTGGGCGCTGTTGATTTGGGTGGTAAAAATGAGGGTTATTGCCATCAGTAGGGTAAAAAGACTCACATGGTCTCCGTAAAAGGGTATTTCAAAGGGAAGGTTAAGAATAGAATCGTAGGAAGACAGGTCATCAGCCCATAGGAACCCTTCCTGTCGTAGTTCAAAGGAAGATGGGAAAAAGCGGACCATAGCGATGAGTATAGGAAGTTGAAGAAGCATAGGAAGGCATCCGCCCATAGGATTTACACCGGCTTTTTTGTAAAGATCCATAGTAGCGCGCTGTTTTTTCATGCTGTCTTCCTTCTTGGGATATTTTTTGTTGATCTCATCAATCTCGGGTTTAAGCACACGCATTTTTGCCTGGGAGAGGTAGGATTTGTATGTAAGCGGGAAAAGCGCCAGCTTGATGATCAGGGTCAATAATAAAATGATGATCCCGTAATTGGCAATAGAATTATCCAACCAGTTAAAAATAGGAATTATGATAAATTGGTTGACCCATTTGAAAATGGCCCACCCCAGAGGAATCATATTCTCAAATTCCTGATCGTATTTCTTCAGCGTATTATAATGGTTGGGGCCGAAATAAAAATGCATGGGAAAACGGTAATTGGAACTGCTCTCATAGGGTACCCCAATATCTGCGGTGAGTTTTTTCAGGTATTCCCTGGAGTCGTCAAGGGATGTGAATTGCACCTGAGAATTGGTAAAGTATTGGTTGGCCACCAGGATAGAGGAAAAAAACTGCTGTTTGAAAGCGATCCATTTAACCCTGGTGTTCAATTCTTCCTCTGCCTCATCGTTAGCTCTGGCACGCAGGTCATCCACTTCGTCCTGATAGTATTTATAGGCAACAGTGGTATAATTTTTCTCGTTATCTGCTCCCTTTTCCTGTTGGGGAGATTTGATGTTCCAGGTTAGATTTATTTCGGTGTAATTGTTCGGAATAACCTGATCCATGCCTGCAAAATCAATATTGAAATCCATCATGTAGGTGTTGGGTTGAAGGCTGTATTCGTACTGGATGTAACGCCCGGAACCCGCATGTAATCGTAATCTCACGGTTTGAGCTGCATTGCCGGCATACAGGGAATCAATGTCATTGACCGGTTTAAAGTATAAATCGTTGGTAGCGATTTGCCGTTTGTTGGCAAAAAAGTTGAACCCGAAAGTATTGTCATCTCCACTAAACAGGATAAGGGGTTCGTCATCATAGGTTTGATATTCTTTCAGTTCTACGGAATATGGCCGTCCGCCCCGCGTAGAGATTTTAACCTTTAATCGTTCGTTCTCGAGAACGATAAATTTTTGTTCCCCTTTGGCTGATTCAGCAAAGGAGCCATAAAGATCTTTTAATTGACTGGCGCTGGTATCAACTGCCTGTTGTTCTTGTATGCCGGTATTCGTTGTCTGCTGCTGCGATTCTTTTTGTTTGGCTATCTGGCCGGATTGCTTCTGCTGTTGTTGGGTAACTTTTCTTTGTTGCTCAACACGTTGTATGGAATCCCGCACACGCTGTAATCTTTGTGCTTCCTCCTCAGTAGGTTTGTTAACGATTCCATAGATAACAAGTATCAAAGCAATTATGAGCAGTCCGATTATTGAATTTTTATCCATCTTGATCCAAAATTTACTTCTATCAACCGGGCTAAGTTACAATTTACTTTATCATGCCCCATCCAATCATCATTGATCCTGCTGTGGCTTCAAAATTTGCCTTATATACCCGGATTGTTCGATTCTTAATTATATATTTTAGCAATAGCAAATGCTAAGATCACTTTAACCTGTATGAATAATACAT
>CAYYLT010000318.1:0-3753 GCA_964472385.1 uncultured Bacteroidales bacterium
ACATCGGGTATTGGGTTTTCCAGTACACCCTGTTCAATCATTTTTTTTGCTCCCCCGGGCAGTTTCTCTTCACCTGGCTGAAAAATAAACTTTACGTTCCCTTTGTATGCATCTTGTAAATCACTTAGAATTTTCAAAGCTCCTATGAGTGATGCCGTATGTACATCATGGCCACAGGCATGCATAACACCTTTGTTTTGTGAGATATATGCTACCGTGTTTTTTTCTTCAATGGGCAGAGCATCTATATCAGCCCTGAGCGCCACAATACCATTATTGTCAGCATGATCTTTGATCAATCCTGTTAAGCCTGTATCTACAGGTTTTTTATATGAAATACCTGCTTTTTGTAATATTTTTTCCAGGTATTGAACGGTTTGGTACTCCTGAAACGAGAGTTCAGGATGTTGATGCAGATGCCTTCTGATGTCTACCACTTCATTGAAATATTGATCTGCCAGGGCATTGATTTGTTTTTTCAGTTGCATATGTAAGGATGGTTTGGTCATAAAATAGGGTTTTGCCAATGCTTCTCGACGGGTCAACCTAATTCACTGCATACTTCCTGGTCGTTAGCATGCAGATGATCTTCACCAGGCAAACATACACAAAAAAATAATAGCTTCGATTGGCCAACCGTTTATATGCTTACAAGATATTGTGTAGAATTTTTTAAATTAGTGACCTCATTTACATATTTATTTTGCAACGATAAAAGTTTTGTCATGATAAGAATATGGATGTTTACAAGCACCTTGTTGCTGATGGCTTATGTGGTACAGGCGCAGCAAAAGGCGCCTCAACTGGTGTTTGATAAAACCGTTTATGATTTCGGACAGATCAGGGAAGATGAAGGTAAAGTCAGCTATCAGTTTCAGTTTACAAATACGGGAGCCCAGCCGCTTATCATTAATGAAGTGGTCGCTCAGTGCGGTTGCACTACCCCCTCCTATACCAAACAGCCGATCATGCCCGGAAAGAAAGGTTATGTAGGCGTTGCTTTTGATCCCAGGAACCGGCCTGGAAACTTTACGAAGAGTATTTTGGTCCGGACCAATGCTTCAAATGGTACGGTTCTTTTGCGGATCAAAGGCAATGTGGTGCCAAAGAAGAGAACCCTGGCGGATAAGTATCCCCGTAAAATGGGAGATTTACGTTTGAAATCCCATCATCTGGCTTTTGTCAAAGTCAAGCACAATCAGGAAGCATATGATTCCCTGGCTATTGCCAATGGTTCCGGAGAATCCGTTTCTGTCTCATTTACCGGATCCCCAAAACATATCGAATTGCATACACCCTCAAAAGTGTTAGAACCCGGTGCAGAAAGCTATATTTACGGGAAATATGATCCCTCCAAAGTTGATGCCTGGGGTTTCAGGGTTGATCGGGTGAAAGTGCTTGTTAATGGCAAGCAGATCCCCAATAATACATTGGTCATTTCCGCAAGAATTGAGGAAGATTTCTCTCATCTTTCGCCGGAAGAAAAGGCGAATGCACCCAAAGTGGCATTTGAAAAAACGACCCATAATTTCGGTACGGCAAAACAGAACAGTCAGGTGACACATGTATTCCATTTTAAAAACACCGGAAAAAGTGATCTTATCATCCGGGATATCAAATCAAGTTGCGGATGTACCACTGTCAAACCGGATAAAAATGTTATTTCACCTGGGAAAAGCAGCTCGATAAAAGTCATTTTTCATGCAGGAAACAGGGAAGGATATCAGGATAAAATCATCTATTTTATTTCCAATGATCCGGAAAACAATAATTTAAGGCTGCATATAAAAGGAAAGGTTGAACCGTAGTGATGCAGTTGGGAGCGGGTCTTTTGTCAGCCGTTCACAGCAATTATGGATATACAGGATAGCGGCAATAGCTGTTAAGGGATTATTTGAAGCAATGGAAAAAGAAGAAATGGATCAGCAGGAAAATGTTGGTGAAAAACCACCCATAAACAATGATTCCGTAGGGTCTCATGCCATCAATAAAGAAGCTGCGAGGGATTTGAAGCAAAGGAGAAGGAACCATCATTCTTCCGAATTCTATACGCGGGGTATCCTAAAAGGTGACCGTACGGTTCTTGCGCAGGCTATAACACTTATTGAGAGCTCCCGGAAGGAGCAAATGGAGGTGGCCCGGCGCATTATTGAGCATTGCCTGCCTTTCAGCGGTAATTCCTTACGCATTGGTATATCAGGTGTTCCCGGAGTAGGCAAGAGTACTTTCATTGAGTCTCTGGGAATGAAACTTGCAGGGGCGGGACGAAAACCTGCTGTTCTGACGGTGGATCCCAGTAGTGAACGTTCGGGCGGGAGCATACTGGGAGATAAAATAAGGATGGAAACGCTTGCGAACTGCGAAAATGTATTTGTCAGACCTTCTCCCTCAGGGAATACTTTAGGCGGTGTCACAAGGCACACCAGAGAGATTACCATATTATGCGAAGCAGCTGGTTTCGACACCATTTTTATAGAGACATTGGGTGTAGGGCAATCTGAAACCGCCGTGCATGGTATGGTCGATTTTTTTCTTTTGCTTATGCTTGCAGGTGCAGGAGATGAATTACAGGGTATGAAAAGAGGCATTATGGAAAGGGCGGATGCCATCATCATCAACAAAGCGGATGGTAATAATCTTCGCAACGCTGAGATAGCCAGAAATGCTTACCAAAATGCCCTTCACCTTTTTCCCCTTCCGGAATCCGGATGGAAACCCCGTGTACTTACCTGCTCAGCTCAGAATCATGAAGGCATAGATCAAGTATGGGAAATGATCCTGGAATACATGCATCTTACACAAAAAAACGGATATTTCTCGAAGAATCGCAGAAATCAGCGCAAGTACTGGATGCACGAAACTATAGATCAACTGTTGAAGGAATATTTTTATCAAACCGATGCGATGAAAGAGCAGCTTAAAATGTATGAAAAGAAAGTTCGGGAGGGCAAGATGAGTTCATATCTGGCTGCCAGAGATCTGCTTGCCTTCTTTCATAAATAAGGATTCATGCTTCATATCCTGATCATTTTTGTTTATAGCCTATTGGCAGCCAGATCTATCAGGCACTTTGTATTGGTATATGAATTTTTGGCAAAGACTGTATTTTTCTCATGTAAAAACGAGGACGTGTTATGATTACCCGAATTATCGCGGCAATGGTATTTTTTGTATTCCCGGTATTCTCTCTTGTTGTGATGGCACAACCGGCTGACAGAGCTGAAGCCACATTTTATGTTTCGTCCAACGGCAATGACAGCTGGTCGGGAACGCTAGCCGCACCGAATGAACAAAAAGACGACGGGCCTTTTGCCACTATTGAGGGCGCCCGGGATGCCATCCGCGAGATGAAGGCAGACCAGGGGCTTACCGAACCTGTAACCGTTATGGTTCGGGGTGGAACATATTTTTTGGATCACACCATCGTTTTTGACGATCAGGATTACGGCACGGCACAATGCCCCGTCACCTACCGGGCTTATCCCGGTGAAGAGCCGGTGATCAGCGGGGGCAGAAAGATTACCGCCTCCTGGGAACCTTACGATGGTCAGATCAAGGTGTGCACCCTGCCGGAAGTGGAAGCAGGAGAATGGTCGTTCAATCAGCTTTTTGTCAATGGCAAGCGGCAAACCCGTGCGCGTATCCCCCATGAAGGTTATCAAATCATAGCGGAAGCTGTATCGGATACTGCTTTTAAGTATAAAGCGGGTCATTTTAAACGGTATCGCAATCTGAAGGACGCGGAGATCGTCA
>CAYYLT010000319.1:0-3737 GCA_964472385.1 uncultured Bacteroidales bacterium
CTCCTGCAGTTTTTCCAAAAGGTATCGACCTGTATAAGACTGGCTGAACTGCATAACCGATTCCGGAATACCCTGACAAACGATCTCTCCTCCTTTTTCACCCCCTTCCGGACCCAGATCAATAATCCAGTCGGCGCATTTAATAACCTCCATATTGTGCTCGATCACCAAAACGGTATGACCATGGTCAATAAGCTTATTGAAAGATTGAAGCAATTTGGAAATATCATGATAATGCAAACCGGTTGTAGGTTCATCAAAGATGAAGAGGATCGAATCATTCTGGCTTTCATTACCCAGAAAAGAAGCCAGTTTTACTCTTTGGCTTTCACCGCCACTTAATGTGCTGGATGATTGTCCCAGTTTCAAATAACCCAGTCCCACTTCCTGCAATATGGATAGTTTTCTGACGAGCTTCTCCTCCATTTTATCGTTTTGAACGGCTGATAGAGCCCCAAAGAAGTCTATGGCCTTATTAACAGTCATTTCTAACACTTCAAATATGTTTTTTCCTTTATACTGAACCTCAAGCACTTCTTCCTTAAATCTCCTGCCCTGGCAGCTTTCGCAAGTTAGGGTAATATCAGGCATAAACTGCATTTCCACATTAACCAAGCCTTCACCTTTACAAGCTTCACACCTTCCTCCGGGGGTGTTAAAAGAAAAATGAGAGGCTTTGAAATGATTTATTTCTGCTTTTTTCCGGCTTGCAAACAATTTTCTGATTTCATCATATGCTTTAATATAGGTAACCGGATTAGATCGTGAAGACTTCCCAATGGGATTTTGATCTACAAACTCTACATCCGACAAAAGATGAAGATCTCCGGTTAAATCATCATACCTGCCGGCTTTATTTCCCATCCTTTTGTAATGCCTGTTCAGGGCCGGAGTAAGGATATTTTTCACCAGGGAAGATTTTCCCGATCCGCTTACACCAGTTATGAGGGTCAATATATTCAAAGGAAATCGGACATGAAGATTTTTTAGATTATTCTCACGGGCGCCTTGAATTTCAATAAAATTATTCCATTTTCTTCTTTTTTCAGGTATTTGAATATAATCTTTTTGCAAAAGAAACTGGCCGGTATAACTCTCGGCAACATGAGCGATCTGTTCGGGTGGCCCCTGGAACACGAGCTTACCTCCAAGTCTCCCGGCCAACGGACCAAGGTCAATAACATGATCGGCCGAACGGATAATATCTTCATCATGTTCAACCACAACCACGGTATTGCCAATTTGTTGCAATCTTCTCAGAACGCCTATAAGTTTATGGTTATCCCTTGGATGCAGTCCGATACTGGGTTCGTCCAGAACATACATAGAACCGACCAGGCTGCTGCCCAGAGAAGTAGCCAGATTAATCCTTTGAGATTCACCTCCGGATAAAGTCGAAGACAGGCGATTCAATGTAAGGTATCCAAGTCCTACATCCAGCAGAAAATGCAGCCGACTTTGAATTTCATAAAGTATGCGTTCGGCAATCTGGCGGTCGTAGGTATCAAGTTTTAGCCGTTCAAAAAATTGATACAGCGATGCGATGGGCTTCATTACAATCTGTGGTAAGGTTTTATTACCTATCTTTACATAGGAAGTCGCTTTCTTAAGGCGGGTACCATGACATTCAGGGCATATTGTTTTCCCGCGGTATCTGGAAAGCATCACCCGGTACTGTATTTTGTATTTTTTGCGTTCAAGGTAATTAAAAAATTCATTGAGACCATGAAAATAACGATTGCCGGTCCATAAGAGTTTTTTTTGATCATCTGTGAGCTGAGAATAGGGTTTATGAATTGGGAATTCAAATTTGTGGGCATATTTTATCAATTGATCCTTCCACTTTTGCATCTTATCACCTCTCCAGCATGCAATGGCATCCTGATAAACCGAAAGCCTCTTGTCGGGCACTACAAGTTCCTCATCTATCCCGATGATCATGCCATATCCTTCGCACTTCGGACAAGCACCAACGGGATTGTTAAAACTAAACATATGTTCGGAGGGCTCTTCGAAGGTAATGCCATCCATTTCAAATCGGGAAGAAAATAACGCTTGTTTAACATCCTGCTCATCATATTGCTTTACAATACATACTCCCCCTCCTTCAGAAAAAGCCATTTGTACTGAATCAGCATATCGCGATCTGGAATCTTCATCGTATTTAACCTTGATCCGGTCAATAACGATATTAAAGTCTTTAAGCTGGTTTGCCTTAAGCGTTTCATCAGCCAAAAGATCGTCCATGCGAAACAGTTTCCCGTTTTTTTCCATATAGGTCGTACCCTGCTGGGCCAGTAATTCCAAATAATGTTTTGGTTTGTCTTTTTTCGGGAGTTGAAACGGGCAAAGAATCAATACCCGCGCATTTTCAGACAAATTAACGATATAATCCACAACATCGGAAACTGTCTCCCGCTGAACTAATTTGCCCGAAACAGGTGAATAAGTTTTACCAATGCGTGTGAATAAAAGTCTCAAGTAATCATATATCTCGGTAGAGGTGCCTACTGTAGATCTGGGATTTCTGGTGTTCACTTTTTGTTCTACAGCTATTGCCGGTGGAAGCCCCCGAATATACTCTACATCAGGCTTTTCAATCCTGCCTAAAAATTGACGGGCATAAGATGACAAACTTTCAATATACCGGCGCTGACCTTCAGCATAAAGGGTATCAAAGGCCAGGGATGATTTACCTGATCCTGAAATACCCGTAATAACAATTAATTGGTCCCTGGGAAGGCGTATATCCAGATGCTTTAAATTATGGACGTTAGCTCCTTTTACCTCAATCTGGTAATTGTCATCCCATCTATCTCCTGGCATGATTATTGGTTTTTATAAAAAAGCATGCAAAATTAAACATGTTTACATAAAATTTTTGAATTTTGTATAATTTTTATTTATTTGCATGAATTTCGAACCAAAAAAATGCATAATTGTTTTAGAGATAAATTTATTATTGAATTTAAAGGAGAAATATATAGTGGAAAAAAAGGAAAATTCAGATCAAAAACTCATACGGGAATATCTCAATGGGAATCAAACAGCTATTGAGCGCCTTATAACCCGTTATAAGGATAAAGTGTATACTTATATTCTTTTAATGGTTAAAAATGAGCATCTTGCTGAAGATATTTTCCAGGAAACTTTCATTAAAGTTATCAAATCATTGCATAAAGGAAAATATCAGGAGAGTGGTAAGTTTGTTTCCTGGGTTATCCGTATTGCGCATAATCTTATCATCGATCATTTCAGAAAAGGAAAACAATCCAGAATCTATTCCAATGACGATTATGAGATGGACATATTCAATTCCCAAAAATTTTCAGATCAAACCATTGAGGATGATCTAGTCAGAAATCAAATTATAGATGATGTCAGAAAATTGATCGATTATTTACCGGAAGAACAGAAAGAAGTTGTATTATTAAGACATTATGGGGGGTTAAGCTTTAAGGAAATAGCGGATCAGACCAATGTAAGCATCAATACAGCATTGGGAAGAATGCGGTATGCCTTGATTAACTTGAGAAAGTTGATCAAGAATAAAAATCTCAATCTCAATACCACCTAATCAATTACGAATATGCTTATTATTTATTGGCTTTGTTAAAAAATGTTAATTTAAGCTACAATAATTAAAAAACAATCATCGTTTTGAGATAAGATTTTTAAATTATAATTTGGAAAGCCTATGAAGCATCAATTTACCCCTTCAGCATCAAAAGATGAAC
>CAYYLT010000320.1:0-3716 GCA_964472385.1 uncultured Bacteroidales bacterium
CCGCCTCGTAGCTGATGCACTAAAGACTTTTTCAGCAAACCCTAAATAATTAATTTTAAAGAATTTACTTTCCTTTTGTATAAGGAAGGTCAAATCAGAGTAAAATCAGATGCAGATCTTTTGTAATTTTGCAAAAAATGCTATGTCAATTTGATATGAAACCATTTTCAGATGCTAATACGGGTATGCCATACGCAATTGACCCGATATCAAGTGTTATTATCCTATAAATCCGACCAAACTATGCAATACCATACCCATAAGCTAACCAATGGATTACGTATCATTCATATGCCTGATAATTCGGAAGTAGCACATTGCGGGTTAATGATCAATGCCGGTTCGCGTGATGAGCAGGAACATGAACAGGGCATTGCCCATTTTACGGAGCATCTTTTTTTCAAAGGGACCAAGAAAAGGAAAGCATTTCATATACTCAGCAGAATGGATGATGTAGGGGGTGATATGAACGCCTATACCACCAAAGAAGATACCTGTATCCATACCTCATTTCTTAAGCAGGATTACGAAAGATCCCTGGAGCTTATAGCCGATATCGCTTTTAACTCTGTGTTTCCCGGTAATGAGATAAAAAGGGAGAAACATGTGATACTCGATGAGATCAACTTTTACAAAGACAATCCGTCTGAGTCTATTTATGATGACTTTGAAGAGTTAGTTTTTGAGGATCAGCCTTTGGGTAAAAATATTCTGGGCACACCTGAATTATTGAAACGATTTACGGCAGAGGATTTTATGAAATTCGTCGACCGCAACTACCATCCTTCGGAAATGGTGATCACCTCTGTGGGCAATCTACCATTCACCAGACTCGTCAATCTGGCAGAAAAATATTTCGGATCCATACCGGAGAATGGATCCGCTTTCAAATTCAGAATGCCTTTTAACGGATATACAGCCAAACAAAAGGTTTTGGAAAGGGACACCAACCAGGCCCACTGCATTTTGGGTAATGTGACCTATCACATGCACCATCCCAAAAAGATCGTCATGGCCCTTTTGGATAATATCATCGCCGGTCCGGGTCTTACTTCACGCTTAAACATGCTGCTGAGAGAGAAACTGGGTTATGTGTACCATATCGAATCCAACTATACACCTTTTTCCGACATCGGGCTGTTTTCTGTTTATTTTGGAACGGAAAAAAATCGCATAGATAAAACCCTGTATCATATTCATAAAGAATTTGAGCGCCTGCGTAACGATCAATTGGGGAAGATACAACTTAATAAGGCTAAACGCCAACTTTTCGGGCAACTGGCTATCAGTGCCGACAATCCGGTCTCTCGCCTGCTGGCCTGCGGAAAAAGTTACCTCATGCAAAACAAAATAGATTCTCTGGAAGAGATAAAGAAAAAAATCGACCGGATAACCGCAGAGCAGCTCAGAGACACAGCCAATGAAGTTCTTGATCCCGAACAGTTAACCACTTTAATATATCAGTAGGATGTTGTTTAACATACCCTTTGAGATAGAACATTACATGATGGGTTATTCAGGCCGACAGGATGAATTGCTCTGCGAGCTTTACAGGGATACCCATAAAAGGGTGCTCCATCCCAGAATGATCTCCGGGCCGCTACAGGGAAAATTCCTGGAGATGTTGAGTAAATTGCTACAACCTTCCAGAATACTTGAGATCGGAACCTATACCGGTTACTCCGCCATCTGTCTGGCCAGAGGACTGAAAACAGGAGGCAGGCTGCATACGATAGAGATCAACGATGAGCTGGAAGACTTTATCCGTTACTACCTCAGACGGTCCGGGATGCATGACCAAATCATTCTGCATATAGGGCAGGCATTGAATATTCTGGATGACTTTCATGAACCTTTCGACTTGATATACCTTGATGCTGATAAGCGGGAATACCCTCAGTACCTAAAACAATGTAAGAATCAACTCAGACAGGGCGGATGTATCATAGCCGATAATGTGCTTTGGGATGGAAAGGTGACCGATCCGCAAACTCAGGATATTTATACCAAGGGAATACAGCAATTCAATGACATGGTTTATCACGACCCTGAACTGGAGCAGGTGATTTTGCCTTTGCGGGACGGCCTGATGATGATTAGGAAAAAGTAAGTAGGGGCTGCTATAAAATGCAAACATTCCGGCTATGGGCTCAATTATACCCGGATTCATGATTGTTTTTTTGTGCCTGGATATCGTTCCGGGCTATTCTCGGATCACAGCAAAGGAGCGGGTTTTAATATTTCGTTGATCGGGAGGAATGGAGAAAATCCAGTCAAGAATCTCCTTATAGGATACCGCTCCTGTATAGGGGATATCTTCTTTCAGAAAAACAAATATGGCCCGGTGTAACTCTTTTTCCTTTTCGGTTTCCAGGGTAAGATCCACTTTCTGGGGGAACTTATGGATCTTATCAGCGGTCAACCGGAATGATCCCTCGTAATCGTTGGGAAATATCTGATAAGCCTCATTTCCGGTAAAAACAAAACTTCGCAGAAAACCCGCTTTATAAGGTTTTATCCGGTAGGTTAGCAGGTCAGCGTGGGTGTAATAGGTTTTGATCCCATCTACTTCAAACTCAAATGTCAGATCCCTTTCCGATTTGTATTTTAGCACAGTACAGTTGATCCAAACATCGACTTTCGGAAAACCGTTATTTGTAAAGCTTTTTTTCTCTCTGATAACCTCCACATCTTTCACAGCTCCGTTGATGTTGGTGAAAATATCAGAAGCGAACAGCTCTTCATATTCGGCTTTGGTCTCACTCTGAAAATAATCCGTATAAGCATTGACACTTTCACTTATACCGGCTTCTTTGAGGGCCTTTATTTTGGCCTCATTAACGGCCCGCTGACGGATGGCGGCAAGGGTTTCTGATTCGCTGCCAATGACCATGGCGTGTATATTTTCTAAAGCTGTTTTCTTAGCTTTTCTTTGTGCATATACAGAACCATGAACCAACAATACAAAGCAAAAGACGGTCAACAGGGTTATTTTTTGTGTCATCCGGAGCAGAATTTTTTTTAAACCAGCGCAAATATCATGCAAAATTTAAGCAAGTCCGATTTTATGATCGATTTCTTTCATGGCATCCAATGACAATTCAATAAATTCATCCAGGGAGATACCGGTTTTTTCGCACTCCCGTATCGTATCGCGGTTCACAGAAGCGGCGAAGGCTTTTTCCTTCATGCGTTTTCTGACTGATTTGGGTTTGACGTTTTTAATTTTCTTATCGGGGTAAACCAGGGCAGTGGCATAAATCAGACCTGTTATTGTTTCACCCGCAGCCAGGGCGTGCTGGAATTCGGTTGTTCGTTCTTGCCCTGTAGCTTCTTCATTATGCATTTTAATGGCATCCAGCACATCTTCCTCCAGGCCTTGATCCCTTAGAATGGACATAGCCTCTATGGCATGTTTATGAGGATCTTTATCGGTTATCTCCGCATCAATATCATGCAATAAACCCGCATTGGCCCATTTTTCTTCATCCTTTTCAAGCCTTTTGGCCATAGCGCGCATAACAGCTTCCGAAGCGTAGCAATGGTAGAGCATCTTTTCATCGGTAATATATTGCTTTAACAATGCTTCGGCCTTTTGCGATTCCATATATTTTTATTTTTTGTTCAACAGATCAGCACAAATATAATGAAAATGATTTATCCTGAATAATACAGGTTTAATCATTAATGATCAGACCGGTTATTCCATCGCCTTC
>CAYYLT010000321.1:0-3672 GCA_964472385.1 uncultured Bacteroidales bacterium
GCATGCTTTATACATTGCCTTGTTGTGTAGGTTCCTGCATGCAGGTTTCACAAGAAAAAAAGTTTATTAAAGGTTTATAATTCAACATGATAAAAACTAAAAAATCCTCAATTTCGCAATTCATCATTGTGGAACCCGCATTTTTATTCATGTCCTTGTTGTGAAGCTTGCTGCATGGGGGTTTCATAAAGATTTTATGCATGTTTTTAAAATCTATGGATGAAAACAATTGCAGTTTTTATCCACCTTAAACAGAAAGCGTGGTTTCATGCTATATCAAGTTTTGTATAGCCTGTATTGACGCATGAATATGACAATTTGGGGGTATCAGTCTACACTATTTTTCTTCAGTTCCTCGGGTAAAAATTGGAAAAAGGTATCACCTCTCAACCCCAAACGAAGGGTTTCCAGGGGGATAACTTCATTGGAAGCGATATTTCCCAGATTAACATTGGAACCGAAATGTTTGATAAACCATACTTGCTGGTTTTTCTGAGGAGCCTCCCATAGGATATTCTTTAAATCGGTATGATGAGAGATATCATCTATTAATTCAGCCTTAGCCGTACCATTTTTGTTAAATATACCAATAGTTCCACTTTCGCGGGCTTCAGTAATCACCTTATGGCTTCCGGCATCCATCTCTGACTGGATCTGGGAAATCCATTCCTCAGGAGAAATGACTACATTGGCTTTTTTCGATCCAACTTCTGACAAAACGGTTCGATTCTTTGCTAAAATACGAATATCATTGAGTTTATCTTCATGTGCCAGGTTAATGGCTCCATCAGAAACCTCAACGATTTCCATCTCATAATGATCAAGAAGTCTTACAAAATCATCAAAAAGCCCCCTGATTTTGTAGATCTCGTAAAGGGTCCCTCCAAAATAAGGTGTTATAGATGCATCTTTGTATAGCCTGATCTTATCTTTCAAACGAGGAGTTATCAAAGCTGTTCCAAAGCCAAGTTTAATATAATCCGCAAATTCCCGGGAAACCTGAATAAAATCTTCTACCTGTCTAATACTAAGACCCTTGTCCATTACCATGGTAATGCCGTTGCTTCTTGGCTTTTCAGCTCTTTCAGGGATGTGTGGTAAGTTTGTATTCATAAACCCTTAAATTATATCATAATATTTTTAATTACTTTCTGGATCTCACTGGATCGCTTAGCTTCGGGGCAAATCTTGAAAAACGCTTTATGTTTTTTGGAATCGATCAACATGGCCTTTTTGAAATATCGCAAGGCAAACCGCATATTATCGGATTTAAAATAAAGCGCAGCCAGCCGGAATAGAATCATTCCGTTATTGCCGTGTATTTTTGTGCTATCTTGTAAAAACTTAATAGCACGTTCATATTTTTTTTCACTGATAAGCTCATCTGAGAGCAAAATCCAATAATAAAGCATTTCAGGTTTTAGTTCAACGGCTGCAAGAAATGCTTTTGCTGCGTCCTTATGCATTTTCAAGGATGAATTGATCTTTCCGTAAAGCACATAATATCTGGGTTCAGATTCGTCCATAGAGGTAGATCTTTTGGCATAGAATAAAGCATCCCAGTAATGCTCTTTTTTAAAAAGGACGTTGGAAATGGCAAAAAAGGTTTCCGGATTCTCGGATTCAATATTTAACGATTTTCGGTAATGCTCAAGAGCCAGATCAAGTTCACCGGTTTGTTGGTAGCAATTACCGATAAAAAGATAAACTTCAGCTGCATTGGGATCGTAATAAATGTATTCCTGATAATATCGAAGGGCTTTATTATATTGGTTATGATCTTCCAGCAAAACAGCCAGCTCATATAAGGCATCGAGGTATTCAGGATTAATGGCAACGGCCATTTCATAAGACGCAATGGATTTGTTGTAATCACCCGTTTTGCTATACAGATTGCCAAGTGAAAACCATATATGCTCTGAATAGGGTTCAACATCCAGATAATGTTTGTAATAAACAATACTCCTTTTTAGATCACCCGCCCTGTCATAACAATGAGCCAGGTCATACAATATCATCAAATTCTTATGATCCAGTTCATATGCCTGCAATAGATAATGGATAGCCGGTTGATGATAATCGTTGAACAGTAGGGTCTGCGCTACATTTTGCAGTATATCAATCAATTCATCATCATCGGAAGTTATAGATAGCGCTTTATCATAATAAACACGGGATTCAACAAGATTTCCCAGGAGTAAATGGGCATGTCCTTTGGTAATATATATATCCGTATTGGTAGATTCTAAGTTTTCCAATTTGTGCAAAACATTCAAAGCAAATAGGGGATTTTTATTTTTCAGATATATCTGGGCTTTTTTAACCATCAGATGAATGGCACTGGGATGGAGCTT
This sequence comes from uncultured Bacteroidales bacterium, assembly GCA_964472385.1. Taxonomy (GTDB): domain Bacteria; phylum Bacteroidota; class Bacteroidia; order Bacteroidales; family UBA12077; genus JAGXLC01. Next base: position 2,355 of record CAYYLT010000321.1, read on the forward strand.
AAATGCATATTGCACGGCTTTTAAAGCTTTCCGGTAATGCTCCATATCCATATAATATTCCACTATCCTTTCAAAATCTTCTACGTCAAAATAATAAGTTAAATTTTGTTTGAGCATCTGCTCATATTTTAATATGAGAAAATCCAACTCCTTGTCTCTGAAATGGTTATGTCCGAAATCCCTTTTCATAAAAAATACACCAAATTTGATGTAAAGCTAAAAAGATTTTTACAAAGAACAAGATAAAATCTTAAGATCCAGAAAGGTTTTTTAACCCAAATTATTTGTGAACAAAACAGGATAGATATCCACACTGCATGAAGTATTCTCTGCGCTACAAAAATAATCACTCATCTTATAAAATGAATGAAATATGCGCAAAAAGTATTAGAGCTTATATTGTTAGCCGCCTCACGAAGTAAGACAGTTTGTAAGGAAATAATTGTTCTTCGTGAATAGCGTCTGCATGATGTGTGAATATTCCCGGTTAAGTCGTTTTGCGATATTGCCATACGGCCAGGCTCAAGCTGATGGCAACGTAGATCACCAGGCTGTAAAATTCATGCAGCATATCATGAAAACCTGAACCTTTCAGCCAAATCATGCGGATAACGGTTAAAATCTGAAATGATCGAGGATGCATACGCATTGATCAAACCGGCAACATTACCATTGATGGCATTGATCAACAATTCAATGTGTGTTATCCGTTCATTTCTCAGGTCATTTTCGAAGTGAGCAGGAATTTGTAATATTTGGTCTACTTCGTCATTGAGTAATTTATCCTTACCGGCATCCAGGTCAAAAGACTGATCTGTCAGGTTATAAAAAGAAAATGCCCGGAATTTATTTACAATTTGGCGGGAGGTTGATGACATCTCACGATCTACTACTATAGCCTCCCTTATTTACAATAATAGTAAATCCCTTAATATTAATTATTTATATTGATGTTGATATTGATATTGATATTGTGTACAGGATTCATGGGAAAAGCCTGGCTTTTAAGGGGAATGGAGTATGCATTATAAATGAATAAACAGTTTATAACCAAATAACTATTCGTATTTTTCTTATTATGCCCAAAACTTTAATTTTCATCTGTTTAAAATTTTTGTCGTTAAAAAAATGCCAAAAATTTTGGCACATCCAGGAACTCCCGATAAATTTTTTTAATCATTTGCCTGCGAAAAATTTATGATTAATAAAGTTCATGGACGTTTCACAAGTATAGAATTTAGTTAATAGCTTGTCATTCAATAAAATTTAAATCTTAAAATAAATATGATGTGCTCAATCATTGTGGAACCTGCATGCT
>CAYYLT010000322.1:0-3647 GCA_964472385.1 uncultured Bacteroidales bacterium
GACGTAGCCGCCTACTTCGAGGCTTTCGCAACGTAGCATATGCCCAAAAATTGGCGCACCCGGAAAAAATGCATAAAAATAAAAAAAAAATTGGCGTATAGTAATTAAAACACTAATATTCTTTTGTTTATAAATATTTTTTATGAATAATACAGGTAAAAATGAATAGCTTATGGAAGCTGAAGTTCAAGAGGTGATTCAGGAAGCCCGTTCAAAAATGAAAAAAACCATCGATCATCTAGCGGAGGATCTTGCAAGAATTCGTGCCGGAAAGGCTAACCCCAAGATACTTGACGGAGTTATGGTGGATTACTATGGTGTTCAAACCCCTTTATTTCAGGTGGCCAATATTGGAACCCCGGATGCTAAAACCATTACGGTGCAGCCGTGGGACAAAAATGTGATCGATAAAGTTGAAAAAGCCATCATGGATTCAAATTTGGGATTAAACCCATCCAATCATGGGGATTTGATTCGGATAAATATCCCTCCGCTTACTGAAGAAAGAAGAAAACAACTTGTTAAACAAGTACATTCGGAGGCTGAAAACTCCAGGGTTAGTATCAGAAATACACGGCGCGAGGCCAACGAAAAATTAAAGAAGCTTAAAAATGATGGTCTTCCAGAAGATGAGACTGATAAAGCCGAACAAGAAGTTCAGAAGCTGACCGACGATTTTGTGAAAAAAGTGGATAATATCATGGAAGAAAAAGAAAAAGAAATTATGACCGTTTAACCTGACCTGTATGATTCACAAAAAATGAAACGACCATGAACTTTATCAATCATAAATTACGCACCGGCAAATGATTGAAAAAGTTCATCGGGAGTTCCTGAATGTGCCAAAATTTTTGGCATTTTTCATAAACCAAAGAATCGTAACTTCTTGTTAATTTTAGCCAAAAAAATTATTTGACACATTTTTTGCAAGTGCATCAATTTATGGGCATTTTCCGGGTTGCGAAAGCCTCGACGCAGGGTTTGCTGCAAAACACAAGAAAAATGTTTATAATCAGGGGATTAAATGCAATAATGGTTTGCAATGTGCACGTTTTCAGACAACCTTATCTAAATTGAACTCTGATGTGTTGATTGCTATTTTGAGTATTTTTTTGACATTGCCCTCGTTATCCTTGATGGGTGTATAGGTTTCAGCCAGGATTAATGTTTTTCCGTTAACCTGGATTCTGTTGAGATCCTTTTTAACTTTTCCTGCACGCAGGTCATCCCAGAACGCTTGGTAAGTTTTTTCTTTTTCATCTGAGAGGTGTAAATTTCGGGAGTGGTGCGTACCAATGACTTCCTCCCTTTTCATTCCCAGTAGATTGAGAAAATTATCGTTGATGTTTATGATTTTCTCCGTGGTATCGTATTCCACAACATAATTGGCCTGATGAAAAGCATGAATAAGGTTTTCCATGTCCATTTTCTGCCGCGCATTTTCTTCCTGTGTTGCTTTCATTTCTTCCATATTTTGCCGCATTTCTTCTTCCTGTGCGGAAAGTTCTTGTGATTGCTGATTGGAATAATCAAGCAGCTCCTGGGTTTTCATGTTGACCCGAACCGACGATATTGTTGAAGCGATGCTTTCTGCTACCTTTTCTACAAATTCAATCTGGTATTTTTTGAGTTTTTTGAATGATGCTATTTCAATTACGCCTTGCATCTCTTCTTCCAGTTTCATGGGCACAAGCAGCAGGCTGTCAGGGTTTGCATCACCCAAACCCGAGGTAACATCGATGTAGTCCTGGGGGATTTTCTCCAAATAGATGGATTCCTTTTCAATGGCACAGGTACCTACCAAACCATCTCCGATATCAATGCTTTTTTCATGGTATTTCTTACGGTTATAAGCGAAAGCCGAGATCAATTCCAACCGGACGTTTAGCTCGTCCTCATTGTTTGTCAGGAATATACCTCCCTGATTGGCTTCCAAATAGTAAACCAGATTTTTGACCAGCTGATCACATAGTTCTTGAAGGTCATGGTTATATTGGCGAAGAATATCTGCAAATTGATTCAGTCCTTCATTGGTCCATTGTCGTTTTTGTTCTTCTTTTCTTTGTTTCTCTTGTTCCTCTCGGGCATTTTTCAAATTGTTTCGCACCTCCAACAGGGATTGCCCCAAATGATCCTCATCACTAAGCAGTTTGTATTCTGCTTCAAGGTCTCCATTTTTTATATGTTCGGCAAATGCATTTTTTTTATTCAAACCCTCCATGGTGGTATTCAGTGCCTGACTCATCTCCTGGATTTCATCCCCGGCAGGCTTGGCCAATGTCATTTGATTGTCTGTATTCCCCTTTGCCAGCTTTTTCAAAGAGCCTGTGATCTGCTCAAGATATGTTGACATGCCGTGTGTGAAAAAAAACACTATAACTCCCAGTATCACCAGACCCGTAAGACTGATGATGATTAAGGCAGTAAAAGCCTGATCAGCTTCTTTCATCAATGAACTGACAGGAACGGAAATTCCCAGATACCAGGGTTTATTAGTATTTCCTATATACATGGGTACATAACTTATATAATGATTTTGCTGACCATCCGTTTTGTGCAGCATGGAAAACTTTCTGCCCTGCGATAACCTTTCATAAATATTGAAATCCTTATCCGTAGGCGGTTTTATCTGTATCTTTTCTTTCACTAACGATGTGTCGGGGTGGGCTGCAAAATTCCATTGTGGGCTTAACAGAAAGGCATAGCTTCCTTTCATATTCCTGACAGATTGTTTTTCAATCATTTTTTGCAAATAATCCTGTCTAAGATCTACTCCCACAATTCCGGCAAAATTATCTGATTCCTGTCTGATAGGCGATAGAAAGCTGGTCATATACCTCTTTTCTGATATATCTCTGGCAAGCATATCCGAATTTAGCGGAAGTATGACCTCCTGATTTTGCGCTTTGATGGCTTTGTAAGGTTTTTTATCACCTTCCAGACTTTTTCTATGCTGATTGGATTTGAGCGTGCCTCCCTGCAGGTAATGCTCATTAACAATACGGCCGTGTGGCTTTGTCCAGCTACTGTCTAATATACTGAGCTCCCAACTGTCCCAAAGCTTATGAAAATTTTGATGTTCCCGTAATATATCCCGAAGGATATTATTTGTCAAATCAAGCCGTTGATTGCGGGGTAAAACAGCATAATTGGAAAAGCTCACTGCCAGGGTCCTGATAACAGCCATGCTCCTGTTCATTTGCCCTTCGATCCGGCTTGCAATTTGTTCTGCTTTCGAATCGATAAGGTTTTGCGCATTTTCATAATAATCCTGTCTTACATGGATACTCATGTATCCAATGGCCAGCAGTAAAGTCAATCCGGTACCCAACAATACGAGCAACCGGAGCTTATGTTTAATTTTCATCTGCAGATTCATGGATAAAAATGATTTTCACGTATGACATCAGAAGTGTCCATTGTCCAGATGGTTTGGCATGTTCATTTTATTTGGACTGAATAAAAAGGTTCTTTTTGGTGATTTTTGTACGTGTTGGATTCAAGAAAGATTCACAAGATTATTTTTTATTTATTTAATTGGCCTTGTGTAACTTACCATGACAAAATAATCATTTCCTTTTGTGATATTAAAGATTATTTTGTCATGGACGTTTCACAAGTATAGAATTTAGTTAATAGCTTGTCAG
>CAYYLT010000323.1:0-3646 GCA_964472385.1 uncultured Bacteroidales bacterium
CCAAATGAACCCGAGAATTCAAAGCCTCCGGAGTGTTTTTTCCGGAGCTTTTCTGATTGTTATCATTTGAAAACGTGCATTATCGTATGAATTTCAAACTGTTCCAACCGAGAAATACTTTTTTGACAAACAGGGCATTGATTGCTATACTGATAATTATTTCCGCATGTACCAATCTGCCTGGGGATTATAATGAAACATACATGTCATTCAGAGGGCTTACGCAGGGAACCACTTATATGGTAAAATACAGTGCACCTGATTCCACTAACTACCATCCCCAAATCGAACAGATCTTTGCCGGAATAGATTCCTCTATGTCGACCTATCAGGATCATTCCATTATTTCGCGTATTAACCGGAACGAACCATCTGTCAGCTTGGATGAATATTTTAAAGAGGTTTTTCGGGTTGCCCAGCATATTTCAAAAATCACCGACGGGGCTTTTGATATTACCGTAGCGCCTTTGGTTAATGCCTGGGGTTTTGGTTATACGGAACGGAGGGTCAGAGATACTGCCAAAATTGATAGCCTGCTTGATTTTGTGGGTTATGAAACCATTTACATGGAAGATGGAACGATATGTAAAAGTGACAGCAGGACCCTGATGGATATGAGCGGCATCGCGCAAGGTTATACAGTGGATGTGATCCGTGAGTTTTTAGAAAGCAGAGGGGTGCGTGATTATCTTATTGAGGTAGGAGGCGAGGTGACTGCCAAAGGGCATAATCCGGAGGGAAATGTTTGGCGGGTAGGCATAGATAAGCCTTCTGATAGCAGTAGTTTAGGGCAAAGATCATTGCAGGCAATTGTCCACCTCAGAAATGATGCGATTGCCACTTCAGGAAATTACAGGCAATTTTATGTAAAAAATGGGGTAAAATATGCCCACACTATCAATCCGGAGACCGGTCGTCCTGTAAAGCATAATTTGTTAAGCGTTTCGGTCTTTGCCGATAGATGTGTTCTTGCCGATGCATTGGCTACTGCATTTATGGTGATGGGTATGGAGGAAAGCAAGCAATTTCTTAAGCAGCATAAATCACTGGGCGCCTATTTCATCTATTCCGACGATGAGGGTAGATTTCAGGTAGATTATACGGAGAATATCAAAGATATGATTGATAATCTCTGAGTTTCCCAAGTATTGTCTCCATGTATTGCCTCCATGTTTTCCTCGTTAAAGTCTGCTGAAAAACACAAAAATACCTTAAAATCAATAGGATAAATATATCTGTTGTTTCCAAAATGCCATGTTTCCAGCAAATATTCGCAAGAAACCTTGCATTTTTAAAATTTGTATTTTTTGTTAGCCTTTAGCACAACATTTACTTCGTCGGCTTTAGCTCACAATATTCAAATACAGCTTCGATTTGCCGCCTCGCAGCGAATGTACTAAAAATTTTTTAGCAAACCCTTATTACAAAGACGTTTCTGCAAGACACAATTTCTTTGCTAAGACAAATCATTGCTGCATTCGGATTCTGTACCGCATGCACAGGAAATCCCGTGATTTTTTAATTCGGGTGTTATATGAGCACAAGAGCCACCGTGGAATGTTCCTTTCTTTTTCAATAGCATTCTGATGGACAACCCGAGGAATGCAATCAACACAATCAAAATCGCAGGTAATAATATTTTTAGTATCATCGTATTGCCTTTTATGCTCCGACTAATAATGTAACCTTTCCTATGTGAAACAAAAAGGTATACCGAACTGTTCAAAAAAAGACATGATCGTTGCCACACCCCATTTGTTCAACTGTGTGGTTTATGCACCATGAAACTTTATGGCCAAATAGGCCAAGTAATTTTTGGATTTATCATTCTATACCTTTATTTTTAGCCTCCAATATACACCATAAAAGTAAATAAATTAAAATCAAATATTTATCCTGTATTATGCATACCTCAGGTTTTGGTTAGATGCAGGGCGCCGCAAACCGGCGACGCAGTTTCGCCTGCTCAAGGCTTTTGCAACACAGGTGATGTTCAATGACTAGCGTACGTGGGAGAAATATAAAAATTAAATTTTTGAACCAAATAAGTAAAAAGATAATATTCTTTTGTTTATAAATTTTTATTTATTATTTATGCATAATACAGGCTAAAAATGTAAATAGCTTATATGGGGACAACACTTTATTACCAAGTCAATGTGGAGCATAAAGATTTTATCAAGCGTCTGCTCCGGATCGTTAAAAATAATATATGGCTTTATACCCCTGATCTTATTTTGATTGCCATTTTGATTACACCACCCTACGAATTGGAGAAGACAGTTATGATCATTACCGGACTATTGATTTTAGCTATCCGTGATCTTGACATTCTGCGCCGTACCATATTTTATTTAAGTGAAATCAAGGTGGAAGATCAGATGGTTTCATTGTCCATTATGAAATATAATGACATTTATGCTGTTCAGCAACATCATATATCCAATGTTGAACTGGCCAAGAGATTTAAGCCATACCGGCTGGTTTTCCGGATCAAAAACCAGGAGATTCATCAACAATATGCAATAGGATTTTGGAAAAAGCAAAAGCTTGAGGAATTGTACCGGAATTTTAATGATTTGAAACAGGGTATCTCAATCGATGATATGTTTAAAAAGAATTAGTTGCGCTTGTTTTTCATGCCAGTCACTTACCCTGCATTATTCATACAGGCTAAAAGCTAAAATAACAATTGTCATAAAAACACAAGATGTGTTACAAATATTTGCTAATCATCCTGCATTTTGCAACCAATAAGCATGTGCATGCTATTGATTATCAGTATTTCTTGCGTTTTTCAGCCAATCCAATTAATGCAATAAAAATTGATCATGAATAACCTCTTACAATCCGTTGAAAATGTTATAGTGGCTTATAATAATTATATAGGCGGCTATGCTTTATTATTGTTCCTTATACCCACGGGGATCTTTTTCATTATTCGGTTAAAGTTCCTAAATATTACGAAGTTGGGGCATTCCATAAAGGTAATCCGCGGGCACTATGACCGGCCTGAGGATAAAGGGGATATCAATCATTTTGGCGCTTTAAGCACTGCTCTTTCAGCCACTGTAGGAACGGGAAATATTGTGGGAGTGGCTTTGGCTATATATTATGGTGGTCCGGGTGCTGTTTTTTGGATGTGGATAACAGGTTTTCTGGGGATGATACTGAAATATGCAGAATGTACTCTATCCAACAAATACAGAAAGTTTAACAGTGACGGTTCGGTTTCTGGGGGACCGATGTATTATATGGAGATAGGTTTAAAAAAACCACTGGGGAAGTTTTCCAAAGTACTGGCTGTAATTTTTGCTATAGCGGCGATGATCTGTTCATTGGGCACTGGAAATATGGCTCAGTCCAATTCAATCTCAGATGCTTTAATGACCAACTATACTGTTCCCCATTGGTTGACCGGTCTAATACTGACCACACTTGTCTTACTGGTCATTGTAGGAGGTATTCGTCGTATTGCTGAAGTAACAAAACGTTTGGTACCTTTTATGGCTGTGTTGTATTTTATTAGTACCCTTATTGTTTTGATAGCCAATTACCATGATGTTCCCCAGGCATTTTACCTTATTTTTCATGATGCATGGTAAGACAGAACATCGTAAGTTAGGTAGTGATGTAGCGCGATTGT
>CAYYLT010000324.1:0-3630 GCA_964472385.1 uncultured Bacteroidales bacterium
ATACACAACAAAAATAAATTGCTTATATTTAATTATTTATATTGACATTGTGTATTTTAGTGATGAGAGAAAGCCTGGCTTTTAAGGGGACTGTATTATTCATAAAAAATTAAAATACATTTATAAACGATAGAATACTAGTGCTTTACTTATTATGCTCAAAAAATTTATTTTTATACATTTTTTCTCAGTGCGCCAATTTTTGGGCATCTGCTGCGTTGCGAAAGCCTCGAAGCAGGGTTTGCTAAAAAACACAAAAAAATCCTTAAATCAATAGGGTAAACATATCTGTTGTTTCCAAAATGAAAGGTTTTCAGTAAACCCGAAGTAGGTGACTACATCGTCGGCTTTCGACGCCTTGCACCTACCCAAAACTTGACGCATGAATCATACCGGATAAGAAATTTGGAAAAAAATAAAAAAAATCATTTTGTTCCACAAATAAAACCTTATCTTTGTACCGATTTAAGAATCTGCGCTTTTATTGATTAATTCCCACTTCTTATTGGTTTATATTTGTCCTCATTTTTAGATCCAGGATTTTGTAACAATTCAGAACGAATTTGTCCATTCCAGCGCACAAAAACAGGATAAAGGAGATCTCGATCTTGTTATAAATTCCAAAACAATAACGTAATAATTATTAAATTTTGAAACAATGAACATTTATGTAGGAAACCTTGATTACAAGGTAGATGAAAGAGACCTGGAAGGTATCTTTGAAGATTATGGAACAGTAGCATCTTCAAAAATTATCACCGACAAATACAGTGGCAAGAGCAAAGGCTTTGGCTTTGTCACCATGGAAAACCAGGATGAAGCAAAAAAAGCCATAGAAGAACTTAACGGGGCTACATTTGAAAACAGGACCATCACTGTTAATGAGGCAAAACCGCGTAAAGAACATTATAACAGGTGAAAAAAAATTATGCCAAAAGGAACAGTAAAATGGTACAATGAAGCCAAAGGTTATGGCTTTATTTTAAGCGAAAAAGGAGAAGAACTATTTGTTCACCGAACGGGATTAGCAAATTCCTATGACGGTCTTCAGCCCGATCAAAATGTTAGTTTTAACATCGAACAAGGCAAGAAAGGACTGATGGCAGTCGATGTAGAATCTAAAAATTAATATATTAATTTGAAATCATTTAACATAGGAGATCTGACGGTACCCATACCGGTCATTCAGGGCGGAATGGGTGTCGGCATTTCCTTGTCGGGTCTTGCTTCGGCAGTCGCCAACATGGGAGGAATCGGGGTTATTTCAACGGTTGGAATAGGACTGATCTATCCTACCAAAAACAGCAATTATAAAAAAAGCAATATTGATGCTATCCGAAATGAAATCAGGAAAGCCCGCGAACAAACGTCCGGTGTTCTGGGGGTGAACATCATGTCGGTTATTACCAACTTTGCCGACATGGTCCGAACATCCATTGAGGAAGGGATTGATATCATCTTTGCGGGTGCGGGCTTGCCGCTTGACTTACCAAAATATCTGGAAGAAGGAAAGCGGACGAAACTTGTACCCATTGTATCGTCAGCCCGTGCAGCATCCATTATCTGCCATAAGTGGAAGCAAAATTACGATTATTTGCCAGACGCATTAGTAGTGGAAGGGCCCAAGGCAGGTGGTCATCTGGGATTTAAAGCCGAAGCCCTGGAAGATGAGAACAATAAACTGGAGCATCTGGTAGATGATACCGTGAAAGTAGCTAATGAGATAAAGAATAAATACAACAAAGATATGCCTGTCATAGCGGCAGGTGGTATTTATTCAGGGGCCGATATGTTTCAGTTTATACAGCGAGGGGCATCTGCAGTGCAACTGGGAACCCGCTTTGTGGCAACCAGGGAGTGCGATGCGTCTGAAAAATTTAAAGAGGCCTTTGTAAAGGCAGTCAACGAGGATATACAGATCATCAAAAGTCCTGTCGGTATGCCGGGAAGATCCCTTTTCAACCGGTTCCTCAGGGAAGCCAGTGAAGGCAAACGCAAACCCAAGGTTTGTCCTTACCACTGTATCAAATCGTGCAATCCAAAAACCACTTCTTATTGTATTGCTAAAGCCTTGGTTGCTGCTTATCAAGGAAATTTTGAAGACGGTTTTGCTTTTACCGGTGTTAATGCAGGAAAAGTGAAAAAGATATCAACCGTTCGTAAGGTTTTTAACAACCTGAAAAAAGAATACCTTCAAGCCAGAAAAGCCAGTTTAAAAGCTGTATTTTAAACAGAACAACCGTCCCTTTGGTTTGATCAGTTTGTCAGCAACAGATATGGTTGCTTCATAATACTTTTTTCTCTGCAAAACAATCAGGTGAAACCTGCATGCACCAGACTGCAAAACAAGGAGATGAATAAAGCATGCAGGTTCCATGGCGATTGATGTAACAAGAGTGAAGTAACCTCAGGTATTTTATTAATTGACAGAACGTTAAAAAACTTTTATACGAATGAATACCTTGTTATCCTGAAAACCAATCTTTAACTTGCGAAGTATCATGGATGCATCATATCCCACTGAAAGTAATTGTCCTATGCTATATTCAACCATTACATTCTTTCAATTGATGTTATTGGTCTTCTTGGCAGGTATGCCCGTCCTGATGCTGGCCCAACAAGGCAACAACCAGACAGATCCGCTCAAGAAAATGACCATGGAGGTATTGGTTACCGATCTGGAAAATAATCCCAGGCAGGGAGAAGAGATCGTGTGTGTTGATACGCTCACACAAAACCAATACTCCGGTACTACCGATGAAAACGGAATATCTGTGATTGAACTGCCATCGGGCAGCACTTATCTTATCCGGATCAAGGGAATTGTAGAAGAACAAGATTATCAGGTATTTTCAATTCCTGAACTCCAGAACAATCAAAAATACGGTAAAAGCCGGTTTTTGATCAAATATGACCCCCCTAAGGTTTATACGCTGGACAATGTTTATTTTAATGTGAACCAAGCCAGGCTGAGACAAAGATCTTATGAGGAGCTGAATGAGCTCGTAAGCTATATGAAGCGGAGAGAGAACATACGTGTCGAAATAGCAGGGCATACCGATAATGTCGGTACCAAAGCGGATAATTTAGAGCTTTCCCGGCTAAGAGCCAAACAGGTAAAACAATATCTGGTGAGTGAAGGAATAGATTCCGACCGCATTGAAGCTAAAGGCTACGGGGAAGATCGCCCTGTAGCAGGAAATAATACGGCGACGGGAAGACAAAAAAACCGCCGGACAGAAGTTCATATCCTTAGCAGCACATCTGACTGATATCTTCCAAAATTTCATCATCCCATTTTTTTCTACCCCTCAAGGACAGCTTTCCGCTTTATCCTTGATTGGGCTTTTGCCACCTTTAATCAGATATTTGTACTGGACTTTACAAATAACCGCTAACGTTTTATATTCCCAAACAAACGGAGTAAAATGGGTGCGTCAATGCAAATATGCATAAGGCACCTGGCATCTAAAACTTATAGCATGACTATCTCCTGTTCAGCTGCCCTGCATTTTTTATGCGTCAGGTTTTGGGCAGATGCAAGGATTCGAAAGCAAACGATGTAGGGTTTGCTGAAAAACCTTGCATTTCAGAAACAATATAAATGTATATTCTGTTGATTTCAAGGCT
>CAYYLT010000325.1:0-3584 GCA_964472385.1 uncultured Bacteroidales bacterium
CGAAACGTATGTTTTTTGATTCCGTTATATATTGTTTGAGTACCCTGAATATGGCTTCATCTTTTTTGATTGATTCAGAAGCTACCAGCTCATCCACTTCTTGTTTAAATTTATTGAGTTGATCGCCCACTACAGTATTCAGGACAATCATGGGGGAGGCTACATTGGCTGATGATCCTACAGCCCTGAATTCAAACCGGTTGCCGGTAAAAGCAAAGGGAGAAGTTCTGTTTCTGTCGGTATTATCGAGCAGAATTTCAGGAATTTTTCCAATATCCAGTTTGAGCTCACCCTTTTCTTCCGGGGTCATTTTTGTATTGTCAACTCTTTGTTCGAGGTCGTCCAGCATTTGGGTAAGTTTTCTGCCAATGAATACAGAGATGATTGAAGGAGGGGCTTCATTGGCACCCAGCCTGTAGTCGTTCCCGGTAAAGGCAATGCTGGCTCTTAATAAGTCGGCATGTTCATATACTGCTTTAATGATATTGATGAAAAACGTAATGAACTGAAAGTTGGTTTTTGGGGTTTTTCCGGGGGATAACAGATTTTTTCCTGTATCGGTTAATAAAGAATAGTTATTATGTTTACCTGAACCATTTATTCCGTCAAAAGGTTTTTCATGGAACAGAACTCTGAAATTATGTTTTTTTGCCACTTTTTCCATGATGGTCATCAACATTTGATTGTGATCGACCGATAAATTGGCTTCTTCAAACCGGGGGGCGCATTCAAACTGATTGGGAGCTACTTCATTGTGTCTTGTCTTCATGGGGATACCCAGCTTGTAGGCTTCAATTTCAAAATCGTGCATAAAATTTTTCACCCTGTCGGTGAGGGATCCAAAATAATGGTCATTTAACTGCTGGTCTTTTGGGGAAGGATGTCCGATCAGGGTTCTTCCTGTAAGATACAGGTCGGGCCGGGCATGGAAAAGGGCTTCATCAATAAGGAAATATTCTTGTTCCCAACCCAGCGTTATATTGACTTTATTGATGTTCTTGTCGAAATACTGACAGACTTTGGTTGCAGCTTTATCAATAAAATTCAGGGATTTGATAAGGGGTGTTTTATAGTCCAGCGCTTCACCATTGTAAGATACAAATATGGTAGGGATACACAAAGTTCTTCCATAAACAAAGGCAGGGGATGAAGGATCCCAGGCAGTATATCCGCGTGCTTCAAATGTATTTCTCAGACCACCGCTTGGAAAACTGGAAGCATCACTTTCTTGCTGAACCAGCATTACTCCCTGGAAATTTTCAATAATGCCTCCGTTATCGGCAGGTTCAAAAAAGGCATCATGCTTTTCTGCTGTGGTGCCTGTTAGTGGATGAAACCAATGGGTGTAATGGGTAGCACCACGGTCAATGGCCCAGGCCTTCATGCCTGAAGCTACCTGATTGGCATACTGCCTGTCTATCTTCACCCCTTTATCTATGGCTTCAAGCACGTTATCGTAAGCTTCTTTTGAAAGATATTCCTGCATCTTGTTTATGTCAAAGACATTTTCCCCATAATACTGGGATGTTTTGACTGCTGGCAGTTTTACAGAAATGGGTTCACGTTTTAAAACCTCTTGAATTGCTTGAAATCTGGGAATGGTCATAAGGAATAATTTTTATTCAGGGTTTGTAGAAAAATACAAAAAACGCTTATGGTCAATAAAACAAACACTTGAGTTTATTAGACAGACTGTATTTATTTCGATGATGCGTTTGCAAAGTAACAAATTAAAACCACAAATTCCAATTGAAAAAACCTGGCTTTTTGTTGTAATTTTTTGCAAAAAGCCAGGTTTTTTTTCGGGTTGCCTGGAAGCGCCCCGCAATATAACTGTATCAGGAAAACTTCAGGGAGATATGAGATTAATTGTCATAATAGAGAAAAAACTCATAAGGATGAGGTCTGAGTGCAAGTTCTTTCAGCTCATTTTCCCTTTTGTATTCGATATAAGTTTGGATCAAATCATCTGTAAACACTTCGCCTTTCAGCAAAAATGCATGATCTTTCTCGAGGGCATTGAGTGCTTCATCTAAATTCGCAGGGACTTTAGGCACTTTCGCCAGTTCTTTCGGGGTCATGGAATAAATATCTTTATCCAGCGATTGACCCGGATCTATTTTATTTTCAATCCCATCGATTGTGGCCATAAGCAGTGCGGTAAACATGAGATAACCATTGGCTGTAGGGTCGGGGCAGCGGAATTCAAAGCGTTTGGATTTGGGAGACTTTGAATACATGGGTATCCTAACTGCTGCTGAGCGGTTACGCTGAGAATAGGCCAGATTGACCGGAGCTTCAAAGCCAGGTACCAGGCGACGGTATGAATTGCTGGTCGGAGCGGCAAAAGCCAAAATGGAAGCAGCATGTTTGAGCAAGCCTCCAATACCATAGAGCGCTTCTTGAGAAAGGCCTGCATATTGATCTCCGGCAAACATGGGTTTTCCTTCTTTCCATAAGGATAGATGTGTATGCATACCGCTACCGTTATCCTGGAAGATGGGTTTGGGCATGAAAGTGACTGTCTTTCCTTTGGCCTTGGCAACATTCTTGATCACATATTTGTACCACATAAACTGATCAGCCATGGTAAGCAGATCGGCAAATTTCATATCAATTTCAGCCTGACCCCCGGTACCTACTTCATGATGATGGGCTTCAACGACAATTCCCAGTTCTCTGAGAATATACACCATTTCTCCCCGCAAATCGTGATAGGTATCGGTAGGACTTACCGGAAAATACCCTCCTTTGTAACCCGGTTTATAACCGAGGTTTGGTTCTTCAATACGGTTTGTGTTCCAAGCTCCTTCATTGGAGTCAATTTGATACATACCCATGTTTTGCTTTTGGTCATACCGTATCTCATCGAAGACAAAAAACTCGGGTTCGGGACCGATAAAACATGTATCTCCAATACCCAATTTTTTCATGTAGTCAATGCCTTTTTGAGCTACATACCTTGGATCGCGGGTATAAGGTTTCAGGCTGACCGGATCGAATACATCAGCAATTACACTGACCGTGGGTTTTTCAAAAAATGGATCTATTTTAACGGTTGATGGATCCGGTATAGCTACCATATCTGACATATGAATGTCCTGCCAGCCCCGGATGGAAGATCCGTCAAAACCCAGGCCTTCTTTGAAAGTATCTTCATCCCATGTTTCAATGGGGTAGGTACAATGCTGCCAAGAGCCCAGCAAGTCGGTAAACTTTAAGTCTACCATTTCAGCGCCGTTTTCTCTTGCAAAATTAAAAAAATCAGTTGGTGTCATAATGTGTTGCATTTAGTGGGTTATTCGAAAAAATATTTATAATATGTTGATAAATGATGCAAAATATGTGCAATGAATTTCTTTGCAAATATATAAAAAATTATCAACACCCCAAGATATTTTAGGGTATAATTTGTAAAAAAAGAGTAAAAAATATTTAATCCCCCATAAATTAAGGGGTATTATGTCCAGAAAAATATTTTTCATGGTTTGATGTACACCCGGAAAAAATGAATATTTTTGTAAAGTTATGAACCGTCCATGACAAAATAATCATTAATATCACAAAAGGAAATGATTATTTTG
>CAYYLT010000326.1:0-3578 GCA_964472385.1 uncultured Bacteroidales bacterium
GCTTTGCCGCCTCGTAGCTGATGCACTAAAGACTTTTTCAGCAAACCCTAAATAGTCTTATTATGAATGGAAAAAACAATTTATCCATTTTTCAGATACAGGCTGCTCCGCATTAGCCTGTATTATTCATAAAAAATGGAAAAACAGTTATAAACAAATGAATATAAATGCTTTACTTATGATGCTCAAAAATTTTAATTTTTAAACATTTTTTCCGAGTGCGCCAATTTTTGGGCATCTGCTACGTTGCGAAAACCTCGAAGTAGGCGACTACGTCGTCGGCTTTCGACGCCTTGCATCTACCCAAAACTTGACGCATGAATAATACAGGTTAGATAAACCATCTTTTTGTGAATCATTCGGGTTAGAAATAATAACGATATCCATTGATATGTTAAACATATAAGGAAACGACAACAAAATTTTTATTTTTGTAGAAATCGAAAAATCATCAAAAAGGTGTTGACATATGGCAGGTCACAGTAAATGGGCAAATATCAAGCGGAGAAAAGGGTCACAGGATGCCAAAAAAGCCAAAATATTCTCACGCATCGCAAAGGAGATCAGTGTAGCTGTTAAGGAAGGCGGGAGTGATCCGGAATCCAATTCCCGGTTAAGAATGGCTATTCAGAATGCCAAGGGTGTAAACATGCCCAAGGATAATGTGGAGCGGGCCATAAAAAAAGCGTCTAGCGATGGAAGTGAACTGGAAAAGATATACTTTGAAGGTTATGCGCAAGGCGGTGTAGCTGTATTTGTGGAATGCCTTACGGATAATAGAAACAGAACAGTAAGCAGCATTCGTTCCATATTTACCCGCAATGGGGGTAGTCTTGGGAAAAATGGATCGATCAACTATCTTTTTGATCAAAAAGGGATTTTTATCATTCCCAGCCGGGAAGATATGGATCTTGAGGAACTGGAACTGGAATTGATAGACGCCGGTGCAGAAGACATTGAGGTGGAGGATGATTATCTAACCGTTACCACAGCTAAAGAAGATTTCGGTCCCATCCAGAAGAAACTCGACGCGCTAAATATTCAACCCGAACATGCTTCCCTCCAGCAAGCACCTAAAGCACGTAAAGCACTGGATCTGGATTCTTCCCTTAAGGCAATGAAGATGCTCGATGCTTTTGAGGAAGACGAAGATGTGCAAAATGTTTACCACAATCTTGAATTAACCGATGAGCTGCAGGAAGCCCTGAACAATCAGGCAGGCTAGTAAAATTTGTAACGTTTATCCTGAATATCGGCAGCTTCTTCAAGTGCGTTAAAAGCTTCGTAAGGTGCTGTCTGGCGCATTTTTTGCATTTCACGTTGTTTGGTTATCCTAGTATTGACCGACTGCGCGCTGTTTTTTTCGGTTATGTGAATCAGGTATACCCCATTCTGGCCTTGTATGGGATAGGAAAACTGATTTTCTTCCAATACCACTGCTGCACCAATTACTTTGGGTTCTGAGCCGGCGCCGGGAATACGGTAAGTTGAATAGTTTACATCATTGGCTTCTATGATTTGCAATGTAAACTGGCCGGCAATTTTTTCCAATGACCCGGCCTTTTCTAATGCTGAATTGAATTTTTCCTTCAACCGTTCAGCCTTTTTGTTTTCCATAACAGTCATTCGAATATCGCTTTTCACCTGTTCAAAGGGAGCTATACCCTCTTCTCGGGTTTCAGTTACAAACCCGACTACAAAATGCCCGCCAATTTCAAAGATCGGATCGTTGTTGTCGGATGTGATAATCTTGTTTTCTTTGGTATTGAAGGCTGAGCGAATAAGGTTTCGGGCATTTTCCAGTCCGGGTATACTATTGGCATTGATTTGAACATTGCTGGCCATTCTTTTGGTAAGATTATTTTCCTGTATGGTTTGATTAAAATCTTCATAGGATCGTATTTGTCCTGCAAACCGGCTTGCTTTGGAGTACACCTTTTGATAGGTCTCTGAGCTGGGTTCAATATTTCTGGTTAAAGTAGCGACCTGAACTTTTTTCGTTTCCGCTCCTCTTTCCGTCACCTCCAGCAGATGAAAGCCGTATTGTGACTGCACCAGTTTAATTTCCCCAGGTTGAGAGAAAAAAGCTGTATCAATGATGGACTCTCCCATATCCCCCCGTTGTATCCAACCCAGATTACCTCCTTCAGAAGAGGTATTTCTGTCATCGGAATGCTTTTGAGCCAGCGCAGCAAAATCAGCACCTTCTTGTAATTCCCCGAGTAAGCTGTCGGCCAGATTTTGGGCATTTTGTATGTTTCTTTGCCTTCTGTCGGGCTGAATTAAGATATGCCTGGCTTTAACTGAATCCGGCAGATATGCCATATCGACCAATTTAGAAATTTTAAAAGCTTCATTCTCCCGGTAGGGACCATAAACATCACCTATATCAGGTGAAAACATAAAATCGGCAATGGAATCGGAAAGCTCTTCATTCTTATAGTATGTATCATCAAAGGGAATGTCGCTGTTCAGGTTAACAAATTCTGCTGTTTCCCGCGTATTTTTAAAATCTTCAACTGAATTGGAAATATATTCCCGGGCACTGGTTATATCTTTTTCGGTAGGCTCAATGTTAAAGGTTACATATTCGAGATCCCGGCTTGCTGACTGTTTGTATTGTTGCTGGTGATCTTTATAATAATCCTTCAAGGCTGATTCGTCTACTTTGACCAAACTATCGCTAATGGCACTAAAGGGTTGCATGATGAAATTGAAATCTACGCTTGTAGCGTTCAGTCCTGCTATGTGCTTGGTTTCCTGAGATGTCATGTACAGGCTCTTATTAACAAGGTTGCTGAACTTGGTAAACTTTCTTTCCCTGATCATCATATCTTCGAGATAAAGCCAATAAGCCCGTCTTTGTCCTGTGGGATCCTGTTCATAATTTTTTAGAAATTGAATGATGGCCAGCGTATTGACCTGGCCAGTTTCGGGATTGGTAAAAAGCTGCTGGATCATAGGATGAATGCTTTCACCCTGAACCATATCCCATAATTCTTCTGAACTAACACCGATGCCCAGCTCTTCATACTCTTCATTCATGATATATTCCCGGCTCAGACGCTGCCATACCTGTTGCCTGATCTGCTCACGGGTTTCGGCATCCAGGGTTGATTGGCCCTGCGAAAACTGATTGATCTGAATAAGCTCTTCAACTTCATTTTGAAAAAGTTGGTAGGATATGGATTCTCCTCCGATTTCCGCTATTTCAAACCGGTCACCTCTTATCGCAGATCCCCCCCCTCTAAACAGATCACCGAGAACAAAGGCAAGCAGGGCCATTCCAATTACCACTGCAACCAATACACCTGCTCTGTTCCTTATTTTTTCCAGTGTTGACATGAATTCAAATTTTATGGATTAGGTTGTATGTTATAGATTTATTCAAGCTGCGAAGATAGAAATTTTATATCTTTTCCGGCTAATGTGGTTGCTTTTTTATTACGAGCAGCTAAACAACAGGTGGTTATGCTTTTCCCCATGCATTTGTTTGCAAATGATACTCCTGCGAATAGGGTTATCTTAACCTGCATTATTCATGCGTCAAGTTTTGGGTAGATGCAAGGCGTCGAAAG
>CAYYLT010000327.1:0-3578 GCA_964472385.1 uncultured Bacteroidales bacterium
CATCCCCGGGCAAATTTAACCCTGTCTTCGCCCATGAAGCGTTTAATACCTTCTAGTACGGTTAGCGCTTTATCATTGGTTCCGATATACCGGCCAAATTGCTGCACGTCTGCATTAGGCCCGATAACAGCGATAGAGCGGATCTCGTTTTTATTCAGGGGAAGGGTGTTTCCCTCATTTTTCAACAGCACCATTGATTTATGGGCTGCTTCAAGGGCCAATTCCTGATGTTTTGGATTGTTGATCACATCAGCAGCTTTTTGAGGATCAACATAGGGGTCATCAAACAGGCCCAATTCAAATTTTAACCGTAAGATTCTCCTTACGCTTTCATCCAGCAAGGATGCTGGTATTTTTCCGTCTTGGATTTGCTTTACCAGGGTAGGATAGCAATACGCAGGGTATTCATCCAGGTCGAAGTCGATTCCTGTTTTCAGGGCTAACCGGGCAGCTTCTGCCCGGTCGCGGGCAACGTGATGAAAATCGTATAACTGATTAACCGCCCCATAATCAGAAAGCACGACACCGTCAAAACCATATTCATCCCGCAGGATATCATGCATCAGCCAATGATTTTTATGAACCGGAATACCATCGATCTCACTGTAGGAAGGCATGATCAGGCGCACGTTGGCTTCTTTAACGGCTGCTTCAAAGGGAGGCAGGAATGCGCTTCGTATTTTCCTTCTTGGAATATTTGTCGGGGCTTTATTGATTCCACTCATGTGCTGGCCAAATGCAGTAAAATGTTTCGCTGTTGCAGCCACATGTTGATGATCGATCTTATCACCCGAGCCCTGCGCTGCTTTTATGAATGCCACACCAAGCCTTGAGGTAAGATAAGGATCTTCTCCAAAATTTTCATCTACTCTTCCCCAGCGGGGATCCCGTGTAACATCCAGATTCGGAGAGAACAGATGTTGTATACCCAGGGCACGACTTTCAAGGGCTACAGCTGTATATATCCGGGAGAAAAGTTCAGTGTCCCAGGTACTGGCTAAACCGATTGCCGAAGGAAAGATCGTGGTATTTTTGGCCCATACACCATGCAATCCCTCTGTATTGATCAACACCGGAATGCCCAGTCTTGTGTTTTCGAGAAAATGTTTTTGAATGGCATTGGATTCGCTTGCACCGGCTTCATAGCTCTGCTCATCATATCTGCGGTGGATGGCTCCTATACCATGTGGAGCCAGTTCTTTGGCTTTTTGGGTAGAAAAACTTCCTTCACTACCCAACATCTGCCAGACAGCTATAGTCTGGGCAACTTTTTCTTCCAGGGTCATCCGGTTTAACAGGTCTTCCACACGCGCCTGATCCGGTGCTTCTTGATTTTTGTATAATGGCCGGTCCGATTCAGAGCAAGAAGTCATGGTAAACAAACTCATTACCAGCGGGATCATTAGTTTGTATAAGTGCTGCATGGTTTGATAGGTTTATGGTTTTTTGACTGATAACCCATGAAGGTATAGCTGGTGAGAAGGAATGTATGAACCGTCATAAGGTTTTTCTTATTGATTAACAATAGGTTGAATCCGCTTATTGATTTTGCTTCCAGGCCCTGATGTATTTCACCTGAAAATCGCCGGGAAGCTCTTCATCTTTGGGATGGCCAAACCAGTTGACAAAGATTTCCGTATCGAAAATCACCCGGAGGGGTTGATGCCAGTATCTGTTCTCCAGTTTATACACCGGATTTCCGTCGAAATACCATATGATTTCCTCTTCATTCCACTCAAGTCCATACACATGAAAATCATCCCGCAGGGGTTCAGGGGATATCCAATGGGAATGATAGGCAAGGTGTTTTTGTTCCGGTTTTTCTTCCGGTAACTTGAATTTATGTGCACACATATTATACCGGTGCGCCTGGTCGCCTTTTTTACTGGCTCCGCCGATCTCGAAAACATCTATTTCGGTCCACCAGAAATTTTTGTTGTCGTTATGATACAACCAGAATGCACTGGAGGCAGCTGAAGCCATGGGTTTGGCTTTTATTTCGAAATATCCGTACTTTACCAGTTGCTTGGAATTACAGTTTCCTGCGGTATATTCCGCTTCCGGATGCCGGGGATGTTTTTCCTTTTTGCATAAAATATGAAGCATGCCATCATATACCTGTACATTGTTCTCGTAAAACTTGGAAACCCTGCCCGTCCAATGGGTATCAATCGGATTCCATTTTTCCGCATTGAATCCTGATTCAAATTCATCCCACAGGGGTTCATATTTTTTCCATTCTCCGCCGTTATCCTGATCGGAGAGGGGATAATCATCGTTTTTGCGCTGAATATCCGAGGGCAAAGGTTCATTGACATTATACCATTTGTCTATTTTGTTCTGATCGATCTGGATGTCTTCCTGATCCGGGATTCCGGCATGCAGCAACCAGCCATGCATTCCGCTGAATACTTTGAACAGCACCACATTTTTCCCTTTGTTCAGGGTAATATCAAAAATGTTGTTGTGGACGGCAAAATCGTCTGTTTGGTTTCCAATATCGATGGTAGCGTATACCTCTTTGCCGTTCACATAAACGACCATAAACCAGTCGGCACCTGCTCCAAAACGTAAGTTTGTTTTCTTCCCGGCAGTTATGGTGGTATAGGCATAACATAAAGCATCTTTATGGAAAGAGGAAAAAACCTGTTCAAAATCAATCATGTACTGGTGGTCTTTCTTGAGTTTTTTCGCTTGAATTTTCCTGGCTTTAGCCTTTCCGCCATTTTCAGCAGGCAAGGTTTCCGGAATATGTTTGTGATACTTAGGCTTTACTGCTTCTTCATCAACAAATCCAAATATTGTCCATTGCTGTGAGATGGAATAGGGTTCCTGCGCATTGTTTGACATAGAGATCAAGACCATCATCAGGGCCCATAGGGAATAATGTCTGAATTTCATCATGAGGATTGTGTTTAATTTATAATATTGGGGATGACAATGAATGCCAATATCATAATTGATATGCAATGTGCATGTTATAAATCCAGGATAAAAATAATAATTTTTCATGAATTATATTCGATGAAGTCACCTTTTGATGCAATATCAAACTTCAATAAGGGATGGCTTCGTTTGATATATGTTTTTTGCCGGAACAGGGTTGGCTTTATTAAAAGTCTTTGCTTTTGCGATATGGATCTGTAACATCATTATTTAGCCGGTTTGCTGAAAAATTGTGGTTTCTTTTATTGAATTTCAAGATCAATTTCAAACGCAGTGTTTTGGATTTAGGGTGAAGGTCTATGATTTCGCAGTCTATGATATCATTATCTTTGAGGTTATTGATTATTCTTTTTACCTGCTTTGTATTATTTGGATAAATTCCCTTATTGACGGGTAATATGCCCTGATATTTATCCCTTACGATAAATTTTACCCGGTTTTGATCATCCTTGGTCACTTTCACTGTTTCTTTAAGGCCTATTAATTCCTTTATTTCACCTGTATACCATTAATACATGTACGCATTCTATTTATTATAGGCATTTTTTGTGTTTTTCAGCAAACCCTACTTCGAGGGTTTCGCAACGTAGCAGATGCCCAAAAATTGGCGCACTCGGAAAAAATGTTTAAAA
>CAYYLT010000328.1:0-3551 GCA_964472385.1 uncultured Bacteroidales bacterium
CTGCATGCTTTATACATTGCCTTGTTGTGTAGGTTGCTGCATGCAGGTTTCATATATCTTATATATTCAATGTTTTGTGAATGGGGCATCAGCTATGGCAGAAAAGAATCTTATCAAGCGGAGAGATAAAATCTTTCGCTAAACAAAATATTTTTTGCAAAACAAGAAATTATTCTTTATATTTCGCGTCGAAATAAAAAAATAACCGCATGAGAAAAGACACTATACTCGTACCCTGGGATTTCACCGAAGTTACGGAAAACGCTCTTCAGCATGCCATTAAGCTCTCCAGCTATTTAAAGAATAAAATTCAGCTCATTCATATTGTTAAAACGGCGAAGCAAAAAGAGGAAGCTGAAGATAAGCTCAACCAGGATATTGAAAGGTTAACGGCAAAATATCAAATCAATCTTGAACCGGTCGTTCGTGATGGGAGCTTATTTCATGAGATCAGTAATTATTCCTCCAGTCATAATATTAGTCTCGTGATTATGGGGACTCATGGAATTAAAGGCGTCCAGAAACTAACCGGCAGTTGGGCATTAAAAGTGATTGTAGGATCTAAAGTACCTTTTATTGTTGTGCAGACACCGCCTTCCAAAAAGGAAATATTCAAGGATGTGGTTTTTCCTTTGGACTATAAAAAAGAAGGAAAGCAGAAAGTTAACTGGGCATTATTTCTGGCCAAATATTTCGATGTGAAAATTCACATCATAACGCCCAAAAAACAGCGCGATTCAAGCTTACAACAGAGAACAAAAATAAATCTTAATTTTGCTGAGAAAATATTCACCAATCATTCTATTGCATATGACATTCAGGAGATAGATTCTGCACATGTCGGAGAAGAGACGGTTGAGTATGCCAAAAAGATAGATGCTGATATTATTTTGATTATGACGACCAAAGACATTGGTATCACCGATTATGTGCTGGGAGCAAAAGAACAATACATTATCGCCAACCAGGCACAAATACCGGTTATGTGTGCCAATCCCAGGACTGATCTCAGTAGATACGGCAGTTTTAGCTCTACGGGAGGATAGATTCTGGTATTTTGGGTTTATAATTTGATGAATTTTTCTACATATTGCTGATGGTTACAGTGTATTTCGATAAGATAAATCCCCGCTTTAAATTGTCCGGTTTTTAGTTTCCACTGATTTTTACGGAAGGACGAACTGTAGAGAATACTACCCGTTATCTCTTTTACAATAATCTTTTTAAGGGCATCATGAGGCAATTGTTGCAAATCAATGTTCAAAATATCTCCAGCCGGATTGGGATACAATTTCAATATGCCGGAAGAAGCCAGGGGAACATCCATTTGCGTTGCTCCGGAGGGTCCGTTTAAAATCCAATTATCCGGGTCAATGATGATGTTTTCAAGGGTATAGGGGTAATACAACGATAAGGTCTCATGGTCTTTGGCGGGCTGAACAACAATTACCGTATCCTTAAATCCTGATGATTCAAGCCTCAATTCCACAGGCAGGGTAAAATAAGCCGGCTCTTCTGCTGAAGTGGTCTGTTTAAAATCAATATACACCGAATCATTTTTGTTTTGCCATGTTACCTTGTAAGTGGGATAACCCTTTCCATAGTACCATTGGCTAAAAAAATTTGAAAAATTTAATGGGGTGTACGCATGAAGCATTTGCTTAAAATCTTCGCCGGTAGCTACATCATGCTGAAAACGTGTTAAAAAGGATCTTAAAATTTGGAAAAACAATGGATCGTTATCAATGAAATAACGGATCATATGGATCAATGCTGCTCCTTTCTTGTAAGAAAGCCTAAAATCGAAAATCCGGTTTTCCTCCGCAATTTGTTCAAAAGGCACATAAACACTTCCCCTTGGGGCATTCATGGCATATTTGTGGGCTTGTTGCATCCACTCGTCAGGGGTATTATCGGCTTCCAAATATTCCAGTGCAAGATACTCACCGTAAGAAGCAAAACCTTCATTAATCCATATATCCTGCCACGATGCACAGGTGACATAATTTCCGAACCATTGATGGGTAAGCTCATGGGCTACCAGTAAGAAGCTGAAATTGCTCAGTGTGGTTATGGTTTGATGCTCCATACCGCCATTCCTTTCCATTAAACTATGTCCGTATTTTTCCCGGATAAACGGGTAGGTTCCGAATTTCCCGGAGTATAGGGCCAAAAGCTCTTCGGTACGGTCAATATCTTTTTCCCATTTGTTGAGATAATCATCATCATCATAAATAAAGTTTTGGACAAAAACCGAGTCACCGGTATGCAACCCGGCATAAAAATTATATTGCCGGTAATCTGAAACAGCGAATGAAAGCAGATAGTAATTGATCGGATAGTGGGTAACCCAGTAATACTTTACGGCAGTATCTCCAACCGGCTCGGCATGTTGCAATAAACCATTTGAGACAGCAACATACCCTTTTTTTGTTTTTAGCATTATCGTGGCAGAATCTGCTTTATCCGCCAATACCTGTTTACAGGGGAACCATTCTTTGGCATGGAATGGCTCGGAAAGCGACCAGGTTACGTTTTTATCATAGATTTTGTTATGCCCGGTGCTCACACCAGATCCTGTTGAATTGCCGCGATAGTATATGGTGACCGTAAAGGACTCGCCCTTTGCAATATCAGTATTTAAAGGTATACGGATTTTATCCTGTGTGTGTATATAATCCTGTTTCTCCTTTTCAAAAAAAACAGAATCAACCGTCATTTCATCAATCAATTGAATTAAAAAGGTATCCAAAGGCAATGCTTTAACAATTGCCCGGATTTTTGTGTTGCCCTGAATATAGGTATCAAACGGACTTACCGAAATATCAATGATATATTGGGTAATATCATATAAATCAAACAATCTGTCCTTATTATTGTGCAACAGGGTTTGAACGCCGCCATGCGTTGCAGGTGTATAAGGCTTAGGCTCGGCCACTCCGTTACTTTGACCATAAAGGGCCATTGCCTGTATCACCATATATATCAAAAAGATGAATTTTTTCATAACCGCAATGGATTTCATCGATGGGATCAAAAAATATTATTTTTTGCTTGCAATGCATTTTATTTGTATTATGCATGTGCCAGACAATGGCTGAATTCACTTATAATGTAATCCAAAAAGTTTCAAAAACCTTCTCCTTCCGATCCTTCTGAGGCGGATACTTTCAAAATAAGAGATGATTTTATTCAGCACATCAAAATACAACAAAACATACCAAAGCAATATCCCCAGCCAGATCCGGATTGTATTAAACCATAAGGTATTGATTGTAAGCCCACCGACAAGCTTTGCGGGTGCGAAGTAATGGGCCCTTCCGGTTTTCGAATCCGGTAAACGAAATACCGGATCCCTAAGATATATGATTTCTTGATCATTAATATAATAACTGTTGAGTCTATCGGAATTTTGCACCAATGTTGACAGCCGCTTATTGTGATACTGATTTTTCATCCTCTTGAAAGCTTCTTGTCCGCCTAACTGATTAATAAGCTTTTTTCGGGTGTTTTCTTTTTTTTCTTTTGCCCGTGCATACCTATTAGAAGCC
>CAYYLT010000329.1:0-3530 GCA_964472385.1 uncultured Bacteroidales bacterium
TATATGTTTATTCTATTGATTTTAAGGTTTTTTTGTGTTTTTCAGCAGACCCTACTTAAGCAAACTTCAAACAGATAACCTTTTATGGGCAGTGCATGCAAGATACCTTCGATGCCATTGAATTCCTGCCATGCTTAAGATCTTGTCTGATAATAATCCTTAACCGGGGGCAGCAGGGTAATAATAACAATGGCAACTCCGGTCAGGGCATGGAAGGTTTGAACGGGATGCCAGTATCCGATAAAACCAATTTGCAGATCCATCCAGATAATTAAGATCAATCCGGTATAGAGGGAATAGGTCCAACCCCATCGTTTGTTTTGATAAATATTAAGTAAATTGGGCCAGCTCCAACGGTCGAAGATCAAACCAACAAGGCCCAGTAAGGGAAAAAGACCCAAAAAAAACAAAAGGAATAATCCCGGGAAAAAGTAATCTGAAAAAGGAGAGCCCATGAGAAAGATCAAAGGCACGCTCAGGGTTTTACCCGAAGGGTCGAGCAACATCACCAATCCACCTGCAATACCACTTATCGCTTGAAAAGCGAGAAGAAGCCAAAGTACATACACCGGAAAAAAAAAATTTCCTTTCAATGCTCGATGATTCATAATAACCAACTATAGTTTATTGATCATGCTGGCCATATAGCCAGCACCAAATCCGTTATCGATATTTACCACGCTTATGCCGCTGGCACAACTTGTGAGCATGCCTAAAAGAGCTGAAAGTCCCTGAAAATTAGCGCCATAACCAACACTGGTGGGTACCGCGATAACCGGTTTATCCACCAAACCACCTACAACACTGGGAAGAGCTCCTTCCATGCCAGCAACAACCACAATTGCGCGGGCTTGATTGATCTGGTCGATATTCCTGTACAAACGGTGAATACCTGCTACTCCCACATCATAAAACCGGTGTACCGGATTACCGAAAAACTCAGCAGTGATCGCAGCTTCCTCAGCAACAGGCATATCTGAGGTTCCAGCTGAAACTAAAGATACAGACGTTTGTACATATGGAATATCTTTTTTCTTGAGCGTGATGATCCGGGCCACATCATGATATTCTGCTTCAGGCATGACAGTGCGAACAGCATTGTATACATTTTGATCAGCCCTGGTGGCAATGACATTGTTATCTTTATCCTGCATTGCTTCGAAAATTTCTTTCACCTGCAAGGGTGTTTTTCCTGAACAATAGATTACTTCTGGATAACCAGTCCGAAACTCCCGGTGATCATCTATCTTGGTATGTCCGATGTCATCATAGAAAAAATACCGAAGCTTTTTCAGGGCTTCGGAAACAGAAAGTTCACCATGATGAACTTTTTTCAGCATATTTTCCATTGAAGGTTTATCCATGTTTATCATTCATTTTTATTGTTAAAACTACCCATTTTATACCCCTCCAGATCAAGTGTAACAAAACGATATCCAAGCTTCCTAAGCTTCCTGGGTAAATCTGTTTCTGAGGATTTTTGAATAAATTCCTGAAGCTGCTCATGAGGTACTTCGATCCTTGCAATATCTTCATGGGTTCTAATTCGCGAATCGGGAAATCCAATATCCCGGAGCAATTTTTCAGCTTGTTCTATTCGATTGAGAAGATCCTGTCTGACCGGAGTATGAAAGGGCAATCGCGAAAGCAGACAGGCATAAGATGGTTTATTCCAGGTAGGCAATCCCATTTTTTTGGAATATCGGCGTATATCATCCTTCCCCAAGCCACTCTCGGCAAGGGGACTTCTTACTCCAAGCTCCCGTAAAGCTTTAATGCCCGGCCGTATATCCTCATAATCGTCGACATTCGTTCCATCCGCAATATATTGATAGCCTCTGGTTTCAGCTTCCTCTGCCAGAGCTGTAAAAAGCTGCTTTTTGCAAAGGTAGCAACGATTGGGTGGATTATCTTGAATATTCGGAAATATGGGATATTCAATAACCAAATGTCTTATGCCCATGTCCCTGGCTATAGTATTGGCTTCATGCTGTTCCCAGCTTGCCATATATGGCGTATTAACCGTAACAGCCAATACATCATCTCGCAAAACTTCTTTGGCTGCAGCCAACAAAAAGGTACTGTCCACTCCCCCGGAAAAAGCAACAACAAGACTTCCTAATGTGCTTAGGTTTTGTTGCAGCTTATGATATTTATCATCTCCCTTCATCATGATGTATTAACTACAAATTTCTTCTAACATCGTTCATTATGGAATGAAAAACTTCCTGGACCGGCAGGTTATGTTTTTCGGCAATCTTTCGGCAATCTTCATATTCCGGTTTATATTTTATGGGTTTACCATTTAGGATTCCCATCTTTATTGTAACCGTACCATAGCGGGTATTGATTTGCTTAAAATGTCTTTCCAGTTCGGATTTTTGGAGGGTAGTACGACGCAGACCCAGTGTGCTGGTATGATTAAACAATATACGATTGATAACCTTTTCAAATTCAGGTTTACATAAAATACTCAATTTGGTTCCGGGTCTAGACTTTTTCATTGCCACGGAACTAAAATACACCTCATCTGCCCCTGCGGCAAAGAGTTGCTCCATAACATACTCATAATGTTCGGGATTCATATCATCCAAATTGCAACTGATTTCATAAACGGTTTGTGTGGTGTAATTGTTTTCTTGTTCTTCGTCTTCCCAACCAAGGTAAACCCGCAAGATATTGGGTATTTCCAATTTTTGATGTCCGATGCCATAGCCGATTTTTTCTATTTTCATGTGGTTTTCATCGGTAAAGACCGCAGCATTTGCAGCCAAAATAGCAGCACCGGTTGGGGTAGTGGTTTCTTTTTGAACAGCACCGGTCTTTACCGGTATATGCTTAAGTATTTCAGCCGTTGCAGGGGCTGGCACTGGCATCGTTCCATGTGCGCATGTTACAAAACCACCTCCAAGTTGTACACTTGAACTCATAATTTTATCGACATGGAAATAATCCAAACATATTGCAGCTCCAACAATATCCACGATGGAATCAACAGCACCTACCTCATGAAAATGGATCTTATCCACGGTAGTCCCGTGTACCTTTGCTTCTGCTTCAGCAATTAACCTGAACATCTTTTTGCTGATATCCCTGACCTCCTCTTTCAGCGAACTATCATCCAACATGGCGTTAATATGATCCAGGTTACGGTGGACATGGTGTTCGTGATCATGTTCCGCTCCTTTCGAATGATCATGGGAATGGGCATGCTCATTATGTGAATGATGTGCTTCATCCGTATGATCATGATCATGATTATGATGATGATGAGCGTGGCGGTGTGTCTCACCAGAATGGGTTTGCGACAGATCGCGAACATCCACCCGCGTACCGGATATAGAATGGCGTGATTCACGCGTGACCTCTATTTCATAATTTTCTAATCCCAAATTGTTCAACGATGCTTTGAGATATTTTTCATCCATACCCAGATCAATCATGGCAGCCAAATTCATATCTCCGCTTATTCCCGAAAAACAATCGTAATACAATACTTTTAGCATAATTGTTACTTTTTATTTTGCACC
>CAYYLT010000330.1:0-3518 GCA_964472385.1 uncultured Bacteroidales bacterium
TTTGTTTCTTTGGCAAGTTTTTCGGGAAGGCTCATGCCTTTTTCATCTTCATGGTCTTTCATTTTCGGATTGTTAAATGGAGAAAAATAACCACCCGTATATGGTCCACCAGCTTCAAACCCTCCCTGATTGATATCAAAGCCATGGTCTTCAGGATAAGAGCCTTCATCTCCCAGATGCCACTTGCCGGCAAAAAATGTTTTATATCCTGCCTCTTTCATCGCTTCAGGCCATGTTACATACTCATGGGGAAGATGATCTACGTATTCGGGAGGCAACAATTTATTATGCCGTCCCGTTTTCCTCCAGTCTTCTCCGGTACTGGCTCCTATCCAGTCCGTAATGCCATGGCGGGCTGTGAATTTACCGGTCATTATACTCGCCCGTGCGGGACTGGATACCTGACTGGCGGCATATCCATTGGTGAAATTCATGCTTTCACCGGCAAGTCTGTCAATATTGGGGGTTTCATAATATTCACTGCCTGTGCAGCTTAAATCATGCTTGCCTAAATCATCGACAATGATATACAATACATTTGGCCTTTCACTTTCCTCCCCACTTTCGGTAACACATGAGGATAAAAAAGGCAGGGCTACCGCTCCCGTAAGGAGCATTTTGACATCTCTAATGTTCGTTTGCATCATGTTATAAGGTTTGTTGGTATTTGTTTTTTGAATAAAATAATGACCTTGGAATAAAGACTTATTGCATCATAAATTGTAAATTATTCCAGCAGTTCACCATCTGAACTTATTTTTGTTAAAATTAAAAATATTTGGTGAATATAGCAAAATGGAAATATTTTTTTCGGTATAGTATACGATTTGAATTTGTATTTTTTCAAAAAGGGGTGATTTCTCAATAAAAAAAAACATCAATCTTGTGACTTTTAAAAAATTCTCCGTCTAAAAGGTTGAAAAAATATGTTTAAGATTAGTTTATAATGTTCTTCCATTTTTTATAAATAATACAGGTTAATATAAGCTGGCAGTTTATATATTCAAATTGAAACTTTAGTGAACGATTTTACCAAATATTCAGATAAGGAATTAACAGCGTTAATTATTGAAAAAGGAGAAATTGATGCCTGTGGAGTGCTTTATGACAGATACGTGAAGGTTATCTTTAATAAAGTACTGGCTACTTTCGGGCATCTGGAGAATTCAGAAGATATTACACATGACATCTTTCTGAAAATATTTCTTCGTCTCAAGACCTACAAAGGTGATGCTGCCTTTTCTACATGGGTTTATTCTATAACAAATCACCACATAATTGACATCATCCGCTCTAAACAAAATAAAAATGAATTTGACGCCAATATGGAGCATATCCCATTGATGCCTGAAGAACCTAGTGACAGTGAATTATTAAACATCAAAACAAATAAGTTGTTGTACGTGCTTGATCAACTAAACACCGAAGAACGGTTGATACTGATATTAAAATACCGTGACGAATTGTCGATAAATGGAATTAAGGAAGTTTTCGGAATCAATGAAAGTACTGCAAAGATGCGTATAAGCCGGGCAAAAAAGAAAGCCCACAAAATACATAAAGCGCAATTTAAAAACATGGAAGTATGAGAAAGAAAAATAATCCATTTAAAGAAATTTATGAGGATGTGGAACCTCCGGAAGAACTGAAGGAAAGGATAATAAAAGATGTTAAGATGCGTAAGCTGTTTGCTGACTCCGCAGAACTGTTTACACTTAAATTCGGAAAAACCATGGGAGATCTTCTCTTTAACAGATCCAAAAAAGGTACGAATCATAAAAATAATCAGTTATGAATCAACTTGAACAATGGAGACAAATTATGTTAGAGTCGTTAACTACATTAGGTCAGGAAGTCATGCGAATTTTACCCGGAATCCTTGCGGCTGTTCTTCTACTGCTGGTGGGTTGGCTACTGGCAAAAATATTTTCCCGTTTAATAACCCGTTTATTCCGTCTGCTGCATTTTGATAAGTTGGCAAGCCGGATAAATGAATTACAGTGGATGCAGAAAGCAGAATACAAGATAGTTCCCAGTAAAATTATCGGAAAATTTGTATACTGGGTTATTCTATTGTTATTTATTATTACAGCTACCGACACATTAGGCTGGGTTGCCGTTTCACAGTCTTTCAACCAGTTAATTACTTACCTTCCACAGCTATTCGGTGCCATTATCATATTTGTGGTGGGATTTTACCTAAGCAACCTGATAAAGGACTTTATTAAAACCACTTTGCAATCCTTTGAAATCGCATCGGCTTCATTGCTTGCTGAAACGGCCTTTTACATTATCATGATAATCGTTTCTATCACTGCTTTAGAACAAGCCGGTGTAGAAACATCGCTTCTTACATCGAATATAACTTTAATTATCGGTTCTTTCCTGCTGGCGTTTGCTGTAGCATTTGCTATATCTTCAAGGGAAATCTTTAAAAATATCCTTTCTTCATATTATGGAAGGGGTAATTTTCATGTTGGGCAGTATATTAAATATGATAACATGCAGGGTGAGATCACCAAAATTGACCGGATGCATGTTACCATAAAGGAAGGAAAGTCGCAATATGTGATACCCACAGCTCGCTTAATATCAGAAAAGTTTGAAATTATTGAGCCTTAGTCAGGCCATTAAACCAATTATATTAATCAATAAAGTAAACATTTAAACATCATGGAAACACAAAAAAAACAGAAGCAATTCCTGCAGAAAATAGTCATTGGACTTTCTGTAGTTATTTTTAGCATGGGTGGATGTACAAATCCTCAAGCAGAAAAAGAAGCGGAAAAACTTGTTCAGAAGCAAACTCAGGTACTGGAAAGACAGCAGGAAGCCGTGGAAGAAACATTCAATGAGCTAACCGCTGTAAAAGATTCACTCGAAAAAGAACAAAATGAGCTCTTGAGTGAACGAGAACAAATCGATAGTGAGATCGAAAAACTGACTCAAAGTCAGAAAGAATTCGCAAAGACGCAGAAACAAGAGCAACTTAATAGCCTCAAAAAACAACAAGCAACACTACAGGCAACATTGGAAGAGATGAATGACAGTCTCTCGAAGATTGAAAACCAGATCAGCGGCCTGGAGACCAGAAAAGATACGCTTGTAGCCCAGGAGAAACAGGTCAATGAACAACAGCAACAAGCCAGGAAAAAACTTGTTACAGGCATTGAGGAGATTGACAGCCGGCTTGAAGAACTAGAAGAAGAAACCGAAATGAAAAGGAACCAACTTGCAATCCACCGGCAACAAATCAAACTCTCTAAGCAAAAAACTGAACTGCTGGAGAAAGAAAAAAATCAGTATCTGCGTCAGAGAAACAAGACCCTGAAAGAAGGCGGAGACGATACCCGGCTGGAACAAATCAACCTGAAAATTGAAGAAGTCAACAGCAATATCGAAGATGAACAGAATAAGATTGATGCTGCCAAAAGCTCCATTGCATCCATCAACAATTGGTTGAACGATGTAGAACAACTGAAACAAAGGCTTCGTGACATGATGGAGCAGGAATACGG
>CAYYLT010000331.1:0-3515 GCA_964472385.1 uncultured Bacteroidales bacterium
GACCACCGAGATCTACACTCTTTCCCTACACGACGCTCTTCCGATCTGCCGGCCCCTGTTGGTTGTCATTAGACATTGCGGGCAGCAACTACCAACTTATTCAAACATTGAATCATTCAAGCATTGAAGCATTATTTAGGGTTTGCTGAAAAAGCCTGTTGATTTTAAGGTTTTTTTGTGTTTTTCAGCAGACCCTATTTATCCAAAAGCCCTTCGTGTTTCGCTGGTGAAGCCCTTGATGCCACTTCGCGGTTTAATATTACATGGTAAGTATAAAATGCAATGTCTGTAAGCTCAACAAATATTCAATGGAACTGTATTCATAGCCCTGCTATTTCTTCCTGAAAAATATCTGTATGGGAACACCGGTGAAGTCAAAGTTTTTTCTCAGTACATTTTCGATATACCTTCTGTAAGGTTCTTTAACATGCTGCGGATAATTGCAAAAGACAGCAAACGAAGGAGCATAGGTATATAGTTGGGTAGCATATTTGATTTGAATGTATTTACCCCTTACAGCAGGTGGAGGGTATTTTTCCACAGCCTTTAAAATGACGTTATTGAGCTGCGAGGTCGTGATCCTTCTTCTTCGGTTTTGATACACCTGTTCAGCCGTTTCCAATACCTTATGGATTCTTTGTTTGTAAATGGCAGAAGTAAAAATAACAGGAACATCTTGAAAGGGAGCTATTTTTTGTCTGATCCAGCGTTTGTATTTTGTGGCGGTATGGCTGTCTTTCTCAATCAGATCCCATTTGTTGGCCAGCAATACGATACCTCTCCGGTTTTGTTGAATCAATTTGAAGATGTTCAGGTCCTGGGATTCAATACCCTGGGCAGCATCAATCATCAAAAGGCATACATCCGCATGCTCAATGGTACGAATGGCTCTCATGACAGCATAAAATTCGACATCTTGATGTACCTTGCCTTTTTTTCTCAGACCCGCCGTGTCAACCAGGAAAAAATCGTGTTGGAATTTGGTGTAACGGGTATAAACAGAATCCCTGGTAGTACCTGAAACTGCTGTAACGATGTTTCTTTCCTCCCCGATCAAAATGTTGATCAGTGAGGATTTTCCGACATTTGGCCTTCCTACTACCGCGTAGCGCGGTATTCCTTCCTCCGGTGATGTGTCATTGAGCTGGAGATGGTTGATAATTTCATCCAGCAGATCATTTGTACCTGAACCATGGAGGGATGAGATGCAAAAAAGCTCGCCCAGACCCAGACCATAGAAAATACTGGCTTCATATTGCCTTTGGTAATTGTCTACCTTATTAACCACGGGCAAGACTTTTTTTTCCGTTTTGCGAAGCATTTCAGCCATCTCTGCATCCAAATCCGTTATGCCGGTAATAACATCCAAAATGAACAAAATGACAGAGGCTTCATCAATGGCCAGCTTTACCTGTTTTCTGATCTCTTTTTCAAAAATATCCTCGGAATGTTCGATATATCCGCCAGTGTCGATGATATTGAATATTTTACCTTCCCATTCAACCATTCCGTAATGCCGGTCCCGGGTAACACCGCTCATCTCATCCACTATGGCCCGCTTGGTTTCAGTAAGCCTGTTGAAGAGGGTTGATTTTCCCACATTGGGTCTTCCTACTATTGCTACCGTGTCTTTTGCCATGTTGTTATAGGATTACCTGTATAAAGATAGTTTTGGCCCATGCTACTTGTTGTATCCCTGAGATCTGAGAAAACCCTCTTTGTCTCTCCATTCCCGGTGTACTTTTACATACAGTTCGAGATGTACCTGCTTGTCATAAAGGGCTTCAAGCTCCTTTCTGGCCAGTATACCTATGTTTTTGATGGATTCACCTTTGTTGCCGATCAATATAGCTTTTTGACTATCCCGTAAAACATAAATTGTAGCGCTTATTCTTAGTATCTGCTTGGTCTCCTTAAATCCATCGATCTGTACTTCAGTAGAATAGGGTACTTCTTTTTTATAGTGGGTGAAGATCTTTTCCCGGATAATCTCAGAAACGAAAAAGCGTTCGGGCTTATCCGTAAGGGTATCTTTGGGGTAGTAGGGGGGGTTGTGCGGAAGCAATTCCAGGATTATATCAAAAATTTCCGGAAGGTAGTATCCTTTAAGAGCCGAAACGGGATTAATATGTGCTTTGGGCAGTAATTCCCTCCATTTTGACAATATGTCTGCGAGTTCATCTTTTTCTAATAGATCAATCTTATTGACAATCAAAATAATAGGAATATCTGCTTTTTGCAGTTTTTCGATATAATACCGGTGTTTGTCATACTTTTCTTTGATGTCGGTTATATAAAGCAGAATGTCGGCATCTTCCAGCGCAAGATTGACTGACCGCAGCATCTTTTCATGAAGTTTATAATGGGGCTGGATAATACCTGGTGTATCCGAATAAACAATTTGAAAATTATCGCCGCTAACGATACCCATTATCCGGTGTCTTGTGGTCTGGGCTTTTGAGGTGATAATGGATATTTTTTCACCCACAAGCTGATTCATCAGGGTGGATTTCCCTACATTGGGATTACCGATAATGTTGACAAAACCTGCCTTATGTTCCATTTTAAAGCTATTGAGGTGATAAAAATAATACATTTTTACAGGCAAATAAAAAAAAGCTCTTTAACGAGGTTAAAGAGCTTTTTGGAAAAGTCGATTTTATATGCTTAGTAGCCCTGAAGTTTTTCTGATAATTTTTTGCGCGTGAAGAATATCCGGCTTTTTACCGTACCGATTTTAAGCTCCAGTTCTTCGGCAATCTCCTTGTATTTATAACCTGAGAGGAACATCTTGAAGGGTATCCGAAACTCATCCGGCAATGCTTCAATGTTTTTGTTGACTTCTATAATGGAATATTCACTATCAGGTCTGACGGTCGAATTCTCATCCGACTGGTTCAGAAAATAGTTGTTGTCCGTTTTATCATTATGGGTGTTTTCCTTCTGCTTTTTACGATAGTTATTGATGAAGGTATTTTTCATAATGGTAAAAGTCCATGCCTTCAGATTAGAGTGACCTATAAATTTATCCCTGTTGGCCAAGGCTTTGTAATAGGTTTCCTGCAGCAGATCTTTGGCTTCCTCGTGGTCTGAGGTTAAGCTCATGGCAAACCTTTCCAGTTTGTCTTCCAGATCTATAAGTTGTTGGTTAAATTCTATTGCTTTCATAATGTTAGGGTTTTTGATGTTATCAATGTCTAAGCAAAGATATAAAAAATTAAACAGTGATGCAAATTTTTTTTGATGTGTTTTTCATTTTGAAACATCATTCTAAACAAGCAAAATAAATGGAAGTAACGCATAATAAGACTTTCAGGTCTTTTTCTCCATCATTGTATAAATAATAATTTATGTTAAAAGTTGTTTAAGAATTTCTATTATACAAGCTGTAAAGTTTAAACACGAGGAGAGGTTATAAAGAGAGATCTGCCGGGGCAAAGAGTGCTTTTGGAAAACGCCTTTAGCCTGTATTATTCATAAAAAATGGAAAAACAGTTATAAACAAAAGAATATAA
>CAYYLT010000332.1:0-3500 GCA_964472385.1 uncultured Bacteroidales bacterium
AAAAATGTATGAAAATAGAATTTTTTGAACATAACACGTAAAGCACTAATGTTCTTATATTTATAAATGTTCATCATTTTTTTATGAAAAATACAGGTTACAAAATAATGCAGGGATAGCATAAGTTTTTTATTAAGAATTAATCTAAACAATCGTGCGGGATGAAATGAAATTTCATTAATTTTGTCACAAAATACATACAAAAGCTGTTGCAAAGCGTGGGCAGAATAGTAGCTATAGATTACGGAACAAAGCGTGTTGGCCTGGCGGTAAGCGATCCCATGCAAATGATTGCTGGCGGACTGACCACAATCCATCCAAATACATTGTATCAATTTCTGGATGATTATGTGGAAAAGGAAATGGTTGATACTATTGTAGTAGGTCATCCTAAACAAATGAACAATAAGGACTCTGAGGCTGTTCAACATATCAAACCAATTGTTCGTAAATTGAAAAATAGATTTCCTGGTATTCCTATAGTGCTGGAAGACGAGCGGTTTTCTTCGGTTATAGCGCGGGACACCATGCTGCGCGGAGGAATGAAAAAAAAACAAAGACAAAATAAAGCAGCAGTAGACAAGATAAGTGCAACCATAATTTTGCAATCGTTTTTAGAGAAAAAAAGATATCAATCATCATGATATTACCTGTATACATCTATGGATCCCCTATATTGCGCAAGGTAGCAAGGCGCATCGAAAAGGGGGAGCAAGGTATTGATCAATTTATCCAGGACCTGTGGGACACCATGTACCATTCCGATGGTGTCGGGCTGGCAGCTCCACAGGTTGGCAAAGCGCTTCAGGTTTTTGTTATTGATGGTTCACCGCTGGAAAAAGATGACCCAGTCCTAAAGCATTTTAAAATGACTTTTATCGATCCTGAGATCACGGACCGATATGGTGATGAAACCACCTTCGAAGAAGGATGCCTGAGTATACCGGATATAAGGGAGGAGATCGTACGACCGGAAAAGATCCGCATGCGTTTCTATGATGCGGATTTCAATTACCATGAAAAAGAATATAGCGGTATTGCAGCCAGGATCATCCAGCATGAATATGATCATCTGCAGGGTATCTTATTTACAGACAAAGTTACCCCCCTGAAGAAACGCCTGATCAGAAACAAGCTAAACGCCATTTCCAAAGGCAAATTTGAAGTCAGATACAAAGTTAAAGTACCCAAATAACCTACCTTATACACACAAAAACTGAATACAAGCCATTTACTTCTGTCTTGTATAAGGAAGGAGATATATCCTTTATTGATGAATAAAGGAACTTTATGATGTTTTCTTGTTCTTAACTTTTGAACTTATCTCTTCTGCCAGCTCCGGATCAACAAGTATCCTTCCACAATATTCACATACAATAATTTTTTTCCTCGAGCGAATATCCAATTGGCGCTGCGGAGGGATCTTATTAAAGCATCCGCCACAGGCATCCCTTTCTACAGTAACTACAGCCAGACCATTCCTGGCATTATTCCGTATCTTTTTGTAAGCATTAAGCAACCGGGGTTCAACAATCTCCCGTATTTTTTCGGAACGGCTATTTAGCGATTCCTCATCCTTTTGAGTCTCTGCAATTATAGAATCCAACTCCTCCTTTTTGCTTCTCAAATCTTCTTTGCGTTCTTCCAGTTCTTTCTTTGAATTATCAATGTCTTTTTGTCTTTTCTTTATTTTATCTTCAAATTCTTTGATATGTTTTTGCCGCAATTCAATCTCCAATGACTGAAATTCGACTTCTTTGGAAAGCGCTTCATATTCCCGGTTATTCCTGACATTATTCTGTTGTTTTTTATATTTTTCTATCAGTTGCTCAGATTCTTTAATTTCATTCTTCTTATTGGAAATTTTATTCTCCAGCTCCTTTAATTCATTTTCATAGTTTGTAACACGCGTTTCCAACCCGGCAATTTCATCTTCCAGATCCTGAACTTCCAGGGGCAGTTCACCCCTTAATCTTTGAATATTATCAATGGAAGAATCTACAGTTTGAAGTTCATAAAGGGCTTTAAGCTTATCTTCTACGGAATACTCAGTTGTTTCGGTTCTTTGCTTTTTTTTGGTAGCCATATTCAATAGTAATTTATTGGATTTGTATCAACTGCTGATAAATGGATCGCAAAATTAGGAAATTTTTTTGTAACTAAGTCATAAAAGAACTTCTTACTCATTTTTTCACTTTCATAATGCCCAACATCTGCAATAAGGATCTTCTCATCAGCTTCAAAGAAATCGTGGTATTTAAAATCAGCAGAGATAAATACATCGGCACCCTGTGCGATAGCATCTTTCAATAAAAAACTTCCACTTCCCGCTGATATTGCAACGCGGGAAACAAAGGAATACAGGAATTGAGTATGTCTGATGCATCCTGTTTGAATTTTGTCTCTGATCAGATCAAGAAATTCTTTTTCAGATACCTTTGGTTCCAGGTCTCCGATCACACCGGCACCAGCGTCTTTGTCATAATTTTTCAAAGGATACAGGTCATAGACCACTTCTTCATAAGGGTGTGCTTCAACCATAGCATCAATGACCTGATCTGTCAAATAGTCCGGGAAAAAAGTTTCCACCCTGGTTTCTTCTTCCAGATGCATTTGTCCTTTTTTCCCTGAAAAAGGATCCGAGGCTTCACCGGGTCTGAAAGTACCCTGACCCTCCAAATTATAACTGCATTGATCATAATCTCCTATCGTCCCGGCACCTGCATGAAAAACAGCTTTTCTAACCTTGTCAGCATAATCATGCGGAACAAAAAACACCAATTTGACCAGCTGGTTTTGTTTAGGCCTGAGAATCCGTTGATTTGTCAAACCCAGCTGACCTGCCAGAAGAAAATTGATCCCACTTTTGAGGTTATCCAGATTGGTATGGGCTGCATATATGGCTATGTTATTTTTAATGGCTTTCAGCACAGAACGTTCTACATCATTCTGGCCCGTAATCCTTTTCAGACCTTTAAATATCAAAGGATGATGTGAAAGGATAAAATTTGCACTTTTTTCCTGCGCTTCATCAACAACTTTTTCAGTAACATCCACAGATAGCAACATACCCTTGAGTTCATTTCTCACATCACCAACCAGTAAACCAGCATTATCGTAATCTTCCTGTAATCCAGGTGGAATAGAAGTATTTAAATAGTTAACCAATTCGCGGATTTGCATGGTATGCATATTTTTCCATAAAACAACAAAATGAACTAATGTGTTTACATTAGAAGGGTTTGCTGGAAAAATTTTTAGTACATCAGCTACAAGGCGGCAAAGCGAAGCTGTATATGCATACTGCGAGCTAAAGCCAACGAAGTAGATGATGTGTTAAAGACTACTAAAAAAAATTCACTTTAGCCTGTATTATGCACAAAAAATGAACAAACCTTTTTAAATATAAGAATATTAGCATTTTGCTTGTTTTGTTAAAATAATATATTTTTTGCGTTTTTTGCGGGGATAGACTCTATAACCTGTATCTCACTTTATGG
>CAYYLT010000333.1:0-3429 GCA_964472385.1 uncultured Bacteroidales bacterium
GGAACCCGCATTTTTATTCATGTCCTTGTTGTGAAGCTTGCTGCATGCGGGTTTCGACGCCTTGCATCTACCCAAAACTTGACGCATGAATAATACAGGTTACAGGCGCAAAGAAAAAAAAATATGACCTTTCTCATGTTTAAACAAAATTACATTAATTTTGATCATAAAAAATAAAAATTCTAAAATTAAAGTTTTATGGAATCATCGGTAAAAATAACGCATGTGGGTAATATGCAATTTGAAGGGGATGTCAACGGCCATAAGATAACCCTGGATACCTCAGCGGATAAAGGAGGATCTGATCAGGGCCCGCGTCCTAAACCTTTTATGCTGCTTGCCCTTGCGGGTTGCACGGGAATGGATGTCATCAGTATATTAGGGAAGATGCGGGTTGAATTGGATGAATTTTTCGTAGAAGTACAGGCTGATCAGACCGGCGAACATCCGAAATATTATCATAAAATGCATGTTATCTACGGTTTTAAAGGAAAAGATCTGCCGCTGGATAAATTGAAAAAAGCTGTTGACCTTTCTGAGGAACGTTATTGCGGCGTCAATGCAGTATATAAACAGGTTATTGATATGACTGCTGAAATTCGGGTTAATGGGGAAAAAGTATCTTAAGCTTCCTTTAACGCTTTATTTCCGTCATTCAGCCTGTATTATACATGCGTCAGGCTTTTTGTAGCTGCAACATTTGGCAGGTATCCATAGAGCGTATGGTATAAACCCAAAGGAGGCTTCTCATAAATTTGCCGGCTTCGGTCATATCTTGGATTTGAATTGTGAGAGAAAACGCACGTCGTTTTCAAAGTAAAGCCTGAGATCGTTGACATGAAATTTCAGTTGGGCAATTCTTTCAATACCCATACCGAATGCAAAACCGGTATATGTGGTGTTATCAATACCACAACTTTTCAGCACATTCGGATCCACCATACCACATCCCAGTATCTCAAGGAAACCGGTATATTTACATATCTTGCATCCTTCTCCTTTACAAAGGGTGCAGGAAATATCCATTTCGGCTGAAGGTTCGGTAAATGGGAAGTATGAAGGTCGCAGGCGGATCTGCGTATCGTGTCCAAACATTTCTTTGGCAAAATAGAGCAACGTTTGCTTTAAATCGGCAAAAGACACTTCCTTATCAATGTATAATCCTTCGATTTGATGAAAAATACAATGGGCTCTGGCGCTGATGGCTTCATTGCGAAAGACCCTGCCCGGAGATATTGTGCGAATGGGGGGTTGCTGATTTTCCATTACCCTGACCTGGGCTGATGAGGTATGCGTGCGAAGCAATACATCCGGATTTTTTTTAATGAAAAATGTATCCTGCATATCTCTTGCGGGATGAGCTTCGGGAAAATTCAAAGCGGAAAAATTGTGCCAGTCATCTTCAATTTCCGGACCTTCAGAGATGGTAAATCCAAGCCTTTGAAAAATGTCAATGATCTCTTTTTTGGTCAATGTAATGGGATGCAGACTGCCTGTTTCTATGGGATAAGCAGGGCGGGTGACATCCTGCACCGCTTTATCTACCGATCTTTGGAGCGTAGATTGTAATGTGCGGATCTTTTCATTGGCTGATTTCTTTAATTCATTGATCTTTTGACCGATCAAAGGTTTTTCTTCTTTAGGTACCTGCTTGAATTCTTCAAAAAGTTCATTTAGTAAGCCTTTTCTGCCTAAATATTTGATGCGAAAAGATTCGATCTCCGCAGGATCATCCGACGCAAAATCATTGATCTCTTGCAAATGGTTGTTGATTTTATCCATCAAATTCATATAAGATCTTGTTGTTTAAAATAATTGATTATAGCTTTTTTATATAATTTTGTTTCATAATCTTGATCATCTATTGATTCCTTGCGGATCGCTGTTTTTTCTTCGTGACTCAAAAAACGCATCATATAAAGCGAAACAAAATTAAAAACTTTTGTTTTGATATCCTTATCAAATTTGTTAAAACCATAACCCAATTCCTGAATACCGATCAAATAGAGGATGTTGTGTAGCTCGGGTTCGATATGGAATGAATCCCGGATATATTGTTGGATTTGTTGCCATTGTTGTTGCATCATATCGGAGATTAATGTTCTATAATTCAGGGAATAATACTATATTATGTATCAATATCAAAAATATTATTTTTGTTTGTCTTTTGCAAGGGTTGTTATATAGCTTACAGATATAAATTAATACGGGCGTTAAGCATAAAATTTTTTTCAGGTGCAACAATATCGAAAACTAGCCGGTCAAACTGCTTTATATGGGATGGGTACCATCGTACCGCGCTTTCTGAATTATGTGGTGCTGACCCCGTTTTATACCCGTATTTTTACTGAGGCCCAATATGGCATGGTTACCAACCTGTATGCTTATATTGTATTTTTATTGATCTTGTTGACTTATGGGTTGGAAACCGGTTACTTTAAATTTATCAAATCCGAACAGGAGCCTGCCAGGGTGTTTTCCACCATTATGGTTTCACTTTTTACGACTACCCTGATCTTTCTTTCTTTGATCTTTCTCTTTCAGGATCCGGTAGCCCGCTTTCTTCAGTATTCCGGTAAACCCCATCTGATTTTATTGTTTTCCTGCGTTGTAGCGTTTGATGCGGTTTCGGCCGTACCTTTTGCCAAATTGCGGTTTGAAGAGAAAGCCAAAAAATTTGGCTACCTGAAAATTTTCAATGTAGGGGTTAACCTTTTTTTTAACTTTTTTTTCTATGTGATGCTCCCGTATGTACAGCAACATTTTCCTTCCTCACCGTTGTTGTTGTTGTATGATCCAATGATGGATGTAGCTTATGTTTTGATATCCAATCTGCTTGCAACCTTTTTTACCTTTATATGCTTAATTCCGGAGCTTCGTATTTCTTTAAGGTTTATAGCATTTCGCTTGTTAATGCGTATTTTGCGTTATAGTCTGCCGTTACTGGTAGTGGGCCTGGCCGGTACCATAAACGAGGTAGCTGATAAAGAGCTGATAAAAAGATTGGTTCCGCAGGATGAATTTCCAATGGAACAACTGGGTATTTATGGGGCCAATTATAAACTGGGTATGTTGATGACGATTTTTATTCAGATGTTCCGGTATGCCGCGGAACCCTTTTACTTTTCCAAAATGCGCGATTATGATGCAAAAAATACTTATGCGCAGGTTATGCGCTATTTCATCATTTTCGGGTTGTTGATCTTTTTGCTGGTAACCCTGTATATTGATCTTTTTAAACATTTTATCGACACCAAATTTTATTCGGGTTTGCATATTGTTCCCGTCATCTTACTGGCTAATCTGTTTCTGGGTATCAATTACAATCTTTCTATCTGGTATAAGTTAAACAACTTAACAAA
Organism: uncultured Bacteroidales bacterium; assembly: GCA_964472385.1. Classification (GTDB taxonomy): domain Bacteria; phylum Bacteroidota; class Bacteroidia; order Bacteroidales; family UBA12077; genus JAGXLC01. The sequence continues at coordinate 3,363 of CAYYLT010000333.1, forward strand.
ATATGGTGCGCTTATCGCCCTTATCGGTGCCGGGATTACCATAGCGCTAAATATTCTGCTTATTCCT
>CAYYLT010000334.1:0-3423 GCA_964472385.1 uncultured Bacteroidales bacterium
GCCATATTTCATCCCCAACTTTAACCAACTGCCTTGTTCTGTAATTCTTATTCAATTGCAAAATACCGGAAATTGGACTGCGGATGGTTAGTTGTTTCAATGCGCTATTCGCCTCAACGATATTGTTTTTGATTTTCTCGATGCGTATATGTTGAATTTTGATATTGTTTTTTTTGACTATTCTGGATAATTCTATCTTCCTCAATATTTTATTCAGACGAATTTGTGCTTGTCTAAATTCAAGGGCTTTAATTTTCTGCTTACGCTCGGATTCAAACTTATACTTTTCAACTTCCAACTTCTTTTGCTCATATTGCAATTGCATAACAGTAAGCTGTGATTTCAAGTTGTTTATCCGGTTTTCCTCTCTGGTTATCATTTGATTTAACTCTGCCTGCTGCACTTCAAGATCACTTTCCTCTTTAATCAGATATTTCATAATAGAGGAAGGATCTATTTTTGCTATGGAATCGCCTTTAGAGACTTTAGCTCCATGCTCGAGCAATCCAATAATTTTATACCGGTATCCATAACGCCAGCCTACAAAAGGCATGATAATAGGCTTGGCTTTTACCGCCTGCAGCTCGCCGCTTTGGGTGATGGAAGCTTTAAATTGTCCTTTGTGGATGGCATAAAATTTGCCATCCTCCTGACGATGGCAAGCGAACAGAACAATCAGCACCAACACGGCAATAAATGGCTTTAGGGGCATATCTTTCCGGCTCATGAGGTTATTAATTTTCTTCTCCTTCTTCATCTTCTGCGAAAGGATTGGTCATGGCCAATTCATCTCCGTGTTCCAATCCCTGTCTAATCATCACAAAATCCTTATTCTGCTTACCGGTTTTGATTTCGGTTTTCTCGAATGTATATTGGTTCTTAAGATATACATAATCCCGGCTGTTTTCTGTAAAGACAGATTCTAAAGAAATATACAGCACATCCCTGATTTCATTGGTCAATATCCTGCAACTCACTGTAATACCGGGAAGGAGCTGTTCGGAAGTACCGTCAATATTAATTTCAACCGGAAAAACCTTGATCTTTGAATTGCGGTTTTTATAGGTTGCCAGGTTGGCTACAGAGCCTACTTTTCCACTAAATATGGAATCTGAATTAGCATCCAATCGGATTTCTACCTTTTGACCCAATCGGATCTTCGAAATATCCACTTCATGAATTTCAACCTCGGCTTTTAATTCACTCATATCCGGAAGGTTGACCAACGGATATCCCGACCAGGGCTGATCCCCAACCTGCCATTTGGCATCGGTTCGCCTGTTCTCCATAATAATCGCAATACCCGACCCCGGACTGGTAACCACAAGGCTGTTCAATGTTTCATAGGCTTCTTCCAATTCTGTTTCCAGTTGCTTAATTTTTAATTTAATCTTCTGTATTTCTTCATGCTGTATTTTCTTTTGGTTCTCAATTTCCTGCCTGGCTTTTTCCAATTCAATTTTCGACCGGTCGAGACTGAGCTGTATCTCTTTCCTGGTGATATCGGATTCATAAACAGCTTGCTCCAGCTTTATTTCTGATATCTGATAGTCAATTTGCCTTACTTTCAGATCAGCCTTTAGATCCGCCAGTGAGGATTCATTCTGAGAGTGCTGTTTTTCTAGATTGGCTTTTGCAATATCAAGATTTGCTTTTGCATCAATGATGGCTTTTTGTACATCCGAAGGATCAAATTCAATAACGGTATCACCGGGCGACACTTGTGCACCATCCTCAATGAGGTAAGTGATTTTTAGCATTCCAAAACGCCATGATATATTGGGAGATGAAATATTCAATGCGCTTGTGGCTTCAACTTTACCTTCCTCGGTAATATCAATGACAAAATCACCCCGTTTAACAGTTGATGTCTCAACTTCAGAAAACTTATCCGATGAACAACCCAGCAAAATAAGCATGGGAAAAATATACATAACACGCATGAGGATGGTTACAGGTTTATCAAATACTGGCATGAGGTTTCTGCTTTAAATCTTTGTTTTATTACAGGTTTACTGAAAAGATCAGCAAACTCTATATATCAGTGATAAGTTTTTATTCGACCAATGATCCGGGTGGTTTTTGAAGTGCAATAACATCGTTAGCTTTTATACCTGCTTTTACGACAGCTTCCAGATTATTATCGACAGCGATTTCTACCGGCTGCCTGATAAAAGTCTTACCTTGCTTTTTGTATATGTATTGCATGCTATCCTCATTAAAAATTGCCACCATAGGCACCACAAGCGTATCTTCAATATGATTGATAACGATATCACAATTGGCACTTATTCCGGGTTCAATGGACAGATTGGAAGAATCAAGGTCAGCTAAGATTTCAAACTGTTTGATTTCCGAATTCCGCTTAATGGGTATCCCTACTGGAGCAATATAGTCAATCTTCCCGTCCAAATGCAAGTTAGGATAAGCATTCATAAAGATACGAACGGATTGTTCGGATTTTATTTTTTTATAATCTGCTTCCAGCGCCATGATTTTTACCTGAAAAGCTGAAACATCAGGTATTTGAACAATAGGTGTCTTCCTCCGGACAGCATCCCCTTCCTTGATTTTAGTCCTGGTCCTGCGATTTACATGATGCATGACAAAACCACCTACATCAGTGGTCAGCACAAGTTTGTCCATTTCATTTCTGGCTTTACTCATCCTGTTCTCCATTTTCCTGATCATGATCTCCTTTGTCTTTAACTCATTTTCTTGTATGCTTTCCAGCAGATTAAGCTTTTTAAGCATTCGCTGTTTTTCAATGCGGGCTTTTTCAATGCCCAGTTGGATAACCCTCTGCTCTGAAGGGGTGGTAAATTGAATGAGAACAGAATCCAGGTCTGATATCAGGACAGACTTTTCAATGGTTTGAATTTGTGCCATTAGTTGCGCCTTATCCAGATCCAGCTCGGCCTTGGTCTGGTTGTACTCTGACTTAGCGACTTCCAACCTTTTCAGCGCATCTTCAAAATCATTCACAGTCTCTCTAGATTCTATAATGGCTACCGTATCGCCGGGCTCAACATATGTGCCTTCCGGGATGATGTATTGGATGAGTCCTTTGTAGATTTCCGGCGGGCTGTTGATGTTATGGGTCTTAATGGCCTCGATGGTACCCCGCATGGTGATCTTATCAACATAATCCATTTTGGCAATGCTTTGGACATGGATATCTGTTGCAGGGGGACTGCATGATATAAGGCAAAAAAGAACAAAAAAACAAGGCAAAGAAGACTTTAACGGGTTCATATAAAAATGCATATATTTTTTTGCTAACCAGTATTATTAACACCGGTTAGGAATATTACAGACCAAAAACCATATGAAACCTGCATGCAGCAACCTACACAACAAGGCAATGCATAAAGCATGCAGGTTCCACAATGATTGAGCACATCATATTTATTTTGAGATTTA
>CAYYLT010000335.1:0-3401 GCA_964472385.1 uncultured Bacteroidales bacterium
CGAGATCGTTTCACGTGACTGGAGTTCAGACGTGTGCTCTTCCGATCTTGATTCAACAGCTTAATATTCTTGTTCATAATTTCCTTGAGATTGCGGTATGATTTGGAGATCTCCGTGAGTTTGCTACCAATGATGCCAATAACCTTTCCTGTTTCGACATTTATTAAAGGGCCTCCCGCATTACCAACTTTTATGGAAGTATCTACCTGAATATACTGATGGCCTTCACAGGAACACAAAGAAGAGATCATCCCTCTTTTAAGCGCAAGATTTTCTTGATTAAGCTGATATCCCAATGTAGCTGTGAGCTGGCCAATTTCAAAGCCGGTTTCATCGCTCAGGGCAAGAGAAGGGATGCTGCTGAATTCCTCAAAATCAATCTTGATAAAGACAAAATTTAAAACTTTATCATTCAATCCCATGATGGTTCGCTTATCCAGCTGGTACTTACTGATTGTTTTACTGGCAAGTGGCGTGCAACCATCTTTTTTTACGAATTTGATCTCTACCTTGTCAAACGGTCCGACTTTTCTTATGGAAGCATCCGTAACCAGGAAGTTTCTGACCTTAAATCCACTTAAAGTCATGATCTTAATATCCGAATCCAAATAAAAATTCAGTTGGGCAACAGATTGGGCAATTTTATGCCATATTTCCTTGTACATCATACGGTGGTTTTTTTACTTTTTTTTCAAAGATAGATCCTTTGATTTTTATGGCAAAATAGATTTCTTTAACGCAGGTGATTTTTAAGTAAACGCATAAGATATAAAAATGAACGCCGACAGGCCGTAAGTCTGTACGATATCGTACAGTCTTGTTTCATTTTCGTTCATTCTTGCTGATTAGAAAAATACAGGCAGTTTAATGAAGCGCTTATAATGAATAAACTAATTTTCATGGCACAATTTATGATAAAATATAAAAAACATAATATATAGATCTATGAAAAGATTGAGCACAATGATCGTATTAACGGGATTTTTGATCAAAGCATGCGGCATTGTCGAGCTTTCAGCTCAAAATGCCTGGACTTTGGAAGAATGTATCAATTATGCCCTGGAAAACAATATCAACATCAAAAGACAAAAAATTGCTGCCGAACAGGCTGAAAATGACCACCAACAGTCAAAATGGGCAATGGCTCCTGCATTGTCTGCCCGCGGCTACCATAGTTTTAACTTTGGCAAAACCATTAATCCGGATACCTACGAATATGTTAATCAACAATTTCAAACCCAAAGCCTGCAGGCAAATGCTGATATAACCCTTTTCGACGGTTTGGAAAACCACCATACCCGAAAAATGCGTAGGTACGACCTCCTCGCACAACTCGAAAATATTGAAAAAGCACGTTATAACGTGACTTTAAATATTGTAACCTATTACCTCAATGTGCTCTCAAAAGCCGAACAAAAAAAGATCAAGCAGGACCAGATTGACGTAACCCTCGATCAGATTGAAAAAACCAAAGAGCAGGTAGAAATTGGAAATAAAGCAAAAGGAGATCTTTTAGAAATAAAAGCACAGGCTGCCAGAGAACGGGTTGAACTTACAAGTGCTCAAAATGAACTTAAAATGGCATATGTTGATCTTGCCCAGCTTATGAATCTGGATCAAATTGAAACATTTAAAATCATCATGCCTGATGATATATATATACAAGACCGGAAACCCATCTTTCCGGCAGATTCCATCTATAACCAGGGTATCAAAACCTTCCCAACTATTCAAAATGCTGAATACCAACTTAAAAGCTCACAGGAATATCTGGATATCATGGAAGGACGCCTGCTACCCAGCTTTACTGTGGGAACAGTTTATTATACCTATTTCAACAATTTGTCTGAATCATCTTACGATGAACAGATCAAAGATATCAATCCCAACCTGAATGTACGACTGACACTCAGTATACCGATCTTTGACAGGATGAACAAATACACCCAAATGGCCAATGCCAGCCTTAGGGTAAAAGATTCCAGGTATCAGCTCAAAGAACAAAAACAAGTTTTTTTCAAAACCATTCAGAAAGCTGTTAATGAAGCAGAATCCGCCTATGAAGATTACCAGGCTAACCTGGAAAGTGTTGAATGGAACACAGAAGCTTTCAAATATACAAGAGAAAAATTCGATGTCGGTTTGGTTGATGCTGTTGAGTACAAGATTGCCAAAAATGAGCTCGCAAGAGCAAAATCTAATGTGGTCAATGCCAAATTTAACTATATCTTTAGGATGAAAATTCTTGAATTCTACAGAGGACAAAAGATGGAATTATAGTCTACCTGTTCCTATCCTGTTTTATTCATAAAAAATGGGAAAATGTTTATAAACAAAAGAATATTCGTGCTTTACTTATTATGCTCCAAATTTTTTATTGTTATACATTTTTTCCGAGTGCGCCACTTTTTAGGCATCTGATACCTTGGCTAGAAATATTCCGGGTTAAATACCGGGACAGGATTTAATAAAAAGTTAACATATATCCCGGATTACCGGACATATAGCACTTGATCGCCTGCTTTATGAACTGCCTGGCAAATGTTAAGATGAAACATTGAAATAGCGGCCGCGTATAATGGGCATTGTATAATCCCAATCAATTCATTAGAAGCCGAAGCATGAGAGGTACCCATGATTATGACTGGGAAATTCCGATAATGTCTAACCATTAAAAGATCAATTGGTATGAAAAAACTGTACTTTCTTTTTGCCGTTGTTTTTGTTTGCTCAAATGCATTCGCGCAGGTCTTTAACACCGGTCAAACCCTGAAACGGGGTGTATTTTCCATAGGTATAGAGCCGGCCCTGCATATCGACGGAGGATCAGACGGATTGATACTATTCCTGCATGGCGGTTACGGTATCAAATCAGGATTAGACGGAGGCGTAAAATTTGGATTTGGTGATAAAAATTATTTTGGCGCCAACCTTGAATTTGCCATAGGAAAACGGATTTCGCTGGCTGTTGGTGCCCATGATTTTGGCTATTTTGGACTGGACGGAACCTTGAATTTTGCGATCCCGCTAAAAAGCGACATTCAATTGTTTACCGGATTAGATACCGACCTGAATTTTCATAAGGGTAAGGATGAATCAGGAGAAAATAATACCACTCTTAAAGTGCCTTTCTGGATTCCCCTGGGCCTGGAAGTTGGATTATCCCAAAACATGAGTCTGATATTTGAGAGTGAGATCGGATTAAATGAAACAGCATACCATGTCATAGGAGGCGGACTGAGTTTCTATTTATGACCCTTAACCCGAATTATTCATAGACTTCATCCGTTGTATATTTCAGGTTAAATAGAATTTGCTGAAAAAGTCTTTGGTACATCAGTTACGAGGCGGCAAAGCGAAGCTGTATATGAATACTGCGAGCTAAAGCCAACGAAGTAGAT
>CAYYLT010000336.1:0-3394 GCA_964472385.1 uncultured Bacteroidales bacterium
TTGCCGCCTCGTAGCTGATGTACTAAAGACTTTTTCAGCAAACCCTGCTTCGAGGATTTTGCAACGCAGCAGATGCCCGAAAATTGGCGCACTCGGAAAAAATGTATAAAAAGAAATTTTTGATCATAATAAGTAAATTGCTTATATACCTTTATTTATAGATATTTATTCATTTTTTATGAATAATGCAGGTTAAAATACTGATTGATTATAAGTCTTTTTTGTGTTTTCAGCACACCCTATTTATGTCTTAATGGACAAATGCGGCATGAGGATGAAAAATACACAAACAATCTAAAAAAATCAATAAAGATGAGTTTACTGGAAAAAATAGAAGCGGAGATCAAACAGGCGCTCAGGAATAAAGAAAAGGGTCGCCTGGAAGCACTGCGTTCGATTAAATCTGCCCTTTGGAAGGTTAAGACCGAGAAGGCTGCTGCTGAAAAGCTTTCTGAAGAAGAAGAGATCCAGGTAATGCAGAAACAGCTAAAGCAACGTAAAGATTCAGCACAGATCTACGAACAACAAGGACGTAAGGAATTGGCAGAAGCTGAGCGCAAAGAGGCCGAAGTCATTCAGGAGTTCCTTCCTCAGCCGGTGAGCGACGAGGAGCTGACTGAAACGGTAAGGGTTATTATTGAAGCGGTAGGCGCAGCGTCCATAAAGGATATGGGCAGGGTGATGGGTATTGCCAGTAAGCGGCTCGCGGGTAAAGCCGAGAGTAAGGTTATCGCGGATAAGGTCAAGTCCCTCCTCTCGGAATAAGCCCCAATGCTTTAACAGGTCGAAAATTTATTCGCTCATTGACGCATCCGCGCATTGAGACATTGAAGCATTCCCGGATCGCATCCCTTATTTAATCATTATTCCCGTTGCGAATCTTCCGCAAGGATTACCCAACCTGCGGGCCGAAAAGAAAGTCTGGTGGCTTTCAAACGTACAGATTTCTGCCAACTCGATATTTTCTTTGCCCAGGCCAGCAATAAGCAATTGTTGCCGGTTGGCTTCCCAGAGGCTCAGAAGTGCTTTTTTACCGGATTGTTTTTTCAGCGTGGTACCTGCATGGAGATTTTCATTCTGATGAACAGCATTGATTACATCTTCCCCAACCTCATAGTGCTCAGGACCGATGGAAGGACCTATTCCTGCCAACATTTGATGTGTCTTACAGCCAAATTGTTCCACCATGACTTCAACAGTTTTGAGGGCAATAGACTGTACCGTTCCCTTCCATCCTGCATGCGCCGCTGCCACGACCATTGTTTCAGGATCATAGAGCAGGAGGGGAACACAATCTGCTGTTAATACAGAGACACATACTTCAGGTAACCTTGTTATCAGAGCATCCGTTTCGGTAATCCGTTCTTTTATTGCTGAATATTTTCTGATCACCCGGATGTTCGCCGTATGGGTTTGGCCGGGGAAAAGGAGCATTCCCGGAGTAATGCCAAGTTCCATGGCCAGTAGTCTTCGGTTTTCCGTAACATGTTCCTTGCGGTCGCCTGCAGTGAAGCTCTGGTTGAATGAGGCATAAATGTCTTGGCTGACACCCCCTATCCGTGAGGATATGTAATGCAGGATTTTGGTTTGCCTGTCAAGCATATCGAAATGCCACAGGGGAATATGCTGATTTGTTTGTCTAAACATATATTTTTTTTGTTTGCCTGATGCTGCAATATGTAGTTTTGGGTTATCTAAACCAAATGTGGTGCATACAAATTTAAAAGAAAATCCAGTACCGGATATAACGATTGAAGGGAAGGATGCAAAAGCTGCATCGATTGATAATGAGATCCAATAAACATGGGATAGGATCCGTTATGGCAGTGAGCAGGTAAAAATAGGAGATACCGGTTCAGCAATTGCAAATAATTTATTAACTTTGCCAACCCTTTAATGAGGGTAAATTAATGGGCGCAGGAAAATTATAAGGTCGTGTGGCCGAGGGGCTCAGGCGCCGGTCTGCAAAACCGGTCACGGCGGTTCGAATCCGCCCACGACCTCAGCGTTTAAACGCAATCTTTTATTTTTTAAAGGGTTGTGTTTAAAACATATCCCCTTAAATATTGAGTGAACCGAAACGTAGTGAGCTCCTCGAAGGTAATCTCAGTTGCTATCGGAGATAGGAATAATTCATGAAGTATTAGGGCTAATTCGGATTAGGGATGTACTATCTAAATACATCGATTCTACGAATTATCATTTCACTAGGCCAATCATCACCATATTGTGGCGTACCGGAAAGCCAGAAATCTTGATCAGCCCCATACCATAATTGCAGATTCTGCGGTTTATCCCACATAAATTCCGCAATTTCTTGGGCATTCATAGTAGATTCAACAGTCATCTCTCCGCGATCTAGTTTGGGATGTTGTTTTTTCAAATCGACAATGCTGCGCTCGTAGACAACTTTATCATTTAATAGATACCGCAATTTCTTCTCTTTTAATGATGTGCCATTGAACCACTCCACACTAAATTTATGTTCAGTGTCTTCTGGTCCGAAAGATAGATTTTTAGATTCTGTGTGTTGAATGCTTGCGTGTTTCCATGGTGAGCCACCACCAAACCAGGAGTGGAGATTAGGATGATATCGGAACATGCCCTTTCTGGTACCATCAATATATTGATCAGGACGGCCACCTGCTTCAATCATATCCATCTCAAGACTTATTAGACTGCCTCCGCCTGAATACCAATCATCGGCAAAAGACCATATGCCTGTTTTTGCTCCAAGAGGCCTGGGAATTGTAGCATATATATCAACACGAATTCGATTAGACGGTGGTTTAGGCACAAAAGACCAAAAAGAGAAAGAATCGCCAAAATGCTTGCCTGACATCACCCCGCCGCTTTGTTGCTGCTCAGATGGAACCTGGCTTCCGGAAGGGCCTTCTCCTTTTACTGTGCCCAGTAGGATAAGACCCCGCTCCGGATCGATTTGGACATTATCAGGGGTGAAATTGTCATTGGAAATGCAACGGAACATATTACTGCCATGGGCATCTTTGAGGATCACATACCCGTTATAAGTTGTAAGTGAGAATTCCTTGAGATTGTGTGATTCAGCATGTTCCGAAAATTCTGCTGGAATGCTAACATTTGCTGTTTTGTCAATTTTTTGCGAATGTACTTCAAACGTCATCGCGTAAAACTGAATTGCACAACATATAAATATCCATTTTTTCATATAGAACGATTTTTTCGATATGTTTTACCTCTATTTCTTTGTTTCGTAAAAATAGAAAAAAATATGGAACAAAAACAATGGATACGTAGTTCAACAGGTTCAAAACAGCATGGCCAATGTTCCCGTAAAGAATATTGGCCGCATGTTTGAAACCTTAAAATCAATAGAATAAACATATATTTTGTTTCCAAAATGCAAGGTATT
>CAYYLT010000337.1:0-3389 GCA_964472385.1 uncultured Bacteroidales bacterium
CATCATCTACTTCGTTGGCTTCAGCTCGCAGTATTCATATACAGCTTCGCTTTGACGCCTCGTAGCTGATGCACTAAAGACTTTTTCAGCAAACCCTAATTAACTTTACAAGTTTGAAAGACGGGAACCCCTGCCCTCATGGCTATTGTGGTATTTAATGAAGCTGAGCCTTCCCATTTCGTTTTTCCGGAATACATAGACCACACCGTAAGCTTCCGATTTTTCTCTTCTCACCTCGTCCGGATCCTCGGAAAAGGTTGATTCCACTTCGTCCCATATTTTGACAATAATATCATCTGCTTTTTCCCTCAATTGATTGATCTGATCAGAAGCCCTTTTGTGATTTTCCTGCAACTGCTTTTGAAATTTGTAAGCATCAATAAACTGATCATAGCTGACCTTTACTACTGCTATTGTTGGATTGGTTACAGGAGGCATCCCTTTCATTTTTCTTTGTTCTTCTCCTTCTATAATATTTTTACCCCATTCTATCAGGCTGTTTTCGGTACTCAGAGCAGGAACCCGCTTGTCATCTTGCGGTAAACGATAATATGACCGCGTATGAACCGGCATTTCTCCTCTTGCAATGGACATGTTCACGACCTGGATAAAATGGGAAACGTACAGCTTGGCTTTTTTTAGCTTTTTGTTGTATTCCTTATGGTTTTGGGTTTGTACTTTTTGGGTGGTTTGATATTCTGTCAGGCTTTTTTGGTATTTCGGAAGAAAAGAGCATAACCTCTGTAGCATTTCCTGAGAAAAAGCCAGTTTGAAAGGGGGTAGCTCTTTGCCTTTCTCATATGCGGCCTCCAGTGCTCTTAATCGCGATTTGTCCGTATTGGGAAGTCTACGGTAGGGCATGTTGTTAATATTTTGTTGACAATTTCATGCGAATATAAAAAAAACAGGTGATAAATAAAGGGATTCGCAGTTAAATTATAATTAAATATTGGATTGGATATTAATAAAATATGTTACGGAAATATCAGTAAGAAGGTTGCTTTTTATCCATTGTTGAAAATTCGTACCTGAAGTTGTTGATATTTTTTTTTGTTACGATGTCTGCGATTTGACAGGACAAACAGCGCGAACGTTTGGTGTTAGGATTGGACAAGACAGGTATTGTATGTTATGCTGCCCGGATTTATTACGTACTGAATATTAGTATTATTCAGGGAAAATCGACTTTTTTCGGCAAATTTTTCTCGGCATATTTTGTGATGGTGTTAATAAAATTCAATGAACGGCTATTTATTGTTTGGTCATTTATGGTTACATTAGTTGTCTGATAGAAATGATAATTTCATCATGACAGACCTTTCCTTTGATTCATTAGAGCGTTATTTCCATGGTACACCGGTTGGAATGGGTATTATGGAATCCCGGTTGATAAAGTTTTGCAATATTCAGCTATCGGACATTTCAGGATATTCAAAGAAGGATTTACACGGCAAGCACATGGGATTGCTTTATCCGAGTGAAAGGGAATCAAAACGCATGGAGAAATATTTCTATCCGGTCATAGGGGAAAACAGCATGGCAACCGTTGAAACAAGGTGGAGAAAAAAGCATGGTCAAATTATTGATGTGTTTTTGGTTGCAGTAGTTATGGAGCCTGCCGGTTCATTATTAAAGGGAAATCAGCATGATTGCACAATCCTTATGCTGGTCTTTGATATTACCAACCGTAAATCTATTGAATCTGCTGTTCGCCGGAAAGAGGTAACCTTGGGGGAAGCGCTTCAAAAAGCAGGGAATAGTTACTGGAAGTGGAATATTGAAAACGGACATGTTGAATATGGTGTTGATTGGATACGGATGTGTGGATATAAACGAAAAGATATTGAATCGCATATTCGTTTTTGGCAAAAGCTTATCCATCCGGATGACTGGCATTATGTGCGAAAAGCATTAAATGATCATCTATGGGGGGAATCGCCCCATTATGCCTGCGAATACCGGATTCAACAAAAGGCGGGTGCATGGATCTGGGTTTTTGATTGTGGGAAGGTCATCAAAGAAGATGAACAACATTATCCGGTTACTTTCATGGGAACAACCATCAATATTTCTTTTCTAAAGACAATAGAAAAGGACTTGTTTTCCCGGGAAGAAATAGAAGTTGATTTCCATAAACCGGATTCGTTTGCTCCGGCAAAGATTTTTAAGAAGAAAAGTTCCACCGGAAAACTGATACATGAATTCCTGCAAATACTTTATAATCCTTTTACAGGTAAAGAAGAAACCAATCGTTTTCTCGACCGGATGCTTCATGCAGGTAACCTTAGAAATTGCATTTTAAAAGATTTATTGCATTACCATGCTGTGCATTCCAATAAGGCAGGTATGCGTCAAGAATCCTTGAATTTGAATATGCTGATGCGTGAAATTTATGAGGCATTGATTCCCCTGGCAGGCAAACAGGATATTCAGCTGAGCATGCGAATGGCTTTGCGGGATGAGGAGAGTTATGTTTATAGCGACAGCAACATTTTGCATCAAATTCTTTTGTATTTACTTGACCATAAGATTCGTATCAGCCAGGAAAAGGGTTTGGAGTTCGGATATGCATTGACCGATGATAAAATTAAATTTTATGTAAAGGATTGCAAGGAAGAGAAGATCAATGGCCGGTATAACAAAAAATATGAACCGGTTATGGCTGATGTATCACTACACACCAGGGCCAGCAGTTCCATTCAAAGTCTTACTGTTTCCAAAATGTTGGCAAATACGCTTGACGGAAAAATTTGGTCGCAATTCAGGAACGACCTAGATACCAGTTTTTTTCTGAGCATACCTTATGTTGCATCAAATGACTATTGCAACCGGGAAAATGGTCATACGGATATCCTAAAGGAACCAGAGATGGAGGCTTCGACCATGATTTTGATTGTGGAAGATGACCGGTCAAATGCCTGTTTTCTAAAGGAAGCCTTGAGAAGTATAGGATTGCAGGAACAAAAGGTTCAACTTTATTTTGCTACCAATGGTATTAAGGCTGTTGAAATTTGCATGAATAATCCCATAGATCTTATATTAATGGATATAAAGCTTCCATTGATGGATGGGCTGTCCGCATGCAGAAAAATAAAAAGCCTGCAGCCTGATATTCCCATTATTGCACAAACAGCATATGCATACCCCGAGGACAGGGAGAAAATATTTGCTGCCGGATGCGACGACTACCTGATAAAACCCATGTCCATTCATATGATTTATCAAAAGCTTCGGAAATACTTACCAATCTCCAAGGATGGTACCGTATTGTGAAATGATCTGTCAGCCTCATGCGTTAAGATTATTTTTGCAGCTATTGATATGAGCAGGTTATCCTGTATTATTCATAAAAAATGGAAAAACAGTTATAAACAAAAGAATATTGATAC
>CAYYLT010000338.1:0-3364 GCA_964472385.1 uncultured Bacteroidales bacterium
GGCTTTCGACGCCTTGCATCTACCCAAAACTTGACGCATGAATAATACAGGTTATGTTTTATTCTTTATTTTCCAGATCTTCAAATTTAACATCAGAAGTATATCCTGTAGCTGTTTCATCCTGACTTGATTCTTCTTTTGGCTGATTCTCCTGTTGCAGTTCATCACCCTTTGCGTTTTTGATAAAACTGATCACATCTTCAAGATTTTCTGTGAATTTGTCAAAATCTTCCTTGTATAAGAACACTTTGTGCTTCTCAAAAAAACGCTTCCCGTTTCTTTTAAACCTTTTTTTGCTCTCTGTAATGGTTAGGTAGTAATCGTCATTCCGGGTAGCTTTAACATCTAAAAAGTAGGTTCTTTTTCCGGCTCTAATGACTTGAGAATAAATAATGTCGCGTCCATTCTGACCTTGCTCTTGCTCTAATCCTTGTCCTTCTGTGTTTTCGTATCCGTCCATCATTATTTGCTTTTAAAGTTTCACTTCATAAGTAGCAAAAGTATAAAATTATTAATGGATTACTTTTCCAAAATAGCTTTTTTTTTATGAGATCACCGAATTTCACACAGATCATTGCGAATCTGTATGTATCATCTGGCATCAGGTACTCCATGCGTCGGATGACTGATCCACATTATGAGATACTCAACAAATTCCGGATCTTGCCATGAAGAACTTCTGTCACCACCGAAAAACCAATTGAATGGATAGGATTACCTGAAATATTGTGAATAAATCGGGTTAAATTTTCTTTTGATACTTTTTTTTCTTTTACTTTGCAGTTCCGCATGGGTAATTCATAGAAGGGCGAAGTTCAGATTATGGATAAAAGACGTTTTGGGGGAAAGATACAGTTCAGGCGGCTCCATGTAATACGGGTATTTGAGTAAGTTATTAAGGCAGAGATTATTGATTTTAAATGTTGTCAGAATGACTTATCCCTAATTTGGGTTAGATGTGATATTCCTGGCTGCAAATTTTGTTTTTATGAAAAAAATCTCAATAGAAGTTGATGCTTGTCACAAATCGAAAGCATGATTACAAGAAGGATCCTTCGAATTAAGATATTGCAGGTTATTTTTTCCTCCTTTTTTTCGCAAGACAAAACAATTGATCAGTCGGAGAAAGAGTTATTTTTTAGTATTGATCGTTTTTACGATTTATACCATCAAATGCTTTATTTTGTTGTTGATTTGAGAAAATTTGCCCGTAATAAGATTGATATAGCCCGTAGCAGAAAAGCACCGACCTATGAAGACCTGCATCCAAATATGAAATTTGTTGAAAACCAATTCATCAATCAGGTTGAGCAAAATGATGATTTGGTCAGCTATTTGAATAGTAGAAGTTTGGGATGGTCTGAAAAGCAGGATTTCATGAGAAATTTTTATGAGCTGTTTGTACAATCCGATCTATACCACCAATATATGAGCCGGTCTGATACATCTTACCAGGACGATAAATCATTGGTGATGCATATTTATGCCAGATTGTTGTCAGGATATGAGCCCTTATACCAGCAATTGGAAGAGCAAAGTATCTATTGGAATGACGAGGTTGAAGTGGTGATACAACTGGTGCTTAAGACATTTAAGGATTGGAGTGAAAATATGCCGGAAGTCTCACCAATTCTGCCTTTATTCAGGCAAGAAGAAGATAAAGATTTTGCGAAAGACCTTTTAAGGAAAACCATCCTGCGTTACTCAGATTATGATGAACTCATAAAGAATAATTCACAGAACTGGGATCTTGAGAGAATAGCCATTATGGATATCATCATTATGAAGATGGCCATTACCGAGATGCTCGAATTTACTTCCATTCCAACCAAAGTGACTTTTGATGAGTATATTGACCTTGCCAAATTTTATAGTACAGCAAAAAGCAATGTTTTCATCAATGGCATGCTGGATAAGATCGTTGCACAGCTTAAGGCAGAAAACAGAATTCAGAAACAGGGAAGGGGCTTGATAGGGGGTATTTAATGACTGAAGCATTCTTGCATACATAACAAATATTTTGATTATTTTTGAGCCAATGATCCGGAAAAAAATTATCTGTTTTGTATGGATTGTTTTTATCGTAACTTGCGGATGTAAGCGTGGGAATACCGGCAGGGATAATGGCAAGAGTCAGGTTGAAGCGCAAGATCATAAACCTTCAAAGATGAACTTTGAACGCATATATTATGATTTTGGAAAAGTTGTGCAAGGAGAAAAGGTTTCCTATGCATTTAAGTTTAAAAATGCAGGAGATTCAGAACTTATTATAGAAGATGCTTATGGTGGATGTGGATGTACAGTTCCAAAATATAACCAGAAACCTATAGCACCAGGTAAAGAAGGCTTTGTCGAAGTTATTTTCGACAGCGCCGGGCTTAGAGGAAGTCAGTATAAATCTTTGGTTGTTAAATCAAATGCTTCAAACGGGAAAATTAGACTTACAATAAAAGCAGATGTATTAATAAATTAAATTCCGACAAAAATGATGTTTATGAATCAAATGTTTCAAATTTTAATGGCACCTCCTCAAGGTGGTGAGCAAAATCCACTGGTTTCTTTATGGCCTCTTCTGTTAATCATTGTGGTGTTTTATCTTTTTATGATTCGACCCCAGGTCAAAAAGCAGAAAGAGTTGAAACAATATCGCCAGGCTTTACAGAATGGTGACAAAGTAATAACTACCGGTGGTATTTATGGAAAGATCGTTGGAGTTTCTGATCAGACAGTTATTCTGGAAGTTGAAGATCAAAGCAGGATTAAAGTTGATAAGAATGCTATATTGAAGGATGCAAAAGACCTTGGAGCGAAAAGATAGAATATATCATCGTGAAAATCAATCTTCATATTCCAAGAAGTTTATTAGAGAAATTTAAATCAAAGAGCTATAAAAAGAATTTGGGAATATTTCTTGTATTCCTGGTTATTTCCCTTATTGTCTGGTTGTTAAATCAGTTAGAGGAGCATTATGATACAAGGATAGTGTATCCCGTTGAATATTCTGATTTTCCTGGAGAGATGGTTGTTGTTGGAGATCCGGTTTCTAATCTGAATCTTACATTGAGGGGCCAGGGTTTTAACTTATTGGAATATAAGCTAATAAGAAAGATGAACCCCCTTGAAATTAAGATCAGATCCAATGATTTAAAAGCACAAGCCCATGTAAGCAGTTTGAAATATTATCTTCCAACAAGTTCTCTTCAAACACGAATAAGCCAAAGCTTGGGCGCTGATATAGAAGTTGTTAATATATCTCCGGACACGCTTTTTTTTGAGTTTGCCAAACAGACCCGTAAGAAGTTACCCGTGAAACCGGATCTCCATTATACTTTTGATAAACAGATGATGTTAAAAGGGCATATCC
>CAYYLT010000339.1:0-3355 GCA_964472385.1 uncultured Bacteroidales bacterium
AATCATTTGCCTGTGAGTAATTTATGATTAATAAAGTTCATGGTCGTTTCATAATTGGTCTTTATTGTAGGGTATGATTTATTGCAGGGTATGCATAAAAATAAAAATTTCTGAGCATAATAAATAAAGTACTAATATTCTTTTGTTTATATATGTTTTTCTGTTTTTTATGCATAAAACAGGATCAGAATGCAGGTTTAAAAATTATACGCAAAAGATTCAAAATAGATTCATACAACTTTTGAATCTAATATTCTGCATAATAAAGGTTAGAAATTGATTAATGCATTGTTCGAAATGATCATTTTAGGATATACACACTGAAATTGCTATAAAGGGCAGATCTTGTGGCCATATGGCGCAGCCCGATCCGTCCTTCTTTGACTTCGGGGAAACCTTCATAATTCAGAGGAAACAGTCCTTCTTTGGCATCGCTTCGGCCATAAAAATAGAATTCATTTCCCGCTTTGATGATGGTAATGTGATAGGTAACATTTGGCTCAAACAAACCCACATCTTCGTAATCGGGTTCGATCTGCATCTTATGAAATCCCCCTTTTTCAAGTGATATGGGATACTTTCGTGCACGGATATAGTCATAGTTTGCGCCATAGCTGATATGAAGCAGATTCATATAGCGAAAATATTTCGGCATGAGCGGTTCTTCCCGCCGATCACGCCAAACTGCAATATCCTTATCCCAGAATTTCCCATCCCGCATGGTGTCTATACCGGTAGCCTGAACGTAGATGAGTGTCGTATTATTCGGGGATGTATTGGTATCGGTACGTGTATAATTGTATTCTATTTTTATATCTCCTGAAAAGCTTTTCTTTGTCCACAAGACAGCATGGTTGGTGGCATCCGGTTCTGGTCCCGCTGCAAAATCCATCCCGTCGAGGGTATTCATAACTGTAGCTGTCTTGCCATCGAGAAACCACGCTTTCTGCCAGTCGCCCGTCCCCGGATAGCTGCATACCTGTTTCCAAGGTTGCGCTTTTAGCTCCGCAAATCGCTTTTTATGATCATTATCAGTTACCTTGCTTTGTAAAGGCGCATCAGATGTATTTGAAGGATTATTTTTATATATCCCTTGCTCTTTCAATATATTAGCGGAGGAAAGGAGGAGTATGCCGATAAAGCCCAGTAGCATAGATGATTTTTTCATGGTCGTATACATTTAGCCTGTATTATTCATAAAAAAAGGTTAGCCATAGCTTCAAATAACAGTTAGTTTCAAAATTATAAAAATTTATTTTATATTCAAAAGCCCCTTGACATAATATAGTTAGCGTCGTCTGTCTATAAATACTAGTTAACCCAGTTGCATTAAAATAATTTAGACTCATTCTAACCTGAAAAATACATAAGTCATTGGATTGCTTATCAATATCTTTTCCGGAGAAACAGGAGATGGTAATATTTATGGCCATTTTTTATGGGTTATTTGTTATACCTAATAGTTTATTGGTGAATTGATTAGCGTCTATCGAAACATATATCTGGCATCATATCTAATTTTACAGGCAGGGCGTAAAAATATCCGGATAAAAATGTATATTTGCGAGCTTAAAAATGTATATATATATATATGAAAAGAGCTGTATTTACTTTGTTTTTAGCCTTATTCATGATGCAATTGGGTTGTAATGCTAAGACGAACAAGCCTGATGATTCTTCCTCTGGTCAACTGGCTAATGACCAAAAACGAAGGGCTGAGCAGGAACAACCAACCAATTGGCGGGGACCCGGCAGCACAGGCGTATATCCGGAGACGGGCCTTATGAAGGAATGGCCGGAAGGAGGCCCTGACGTGCTTTGGCATTATGACAATTTGGGTGAAGGCTTTTCTTCTCCTGCTGTTACGAATGGAAAGATATACATAACGGGAATGGAAAATGGTAAAAGCTTCTTATATATCTTGTCATCTCGGGGAAAGTTCATCAAAAAGTATGAAACCGGAAAGGAATGGGATGTCAGTTACCCGGGTTCCCGCTCCACACCAACTGTCGCAGGAAATTTAATCTACACTTATACGGGTTATGGTATTTTAACCTGCATTGATGAAAAAAAGGAGCAGATTGTCTGGCAGAAGAATATGTTTGAGGATTTTGACGGAGAAAATATACAATGGGGTGTCACCGAATCGGTCGTGGTTGATGGAGAAAATGTCTATTGCTCCCCGGGAGGAGCAAAGAACAATGTGATCGCCCTGAACAGGTTTACCGGCGCGTTGATATGGTCCTGTCCCGGACTAGGAGAAGCGTCGGCCTATTGTACCCCTACCTTGGTAGATTTATCGGAGCGGAAGCTATTGGTAACCATGATGGCAAATCACATTATTGGTATTGATGCCCAAAATGGCGAATTGCTGTGGTCACATCCTCAAACCAATAGATATGCGGTACATGCCAATTCTCCTGTCTACCATGACGGTAGTATTTATTGTACCAGTGGTTATGGTAAGGGCACTGTTAAGCTGGAACTGAATGATGATGGAAGTAAAGTCAAAAAAGCCTGGTTTACCGATAAGCTTGACAACCGTATCGGTGGTACTGTTTTGCTTGATGGTTATTTATATGGTGCCGGCGATCAGAATCGCGGCTGGAAATGTATAAATGCTCGTACCGGTGAGCTGGAGTATTCTTCCGGTACCTTTATGAAGGGAACAACCATTGCAGCGGAAGGAATGTTATACATTTATACCCAGCGGGGTGAGCTGGCCCTGGCCGAAGCTAACCCAGACAAGCTTTCGGTTACAGGTCAAACCAGCGTGGATTTGGGAAGTGGTCAGCATTGGGCACATCCGGTCATTCACAAAGGGCGTTTGTTATTGCGCCATGGCAACGCACTCATAGCTTACAATATTAAACAATAAAATACATGACAAATGAACAGAGGCTATGGTAAAGGTTTTATTTTTATTGCCCTGATACTTATACCGGGATTTTTATTCTCTCAATCTTCGCAATGGCGCGGAGAAAAACGCACCGGATATTATCCTTCCGGTAAACTATTAGATTCATGGCCGGAAAATGGACCTGAAATGCTGTTTAAAAATGATCAAATCGGCAAAGGATATTCCACGCCTGTTATGGAGGATGATATCATTTACATTACCGGAAAGATTGACACCATGGATCATATCACTGCCCTAAATTTATCAGGTGAAATACTTTGGCAGGTCCCTTACGGCAGATCCTGGAAGAAAAGTTTTCCGGAGTCCCGTTCAACTCCCACCATTGATGGAAAAAATATATACATTATCAGTGGGCAGGGTGAGCTGGCCTGTCTGAATAAAAAAAATGGCGCTATCAAGTGGAAACAATATGTTATGAAGAATTATGAGGGCGTT
>CAYYLT010000340.1:0-3349 GCA_964472385.1 uncultured Bacteroidales bacterium
TGTGATAATTTATCTTAAAAATGGTTGCTTTTTTACTATTAACTTTATTTTTTAATATATATAAAGTATCTTTATAGATATCCAGTCCATTAATTTTATATTTGTTGATAGCAAGACTATCAAAACAAACTCCTAATGTATCATATGAATATACTTTATTATTCATGGAGTCGTATATCATAATCTTATTATTATCATACCCCATGTATGATCTGTTCATCCTTTTTAAGGCAAATTCATCAATTATATTAAATTGATTTGTTTGCGAGTACAGTATTATGGGTAATAAAACTTTTAAGATAATAATTAATCCCTTTTTCATAATCCCTCCTATATTTATGTCTGTAAAGGAATTCTGTTTTGTTTTGCTTGTACATCCTTTTCCAAAAATAAGGGATGTTTTTGACCTTTGCAAATATTTTGGATAAAATGAATAAGTGAAGCATATCTCGAATATCTGATAACAAATGGCAATAAGTGATGCGAAATAGCAATAAGTGATGTTTTGCATGCATTCACCCGTATCATAACCATTGTATGAATTATGAATAGAATCAACCATTCTGGTAACGATATGATATTTCGCATGTTTATTGTGCCCAATATATAGAGCAGAATTAACAGTTACATATTTTCGCCCGTTGATGAGGGCTGAGGGTAATCCAAAAAACTAAAGCAAACTGATTGTTAACATCAGATTTTTAGTAAATTTACATCCTCTTAAGGAACATCAAAAAGCAAACCTATGAGAGCCCATCATATAACCATCAAAGATCTGGCCAGGCATTTAAACTTATCCGTTTCCACCATCTCCCGGGCTTTTAATGACAAATATGATGTCAAGCCGGAGACCAGGAAGTTGGTTTTGGAAACGGCCGATAAGCTGGGTTACAGACCCAATCCCATCGCTAAAAAATTGTTGCAGCGATGCACTTACAACATTGGTGTGGTGGTGCCAGAGATATTGACCTCTTTCTTCCCGAAGGTAATAACCGGTATACAGGATGTTTTTATCAAGAACGGATATCAGGTGTTGTTGATGCAGTCGAAAGAATGTTATACCACCGAACTGGACAACATCAAATTCTTTGAAAACAGTATGGTCGACGGAATGGTCATTTCGCTGTCCAAAGAAACGAAGAACATCGATTATATCAATCGCCTTATAAAACAAGGATTACCTGTCGTCATGTTTAACCGGGTGAACCCCGGCATTCAGGCACCCAAAGTGGTATTCAACGATTACAAATGGTCCTTCTTTGCCACGGAGCACCTGATATACCAAGGTTACAAGAAGATATACCATTTTGCATCTCCTTTGACTTTTTCCCTGAGTAAGCAAAGAATTCAGGGATTTCGGGATGCATTAAAAAAACATGGTATTTCCTTCTCGCCAACACAAATTATAGAATCCGGGTTGGAAATCCATGACGGAGAAGCCATAACCAATAAGTTGCTGCGGGAAAAACATGATTTTGATGCCATATGCTCATCCAACGACCGGGCAGCCATTGGGGCCATGAAAGTATTGAAAAAGAACCGCATCAACATTCCGGAAGAAGTGGGGGTTATGGGATTCTCGGAATCCTCCCTGGCAACAGTTGTAGAGCCAGGTTTAACCAGTGTTCAACAACCCACCTATAATATGGGTACCAAAGTAGCTGAATTGCTATTGAAATTGATTCAGGCTGAACAGGATACTATTGACCCGCAGGATATGACCCTGAACGGAAAGATCAACATCCGGGAATCCACCTGCAGAATAAAATAAAAGACGATCTCCCTGACAGGATTAAATCAAACATGCATAAAAAGCCTTTACCAAATCATCTGCAGATGATGCCCATGATGGCTACCGGGGTATGATCCTGCCATTTTTGGGTTTCAATATGCAGGGCATGCGTGCGAACCGGCTCTGCAAAAGTATGTTCACAGACGGTCTGATAATTCCCGTTAACCTCCTGCAATACACGGTCATTGTTGTCTTTTATCCGGTAATCCTTTACCACATAAGGCACCCGGTCTTCGGGATGCGGCCACTGGCAGGTTTCCATGGCATGATCAAAATCGGTATCAAAAAAGAGTTTGATGCTGCTGATCTCCTGTTCCTGGTCCCATTGTAAAGTTAATACAGGCTTTTCATCCGTCATATCAGCCACCCAGCCATTGGGTTGATGGATGGGTCTGAAAAACCCGTTGACCACTTGCCCTGGCTGAAAAAACGGCAGGGGTTTATCCAGGGTCAAAGCCATATTGGGTCCCTCGGGCCTGCGAATGGGGGTCCAAAATTCAAATTCTTCCACACCAATATCGGGTTGGTTAAACTGCTGGCCATAATTGTTCACTTCCGGGCTGTATTTATTGAATACGGATACACAGCCGGTAACGTATTGATCGGAGATGGCCACGGACACGCCTTCATTTCTCAGCAGGGTCACAAAAACGTATCTTGCCCCTTCGATCTCACCGCCATAAGACAATTCAACCGTGTGAACACCTTCTGCCAGTTCGAAGGAGAAGGCCTGGAGGGTAGTATCCGGTGTATGGTTCATGGGTTTACTGCTGATGCGGAGTTCAGCATGAACCGTTGTGGGTTTGTCACATTTTACTTTTACCTGTATGTTGGGTATTGCATTGCGGCATGGAATCATCTGGGCCATGCCGTAATTCAGCTTTCGCCAGCTACCATTGTGGTCAAAACCCTGGAATTTGAGGGTAGAAGAGGCATTAAAAGTGGCTTTTTCAGCGATATTGGGATTATCATGCTTAACATAGGGGATATAGTGCCCGGTTTCCAGCAATTCCTGTTGCAGGGCTTTTGCCTTTTCAGCCCCTGCATATTCGCGGGGTGTTTGTTGATTTTCAATACACATGGCTGCGGCAGTACCCACTGCCTGGCCTCCATGTCCGCAGGTCAGCATAACACGTGTTGACCCAAATGCCACGTGGCTGGCACTGATGATCCTGCCTGCCAGCAACAAATTATCCACCTCCCTGGGCACATAACAGCGATAAGGGATCTGGTAAACCCCTTTCGCATGGTACTGGGAACAGGGCCTTTTATCACTATATGCCCCGTCGGCAGGATGCAAATCCAGGGCCCATCCACCAAATGAAATGGCATCATCATGCTCTTTTTGCTCAACGATATCCCGCTGATTGAGCATGTACTCCCCTTCAAAGCGCCGGCTCTCTCTCTTCCCGGGAATCATACCCACCCATTCCAGCGTATAATATTCAGCGCCTGGATATTTCCCCGAATTTTTGATATGATTCCAGATGCCATAAACAATTTTCCACAATTCATATTTGATCTCCTCCGTCTCGTGAATGGTATCATGTCTGCCGC
>CAYYLT010000341.1:0-3344 GCA_964472385.1 uncultured Bacteroidales bacterium
AACAAGTTGTAAAAACTATTTAATTTTAAATGTGTTTTACCATATTTTTAAAAAAGAGTGAATAATTATTCATTAAAGATTCAAAAAGGAATTTATAAGCAATTGAATATGCCATTTTTTTATAAGGGTAAAATATTGTTTATTGTCTTTATTTTGTTTTTTATCATTCATGGTTTAGCATTTAGCCAACCTGTTCAACCTAATGCGCATGATACAACGGTGCAGTTGAATTCCGGTTGTTTAAGTGCTGATATGTTTGTGAGAGCATCGGGTTCTACAGGGTGGTATAGATGGTATGATGAAGCATTAGGAGGGAATTTATTAGATAGTACAACCACCGGACAATATATTATGACAGGTATTTCGGGTGACACCTCAATATATGTTTCTGCCTGGGAATATGACAGTCCTTCATCCTCTTTGGTTGATTCTGTTTTTTCAGGAAAGCAAATAAACCTTTGTGTAGAAGGGTATATGGATATTAGACAAACCATTACAATAGAAGCATGGTTCAATACATCCGGCACCATTGGCTCAGGTGATCGCTATGATATATTGGAAGATAAAAACTGGGGGCATAATATATGGCTCACTGACCAGGGAAAAATTGCTTATTATGTTCATACATTACCTGATGATGCAATGCACTTTATATCAAGCGTTGAAACAGGATTGAATGATGGCACCTGGCATCATTTTGCGTGTGTTTTTGACCATGATTCCATGTTTATCTATATTGACGGGGCATTATCGGCAGAAGACGGCAATTGGGGGGCAAATCGATATGCCAATCTCAATGATAATAACTGGTGGTTATTTGGCAAAAACGGAGATGATTACAGGGGAAAAATTGATGAAATACGCTTTTGGACAACTGCACGGACCCAACAAGAAATACAAGATAATATGAATAAATGTGTCCCTGTTGATATAGATGGATTAATGTGGTATTTTCAGTTCAATGAAGAATTTGGTGCCCGTACAAAAATGGGGAATATGGATGTTACCGGAAATTCTAACGAACAATGCGGGAATGATACCCT
This sequence comes from uncultured Bacteroidales bacterium, assembly GCA_964472385.1. Lineage (GTDB taxonomy): Bacteria > Bacteroidota > Bacteroidia > Bacteroidales > UBA12077 > JAGXLC01. Next base: position 1,044 of record CAYYLT010000341.1, read on the forward strand.
CTATAGCTCGGCTCATAAAGTAGTTTCTTCAAATTTAAACCTGTCATGTGCAGTAAGCGAAAGTTCAAGAGATACACTCGATATATCTGTAACAGAGGCAAGCAAAACATTGTACACCCGGTCTTATAGTTTATGCGATACAGGAGATGTTACCCTTACGGCTCTGGGAGGTTCCGGGCAATACAGGTGGTATGACCAGGCTGTAGGAGGGGCTTTAATTGATTCTACCCCTACATTGCTTGTTGAAAATGTAACTGCAGATACTTCATTATATGTTTCGACATGGGACTGGGAAAATCCATCTCAAAGTACTGCCCAAAGAATTCTCTTGGGTGTTGATGATGGAACAGCCGAAAGCATGGATTTAGGAAATTGCGATAGTTATTATGATAATTCTTCAGAATTAACCATGGAGGTTTGGGTGAAAACCATAGCCATAGACAGACGCGCTATAATGCATAACCAGAATTCTGATTATAACATAGAACTTAATGCACATGGGGCTTCTTCCGGTTGTGTGGGGTGGAGTATGCAAACAGATGTTTCAGATACTCTATTGCATGGTAATATTCCGGTAAATGATGATCAATGGCACCATGTAGCATGTGTGTTTAACAATGGACAAGCTTCTATTTATATTGATGGAGTACTGGATACCACTGCAACGATGACAGGAACAATGATAGATATTAGTACATCCGCACGGAACATTGTTGGAGGCACAAGTGCTACAGGCGACTATAGATGGGATGGTTACTTTGATGAATTCAGGCTGTGGACGACTGCACGTACCCAGGAAGAAATACAGAATTATATGTATAAATGCCTTTATGCAACGGAAGATAATTTAATAATTTATGTGGATTTTAATAATAATATGACCAATCTTACCGGAGTATGCCCTTTACATGATCAATATGAGACGTATGTTGATGAAGGGCCTTTTTTAAGCTGTGGATTATGTGAAAGTTCAAGAGATACAGTAAATGTTTTTATGTTGGATACAACGAATATCACTACAGATGCTTTGGATTCGTCATCATTTTGCCCCGGAGATACCATCACTGTCCCTTTTTCTGTTTGTCCTACAACATCAATTTGTGCTAGTTTAGGAGTCGAAGGCATTGAATTTGATAATGAAAATGATCATTATGTGTCATTAGGATCTTCATTATCTTCATCTATTAATGCATCGGGACCCTATACGATCGAAGGATGGATAAAAACCGATCCTGCTGACAATAATGATGTTATTGTGGGGTGCAATCAATCCGATGGCAACGACAATTCATTTATTATAAGGATAGTAAACAATAGATTAAGTGTTTGGACAAATGGAGGTGATCGCACAAATGGTTCCGGGATAAATATCAATGATGGCGACTGGCATCATGTTGCATTTACAGTAGATGTCTCTGCAAACGGCACCCTTTATGTTGATGGAAGTTTAGACCATTCAGGGTTTATTGTAGATAATATTGTCAGTACTGACATTTGGGCATTAGGTGCAGAATATGATAATGGTCCCGTTGCATCTGAAGAACTTGCAGGTATTCTTTCGGGAATAAGAATATGGAATACTGAACGTACTCAAACAGAGATTCAAAATAACAAGGATAGTTGCATTTCAAGTTCAACACCTGGTTTATTGGCTCTTTATACAATGGTAGATACAGGAAATTCTGTTTTAACAGATCAAACAGGTAATGGACATGATGGCGCCTTAGAAGGTTTAGATACAATTGCTGCTTGGGTATCAGGAAACCCTTCTGTGTCATGTGTTCCTGTGGATTATAATTTTATTGTTGAACTTTCCGATGCATCTGGTAATTTCTCTTCACCAACTACGTTACAAGACACTTTAATAGGAAGATCGCTGGTATGCGATGATTATTTGTCGGAAATAACTACTATTTTACCGGATCCGCTAACTTTAGCATCGGGATATAAAGTTCGGGTTGTTGGAATTGCAGATACAGGAAGTACAATGACAGGAAGTATATCTCCCACCACCATTACAATAGAAAGTTGTGAAAGTTGCCCGGAGATTACTGCTACATTATCTGCTGTTTCCGGCTTTGATACTGTATGTGAAGGAAGTAATACACAGCTTCAAATAAATTTTACCAGTGGAAATAATCCTTTTGATTTGATATATTCGGATTTAACGACGAATGATACCATTACAAGAATTACCCAGGATACTGCTTTTTATCCGTTAATGTATCCGGTTTGGACAGCAGGCGCATCAGATACTGTGATATATTCTATTATCAGTATTACAGATTCTGTAAATTGTGA
>CAYYLT010000342.1:0-3330 GCA_964472385.1 uncultured Bacteroidales bacterium
CGGAGATGAACAACAAATGGAAATACTGGGGGATGAAATGGATGAGGTTTACCTGGATAAAATCCAAACCCTGTCTTTAAACCCCCAAGTTAACCAAAAACAGAAAAACCTGAAAATTGTTTATTCCCCGCTGCATGGTACAGGAGTAAACTTGGTGCCAGCAGCGCTTAAAAAATTTGGATTTACCAATATTATCCACGTACCCGAACAAGATGAAGTGAATGGGGATTTTCCCACGGTACATTCGCCTAACCCGGAAGAAAATGCTGCCCTTAAGATGGCCATGGAAAAAGCCGAAGCAGTGGATGCCGATCTGGTTATGGCCACGGATCCCGATTGCGACCGGGTGGGCATAGCGGTAAAAAATAACCAGGACAACATGCAGATCCTTAATGGCAATCAGGCGGCTGCTTTACTGATCAGCTATTTGTTATCGCAATGGAAAGAAAAAGGATACATTACCGGAAATGAATATATAGTCAAAACCATTGTAACCACAGAGTTACTTACTAATATTGCTGAAGAATATGGAGTAGCATGTTATAATACCTTAACAGGCTTTAAATTTATTGCCGATAAAATAAAACAGCTTGAAGGGAAACAAACCTTCATTGGTGGCGGAGAAGAAAGTTACGGTTATTTAGCGGGAGAATTTGTCAGAGACAAAGATGCAGTGATCTCCTGTGCATTGTTGGCTGAAACCACCGCTTTTGCCAAAGAATCTGGTAAATCCCTTTTCAAGCAGTTATTGGATATTTACCTGGAACACGGATTCTTCAAAGAGAAACTGATATCTGTCGTAAAAAAAGGCAAAGAAGGAGAAGATGAAATCAAAAGAATGATGGATCAATTCCGGAATAATCCGCCTGATTCTATCAATGGTTCAGACCTGATGCTGATTCACGATTATTACAAACAAAAAACCTTCGATCAGCTTAGCCAGTTGCGCCATGAAATACACCTTCCAAAATCAAATGTTCTTCAATTTCTGCTCAAAGACGGCTCCATGATATCCATACGTCCTTCTGGTACCGAGCCTAAGATCAAGTTTTACTTCAGTGTTAATGAGAAGCTTGAAAAACGTGAAGATTATGAAAAAGTGGACCAGAAACTTGAAAAACGGATCGAAAATATCATTTATGATTTAAAAATCAGATAAAAGAATGGTTATGACATCACATAAGAAAGAACTATGGTTCAATACCACACACCGCCGGGAACTGATCAACATCACTGGTGAAGTGGAACAAGAAGTACGGGAAAGTGGTATACAAGAAGGATTGGTGCTTGTCAATGCCATGCACATAACAGCCAGTGTATTCATCAACGATGATGAATCCGGCCTGCACCAGGATTTTGAAAGATGGCTGGAAGGATTGGCCCCGGAAAAACCTTATGATCAGTATAACCACAATACCGCAGAAGACAATGCCGATGCGCACCTCAAAAGAACGGTCATGGGGCGTGAAGTAGTGGTTGCCATAACAGATGGCAGGCTTGATTTCGGACCCTGGGAACAAATCTTTTACGGTGAATTCGATGGCAAAAGGCGAAAAAGGGTGCTGGTGAAGATCATCGGGGAGTAATTCAATATACAAAACAGGCAATGTAACGCTATGAATGTCATCATGGGTTTGCTGCTCGTGATGATCGTTAACCCGCATGCCAAAATTTTTGGCATTTTTTTAACGACAAAAATTTTAAACAGATGAAAATTAAAATTATCAGTTTCTTGCTCACCATAGCAATGATCTATGGATGCGGAGGTTTTGGAAAAGATTCTTCCAAAGAAAAAACGCGTAAGGCCAAATATGAAGAAAATTGGGAATCGTTGGCTAAACATAATGAATCGCCCGAATGGTTTCGCGATGCCAAGCTGGGTATCTACTTCCATTGGGGGGTTTATTCCGTTCCTGCTTTTGGCAATGAATGGTATCCCCGATGGATGCACTTTGATTGGCACGATGTGTATAAGCATCATGTAGAAAATTATGGCCATCCTTCGGAGTTTGGATACCATGATTTTGTTCCCATGTTTAAAGCCGAAAATTTTGATGCGAATGAATGGGCCGATCTTTTCGTAAAAGCCGGTGCCCGCTTCGCCGGACCGGTAGCAGAGCACCACGACGGATTCTCCATGTGGGACAGCGAAAAAACCCCCTGGAATGCCATGGACAAAGGCCCTAAAAGGGACATTACCGGCGAACTGAAGCAGGCATTTGACCAGCGGGGATTGAAGCTGATCACCACATTTCACCATGCAAAGCACCTGCAGCGGTATAACGGCCGGGTCGAAGAAGAACTGAATTCAGACCACCCGAGGGGCCGGCAGTTCAGAAATAGCCATTATCCCCCCTTCGAAGGAATGCCGCCCACAAGTGATGATCCGGAATTGAAATACCTTTACGGCAACATTCCTGAGGCAAAATGGCTTGAAGAGGTATGGTTCGGCAAACTGAAAGAGGTTGCTGATACCTATCATCCTGATATCATGTGGTTTGATTCCTGGCTCGACGAGATTCCTGAAACCTACCGTCAAAAATATTGCGCCTATTATTTGAACCAGGCGGAAAAATGGGGCAAAGAGGTTGTTATCATCAGGAAACAAAACGACTTACCCCTGGATGTCAGTGTGGACGATTTGGAAAAATCCCGTAAAAACAGGCTCGAAGAAAAAGTCTGGATGACCGACGAAACAATAAGTAAAGGCAGCTGGTGTTATACCAAAGATCTTCAAATTAAACCTGCTAAAGATGTTTTACATGTGCTCATTGACATTGTCAGCAAAAACGGGGTTCTGTTGCTGAACATATCCCCAAAGGCCAATGGCACTATCCCCCCAAACCAAAAGGATGTATTACTGACCATGGGAAGCTGGCTGGATCAATACGGAGAGGCCATTTATGAAACCCGGCCCTGGTATACTTACGGCGAGGGTCCGACCAAAGAACCTGAAGGTCATTTCAAAAACCGTAAGGAATTCCTGAAAATTAAATATTCGGCCAAGGATGTGCGCTATACCACAAAGGAAGATGTGATTTATGCTACCCTCCTGGGCTGGCCCGGCAACAACAAAGCGGTTCAGCTGAACGCCTTTGCAAAAGAAGCATGGGAAGGTGCTCAGGAAATAGATAAGGTAACATTGCTCGGCTCTGATGAAAAAATCAACCACCAATGGACAGATAATGGTTTGCAAATAACAACACCCAGTGAGCCCGTGAATGAAATGGCCGTAGTGTTCAAAATAGCACTGAAATAAAAAAAAACTGTCATACCTAACCTGTATTATTCATGCGTCAAGTTTTGGGTAGATGCAAGGCGTCGAAAGCC
>CAYYLT010000343.1:0-3324 GCA_964472385.1 uncultured Bacteroidales bacterium
ATACAGCTTCGCTTTGCCGCCTCGTAGCTGATGTACTAAAGACTTTTTCAGCAAATCCTACGTAAACAGCTCCATGATCTGTTCCCGGCTCAGTTTTTTTAAGCCTTCATTTGGTGTAATAAAGGTTTTAGCCAGTTTAGATTTCTTTTTCTGAAGATTTTGTATTTTCTCTTCAACAGAATCGATGGTAATGAATCGGTAAACCATCACCTTTTTGAACTGCCCTATACGGTGGGCACGGTTTACAGCCTGTTCTTCAACTGCTGGATTCCACCATGGATCAAGGATCAGCACATAATCAGCGGCAGTAAGGTTCAAACCATAACCTCCGGCTTTGATCTGAATCAAAAAGATCTTGTTTTGTGCATCATTTTGAAATTTGTGTATTACGCTTTGCCGGTTATATGTCTCACCGGTCAATAAGGAATACGTCCAACCCACTTGCCGGAAATAAGCTTCCAACAAGGCGAGGTGTTTTTTGTAGGCAGAGAAAACCAATACTTTATGATTTTCGGAGATGAGATTATGAAGTGCATCAAGAATTTCCCTGAATTTACCGCTATCATCCTGATAATTAATGTCAATCATCTGCGGATGGTTGGCCAGTTGCCGCAATTTGCTTAATGCATCCAGAATTTGCATGGTATCTTGTTCTTCATTGTTTTCCAGATTCTCCAGAATTTTATTGCGTATCTTTGATTTTTCTGATTCATAATAGGCTTTTTGTGCTTCCGACATTTCACAATATACCACCTGTTCTGTTTTTTCTGGTAATTCGGGAGTGACCTGGTACTTGGTGCGGCGTAAAATGAAAGGATCAATTAAAGCTTGCAATTTGGATTCCTGAATTTGATTCTTATGTTTTTCGATGGGCTGAATGAATTCATTCTTAAAAAAATGATAACTGCCCAGGAGTCCTTTATTCAAAAAATTCAACTGGGCCCACAGGTCGGAGAGGGAATTCTCAATGGGTGTTCCGGTAAGTAAAAATTTATTTTTAGCCTGAAGCTCAATTACGGCCTGATAGATCTTTGAGAAAGGATTTTTTATGTATTGGCTTTCATCCAAAATGATGCAGGAAAAATGAATACGCTTTAGAAGCGGATAATCGTTTCGCACAATCCCGTAACTTGTCAGGATAATGTCATAGTTGTAGAATTCTTCCGGCTCCCTGATTCTGTTCATTCCGGTGAACTTATAAAATTTGATTTGGGGGGTAAACTTTTGGATTTCGTCCTGCCAGTTGTGAATCAAAGAGGTTGGCATAACAATTAAGGATGTAGGTGATGCGGAACGTGTTGTTGTTTCAACCTTACCCGATTTTGATTCTCTCTCGAATAAGCTTAATTGATGGGTGGAGGCTTGTTTTTCACAGGAAATTTCCATTTTTTTCTCAGCTTTCTTCAGATTCAAAAGCATGGAAAGGGTTTGGATTGTTTTTCCCAATCCCATATCATCAGCCAGGCAACCACCAAGTTCATATCTGCTCAGCATACACATCCATTTATATCCGCTAACCTGGTATGGCCGTAAGACAGGAGATAATTCACCGGGAACCTTCACTTCTTCCTGATCAAAATTTTCCATGAATTTTTTTAGTCTCCCCAGATGATTTTTTTCAGTTATATCAAGACATTTTTCCAAAAGTTTGAAATGATGTTTATGGATCTGCAGATGGTTCTTTACAATTTTTCCGAATTTAAACAGGTCGGAATATGTGGATAACCATTCTTTCGGTAAAACGCCATGTTCTCCGTTTGGTAGCTGTATTTCCCTAATTCCGTTAAGGATATATTTTTTTAAACTGACGAATGGGAACTGGTAACTTCCGATTTTTACTTCAATAGTCATGTCAAACCAGTCAATTTTCTCCTCGATGTCAGAATGAAATTGAAATTCAGATAAGTTGTACTTTTTGTTGTTCAAATCCTGGGTAACTCGGAATCCTTCAGCTTCAATGTCCTTTTTGTTTTTTTTGAGCCAGTCAATTAAAGCAAAAAGGGATTCCTGGTAACTGATTTTTTGTTTGTCACCATTCGGAAGGGTAAAGTAACTGATCATGTAGTTGCGTAAACCCTTATGGGTAAGAGATTTTATTTTCTTTGTTTCCCATTTTTGATCCCGCTCAATCTTAAAAAAATTGTAATGCCCATTGTTATCCTCCAACAATACCTTTGTGTTTTGACCTTTGTTGGCAGGGAAACGCTCGTTATCATAGTAGAACGAAAGCAATAGAGATGGCTGGTAAGATAAATCATGGGTAAGGGTTATAACAGTTTCTTTGGCAGGAGATAACCGCTTGATGTCAAAGCCTTTGGCATTTATTCTGAACCTTTTTATGTTCGGCAAGGCAAAGTTTTCATACCATGTTTTTTCAAATTTTTTGGGCACACTAATGAATTCTTTATTGAAAAAGGGTTTAAGCTTATTCGCATCAATATCTTCAAAAGTATAAAGCTTGTCTTCTATAATCATTCTGCAGGGATCATGGGAAAGTATGCGGTAAGATTTGTTCAACAGATGAATCTCCTCTCCAGCTTGATTCATGCTTAAGCTATAGCGGGTTTCCTGCGATTGTTTTTCGATATGAAATATGGTTTTAGCAATATCCTTTTGTATGTGAATACAGTGGTCCTTGTTGATGTATTGATGCTTATCCTTAAGATAAACTTCAATATCCGTTTTTGTCAATTCATCGACCAGATTGGCCATCCTTTTTTCAATGAACGGACGGATCTTTTTTTTCACCATTTCCTGGTCAAGATGACTGATAAAGTCTTTAGTCGTTTTGTCTTTTTTGTCACCGAACAGCTTATAAAGATTTTTGTGACTGTATTCCTGGGTAATTTGGAAAATCTTTTTTTGTTTTTCGTCTAATTGAGGTGCATATCTTGAATAATTCAGGTCGCTCAACTGGGCTTCAATAGGATAAAATCCTTTGTTTTTTATTTTGTTAATAATAAACAGCCTTGCTATATTACCCAATAACTTGTCTTCAATAATTCCCACAATAATTGTTTCATCCATAGATTTAAACGCTTGAAACATGATGAATAATGAACATTGCCCTGTTGTCAAATTTAAGCATTCGTGACCGAGGTTGATACGATATGGTAAAATTTTCCATCATTTCAGATGATGTGATAACGGGTAACGTATTTCAAATCAGCATCCGGATTGGAAAACCAAAAAAAACATTTTATACAGCATATACGAAAAGTTTTGTTTTTAAAATAACAAATTATAATTTTCAGGCTGATTTAACCTGTATTATTCATGCGTCAAGTTTTGGGTAGATGCAAGGCGTTGAAAGCCCACGACGTA
>CAYYLT010000344.1:0-3319 GCA_964472385.1 uncultured Bacteroidales bacterium
CGCTTTGCCGCCTTGTAGCTGATGCACTAAAGACTTTTTCAGCAAACCCTAAATAGGCTTTTGCAAGATAAAGAATATCAGTGTTCTGCTTTATTATTCAAGAAGTTTGATCCTCCTGATGCGCGCATGTTAACCCTGATATCCATTCGAATTTTGATCACTCGGGCCAGGTTTTGGGTATGCCATTTGCTGCAAGATCTTTTTTATTATTTTTGGGGCCGTTAAATGCAACACTTTATGATTGAAAAGCTAAAGTTTGACTGTAAGTATTTCAGGGGTGATATCCCATGTATTCCTAATAAATTGAGGGATAAGGTTTGCGATTCCTGTAATGAATATCAACCCTTTGACAAATACATTCTAATCATCAAGCTGGGAGCCATGGGAGATGTTATCCGGACAACTCCCTTGCTGGTTAAATTCAGGGCAATGTATCCCGACAGTCATATCACCTGGTTAACCCACACCCCGGAAGTTTTACCAAAAGATAAAATTCAAAAGATTGTTCGCTTTGAATTCAAGGAAATATATAAGATTCAAAACAAGCGGTATGATATAGCGGTTAATCTGGATAAAGATGAAGAAGCCTGCATTTTGCTCAGCCAGGTTATGGCCGGTCAAAAATATGGATTTACATGGGATGACAATCATATCGATATTGCTACACCTAATGCAGCGCATAAGCTTATCACCGGTTTGTTTGATAACATATCCCAAAAAAATACCAAGAGCTACCTGGAAGAAATATTTGAGATATGCCATCTTCAATTCGACAAAGAACCCTATATATTAAATTATGATGGTCAATTGGCTGAGAAATGGTCCTTTTTAAGAAAAAAGGCCGGCAACAAAACCATTATAGGATTGAATACCGGATGCGGAACAAGATGGCTTACCCGTTTATGGCCCAATGTGTACTGGATTGAACTCATCGACTATCTTAACCATTCGGGTTATTACCCCATTCTGCTCGGAGGGCCTGCAGAAGAGGAACAAAACAGATATCTGTCTGATCAATCAGGTGCTTATTACCCGGGATATTTTCCGTTAGAGGAATTTATTGCCCTTACAGCCCAGTGCGATATGATTGTTTCGCTGGTGACCATGATGATGCATATTGCCATTGGGTTGAGAAAACCGTTGGTATTATTTAACAATATATTTAACAGGCATGAATATGAGCTGTATGATAATGGTGTGATATTGGAGCCTCCAACGGGCTGCGATTGTTATTACGGAGAGAGATGTAAGCGTGAGCGTCATTGCATGAAGGATTTAAAACCTAAATCGGTCATGGATGCTATTGAGAAACTAAAGCAAGAGAAAATACCGAAATCAGTATAATCGTAATTTGTCAGGAATGAGAATAGCCTATCTTTCTACTTTTTATCCTTTCCGCGGAGGCATAGCTCAATTTAATGGGTTGTTATACAATGAATTAGAGAAAGATCATAAAGTAAAAGCTTTTACATTCAAACGGCAATACCCGGATATGCTTTTCCCGGGAAAATCTCAGTATGTTCAGGATTCCGATGAAGTGGATGCCATTCCCAGCGATGAGGTATTGGATACCATTAACCCCTTAAGTTACTTCAAAACAGTTCGTAAGATAAAGGAATTCAATCCGGATCTTTTGCTGATGAAGTATTGGATGTCTTTTTTTGCACCTGCTTTGGGTTTTGTTTCTCAAAAGGTCAAAAAACAGGCAAAAGTGATATCCATTCTCGACAATGTCATACCGCATGAAAAAAGATTTTTTGATAAACCCCTGACGCGCTATTTTCTCAAACAAAACAGCGGATTTATTGCCATGAGCCAAACCGTTGAACATGATTTGTTGCAATTGCTCCCGGGTGCAAAAAGTATCCGGAAAATGCATCCTTTATATGATCATTTTGGAACGATGCTTTCCAAGGAGCATGCAAGAGCGAAGCTGGGTATTCCTCAGGGGAAAAAGGTGCTTTTGTTTTTTGGTTTTATCAGGGATTATAAAGGACTCGATTTATTGCTTCAGGCTTATAATAAGTTGGGAAAGGACTATTATTTGCTTATTGCAGGTGAATCCTACGGCAGTTTTGAAAAATATCATCAGTTGATAGATAAATCTGAAAATAAGGAAAATATAGGCTGTTATGTTGAATATATATCCAATGAGCGGGTTCCTTATTTTTTTTCGGCTGCTGACCTTTGCGTACTTCCTTACAAATCGGCAACGCAAAGTGGTATTACGAATGTTTCCTTTCATTTTAATATACCTGTATTGGCCACGGATGTTGGTGGGTTACGCGAAACAATTCAGCATGAGCGAACGGGTTGGATCGTAGATGAACCATCTGTTGATGCTTTGGTAAAAGGAATAAACGCTTTTTTTCAGTATAAAGACAGCATAAATTTTGAAAAGCACATTGGGCAGCTAAAACAGGATCTGTCCTGGGCTTCTTTTGCCAGGGCGCTCATTGAGTTTGCAGGCCAATTGTAATGCAATTTACCCTTTATTATGAATCATACAGGTTACATGAATGAAGATATTTGAATAAATGCATCATAGAGGTAATAAGATCGAAAAACGCAGGGCTGTATTCTTAGACCGTGACGGGGTGATCAATAAGGAAAAAAATTTTGTGCTTTCCCCTGATGATATTGAGCTTTATCCATTTTCTGCCCGGGCCATCAAAAAAATTAACCTTTCCGGATTTCTGGCTATTGTGATAACCAATCAATCGGCTGTAGCAAGAAATTATATAACCCTTGAAGAGCTGCATCAGATTCATAATGAACTGGAAAGGCAATTAAAACTGGGGGGTGCATATCTGGACAAAATTTATTTTTGTCCGCATAAAGCTACTGTAGATCATGAGGTGTTGAATAAAAATTATTTATTTGAATGTGATTGCCGAAAACCAAAACCGGGAATGCTTTTCCAGGCAGCCAGGGATTATGATATTGATTTGCATCGATCTTATTTTGTTGGTGATAGCGAACGCGATATAGTTGCAGGGAAAAATGCCGGTTGTATCGCAATAGGAGTCAGAACAGGTCATGGTTTGCAAAATATTGAGGAACTTCCGGATTTTGTTTTTGATGATCTGAATGAAGCCGTTGAGCATATTCTGGTAAGTCAGGATCAATGATATTTAGCCTACCTACCGTATTCATAAAAAATGGAAAAACTTATAAACAAAAGAATATCAGCGCTTTAATTATTATATTCAAAAAATTTTATTTATACATTTTTATCGAGTGCGCCAATTGTTGCGCATATGATGCGTTGCGAAAGCCTCGAAGCAGGGTTTGCTGAAAAAGTCTTTAGTACATCAGC
>CAYYLT010000345.1:0-3318 GCA_964472385.1 uncultured Bacteroidales bacterium
GAAAAATATGATTACTTTAGCCTCTATTATTCATGCATTATGATATAAAGCATACCGGAATGAGACATGTTTTTATCTTATTAATTTTTAGTATTTTATTTGGTCCTGCCTTATGCGCTCAAGCCTTGGACAAGCAAACAAAGGAGCGGTTTAATTTAACCATCGGTTTGATTGATCAGGATATTTATCAAGCTATTGATAATTTTGGTCAGGTGTTAGAAAAAACTCCTGGTTTTGCTCCGGCTTATCTGGAGCGCGCCAAACTGTATTTTAGGGTGGATAGTTTTAAAAAAGCGCTGAAAGATTTTAACCGTGCACTATTTCTTGATGATAAACTGGGTGAAGCCTTCTTTTACAAAGGTTATATGTATTATCAGGAAAAGCATTTGGATTCTGCCATACGATATTTAACCACTGCGGTTCAGGCAGGTTATAAGAACCCTGAAGTATACTATATCAGAGGACTGGCCAATTATGACCTGGAAGATTTTAACAATGCTATAAGTAATTTCAACAAGGCAGTGGATTCAGACTACGATTTTGCTTATGCCTATAACGACCGGGGTAGCGCGAAAATGGAGTCTGGTGATTATCAGGGTGCTGTACAGGATTTTAAAAAAGCCATTTCTTATGATCCGGAGCAACCGTTTTTTTATAATAACCTTGGAGATGCACTGATCCGGCTTGCCGACTATAACCATGCCCTCGAAAACTTTACCCGGGCCATTGAACTGGGAGCCGGCTATCATAAGGCATATATCAACCGGGGACGCGTTAAAATCATGCAGGAACGTTATGATCAAGCACTCCGGGATTTGAAAAAAGCCATTGAATTGGATCCCAATAATGCTAAGGCATATAATAATTTGGGTATCCTCTACTTGAAAAAGATGGAATTCGATAATTCTATCAGGCAATTTGACCGGGCCATTGAATATGACAATACGTTGGCCAAGGCCTATTTGAACAGGGGGGTGGCAAAAGAATATCTCGGTGATATTGAAAAAGCCTGCAATGATTGGAAAACGGCAGCCGATTTGGGCTTGAAAAAAGCAGCAGAATACCTTGAAGATTGTAAATGATTATATAAAGGATATGAACAGATCAAAGATACTTTTGGGAATACTTTTTTCACTGGCTTTTCTTTTTTTTTCCGGAAAAATGCATTATGCACAGGAAGATGTTAGGATATCCAGAAGAGCATTCAAAAAGGATGAGCAGGCAGGATTTAAAACTGCCTGGAAAAGTCTTAGAAAGGGCGATAAATATTATGATAAGGGAAAAGGTTACTACAATAAAGCCCTAAAAAGATTTTTGGAGGCTTATCGATATAACCAGCATAATGCTGCACTGAATTATAAAATCGGCGTTTGCAATTTTCAGTCGGGGAAACAGGAAAAAGCTCAGGAATTTTTTAATAAAGCACTGGCAGAAAACGAACTTATTGCTGATGATGTTTATTATTTACTGGCAAGATCCTATCACCTTACCGAAGATTTTCAACCAGCCATACAGAATTATCAGCGTTCGCTGGAATCCGATATTATTGATGAGTTGAAAATCAAAAGAAGCAAGATTGATGTTTATCTGCGACAGTGTGCAAGCGGAAAAGAACTTGTTAAGCATCCGATACGGGTTCATATTGAAAATATGGGCAGGCAAATCAATTCGGCTTATGATGATTATGGTTCTGTTTTTCTGGGTGATTCAATAATGTATTTTACTTCCCGCCGCAAGCACGAAAAGAACGATGATCGATGGCCAGGTGATAATAACTTTTATAGTGATATTTTTCGTGCCGAGCGCCAGGACGGAGAATGGAACCGGGCAAAATTGATCTCCGGGAAGATCTATTCCAAGCACAATGATGCTATTGTGGAAGCAACCCTTGACCCCCTTCGGATCTATGTATATCAAGGTCATCAGGACGCAGGTGATATCTTTTATTATGAACATAACGGAAAACGATGGAAGGGACCCAAAAATCTGTCCTCCCTGGTCAATACCAAGGCCAAAGAAACTTCCATGTGCCTTACCAATAATGGCAGTAAATTGTACTTCGTATCCGATCTGAACGAAGATGCTTTTGGGAAAAAAGACATCTTTTACAGCCAGAAGAATGAAAAAGGTAAATGGACGTATCCGGAGAACTTGGGAAGCCTGATCAATACGTCACTGAATGAGGAGGGCGTATTTGTAAATGAAGCAGATAACAAAATGTATTTTAGTTCTGAAGGACATAATTCTATGGGAGGTTATGATATTTTTGTATCAGAAAAGGGTGCCGACGGGAATTGGCAGGCTGCTAAAAATATTGGTTACCCCGTAAGCACAACTTATGATGACTTGCTTTTCTCAATAATGGACGAAGAAAACAATACGGCATATTATTCGACTGTTAAAGCCGATAGTTATGGCAAATCGGATATCTACAAAATTGTTTTCCTGGGAGAAGAACGGGATTATAACTTTTCTCCTGCTCTTGACCCTATAGCCTGGAAGGCTAATCCCCGGAAAAACCTATTTTATCGCAAACCACAGAAACTCTCCATCGATACGTCTGTTTACCTTACCGGGATCATATCAGATACACTTTACGACGAGGGTATACAGGCTAAGATAGAAATAATCGATAATCAGAAAAATAAAATTGTTGCCACCCATATATCCGATACCAATGGGCATTATCTCATTAGTCTTACTGAACGCAAACAATACGGAGTAGAGATCACCGCTCAGGGGTATCTTTTCTTTGCACAAAACCTGGATCTGAATGAATTGACCATGAGAAACGATACCATAAAAAAGCATTTTGTGTTGAATAAAGTTGAAATTGGAAAAAAAGTGGTATTGGAAAACATTTATTTTGAAACGAATAGCGCAACTCTGAAAACCTCTTCCTATCCTGAACTGGAAAGGGTGGTGAGGATGATGCAAGATAATCCCGGCATAAAGCTGGAAATTTCCGGTCATACCGATAACATTGGTTCTTATCTGGCGAATAAACAGCTCTCCGAAAACAGGGCGAAAAGTGTTGTAGATTATCTCGTAGAGCAAGGCATCGATAAATCCAGGTTTACCTATAAAGGATATGCTTTCACGGATCCTATTGCACCCAATGATACGCCCGAAGGCCGGCAAAAGAACAGAAGGGTTGAATTTGAAGTACTGGAGAAATAATTCCATGGTATCGTATGGTTTTTGAGATGAAAAAAATTGGTTTATCTTTAACCTTCCTTATACGCAACAAAAGTTAATTCCTTGTATTTAGGGTTTGCTGAAAAAGTCTTTAGTGCATC
This sequence comes from uncultured Bacteroidales bacterium, assembly GCA_964472385.1. Classification (GTDB taxonomy): domain Bacteria; phylum Bacteroidota; class Bacteroidia; order Bacteroidales; family UBA12077; genus JAGXLC01. Next base: position 3,300 of record CAYYLT010000345.1, read on the forward strand.
AGCTACGAGGCGGCAAAGC
>CAYYLT010000346.1:0-3297 GCA_964472385.1 uncultured Bacteroidales bacterium
TGAATACATTTATTATTTGCATATTGCAGGACGATTAGCAAATATTGGCAACATTATTTGCATTTTTATGATCATTTTTTGTGAATCATGCAAGATACAAGGGATCTCTTGCGCACCACAGCAAATTTTATCGAACAACATGTTTTTATCGGGGTAAATACATTTGGCTTTATCATCATTAAAGGGAGATTTTTTATGTTTTGATCTGCTTCCTTATGAGAAGGGCCAATAGGTTATTTATTGTTTTCTGCAGATTTGGCGCAACGGAAGCCCATATTAAACAGGGAGGTTTCGATGCTGTTTTTTCCCCGAAAAGTAACCGTATAGCTTGCTTTTCCAGCCTGATCGTAGAAGAAGGATCCTCCCCGGATACCTCTGACCTTGGGGTTTTTTCTTATGCGTGCGGAGCTCCCGGGATAAGGAGCATAAATATCCCTGCACCATTCCCATACGTTGCCGGCCATGTCTGAAAGTCCGCTTTTATAGGCACCATAGTATCCAACGGGGGAGGTCAGTTTAAAACCATCGGCCCCCTGTTTTTTTTGCAGATCGCCTTGCCATACATTGGCTTTATACTCTCCGTTAATCTGAAGCTGATTGCTTCCCCATGGAAAAGGGGTTTTGAGTTTGCCACCGTTTTTTGCGGCATATTCCCACTGTTTTTCTGTAGGCAGACGTTTGCCTGCCCAGCGGCAGTATTCCCGGGCATCTCTCCAGCTAACCTGTGTAACCGGATGATCTGGTTTTGCTTTGGTTTTGGAAGGCCCCTGGGGGTATTCCCAGTTAGCCCCTTTCACCAAGTCCCAGCGATTTTGATTGAACAAAAACACTCCTGCATCGCCAAAAGATTCCGCATCGGTAGTATATCCGGTTTCTTCAATGAACTGCCGAAATTCTGCTACAGTAACCGGGTGCTTGTCAAGATAGAAGGATTGGACTTTTGTTTCATGTTCAGGTTGTTGATCCGGAGGGCCATTCTCGCTGCCCATGATGAATGTTCCTCCTTCAAACCGAACCATTTCTTTTTTGTTGGATTCAGTGATGGTGCTTCTTTGCGGTTCATCTTTTTCCATGGTGTCTCCTGCGGAGGGGGCAGCGGATTTTTTTTCTGCCGCAAGTTCTGTTTTCTGCTTTTGTGTTTCTTTTTTCTGTTGTTTTTTGCATGCTGAGGGGAAAACCAAAATGAGCGCCGATCCCATCAGGATGCATACATGCAAGTGTTTTTTAAGTGATATCATAAGATTACTGGTTTTTGATTATCGTTGTTAGTTCATCAATGTGTTCTTTGTAGATCATGCGGGGTATGGTTTCATGCTTCATGCATAATGAAGCTGCATAGCCAACAGCAATGCCCATTTGACCGGTTGTATTCATTACCCTGGGTCCTCCCAAACCTATATGAGAGCAACTAAAGCAACGTCCGGCCATGAAAAGGTTTTTGATATTTTTGGAATACAGGCATCTATAGGGTATATAGTATGCTCCTGCGTTATAGTATAGCGCTTCAGCCAGGAAGTCGACCTTTGAGGAATCTTTAAGCCATTGCTGGTAGTGGACATCTACATTTCGGGTCCCTTTGGCTACGGCATCCCTAAAGGTTTTGTTTTTTTTCATGTCATTAAATGTGTAGATATAATCACCCACCAGGCGACGGGATTCTCTTTTTCCTACCAGGTAGGATATCCATTTCAGCCTGACGCTGTCATTTTCCGGTTTTTGTTTGGCATTGTAAAAAGAACCATAGATGGCCCGGAACATGTGATCGCGTATTTGTTCGGCATTTTTGATTTGGTGGAGTTCATTTTTAGAGAATTCCCATTTCCATGTTCCATAGAGAGCAGCGTAATCTTCAGCCACATCCATAGCCCAGGGCACCTTGGGAAATGATACGGGTTGGTCGGTTTCAATTGACTGCCAAAGTACCGATGAGCCCATTACCCGGTTATCGCTGCTTTTGGGGCTCCAAAGCGCACCATATTTTTTCAGTCCCTCGTTGTATTCTGACCGGGGCTCCCTGCCATAGGTATATTCTGCACCTGCCCAGTAACCGATCCATCCGTCGCCGGTACAATCGGCAAAAAAGGGTGCTTTGAACCTTATGCGTTTTCCGGAGTGGGTATGCTTTGCATCTACCGATGTGATGGCTTTGTTGGTGGTATTGGCATCATAAGCCCGCCAGTTAAGGAAAATGGAGATATTCTTGTATTGCTGCATGTTTTTGCTTCTTTTCTGCTGATCTTCAGCAGATTTAGGGGACCCATTGGGCCAATGCCGGGTATTGATCATCGAAAGGATGCGGTCTCCATGCCAGGTAATGCCTTCGGTATGCACCCGGATCTCTTTGCTTGCATTACCACCCAGAACAGGTCGGTCCTGTATAAGGGCTACTTTCATGCCTTTTTCGGCGGCTGCTATGGCAGCCCCACAACCGGCAATGCCTCCTCCTACGATTACCAGGTCAAACTGTTTCATTTCGGCAGGCGGATCGATCTGGTTAAGCTTATTCCTCCGCCATTGGCTTAATGCTTTCCCTTGACGGGGAGGCGCCTTTTGTGTTTTGGAGAAATAAATGGCATCACAACGGCCCTCAAAACCGGTGAGGTCTTGCAATTCCACACTGGCAGAGGTGTTTTTGATCCGGATATTACCAGCATACTGCCAGTCCCACCCTTGCTTAGTGCCCAGGGTATTGCTCAGATCCTGACCATTTACCGTCAGTTTGAACCTTCCTGGAGCCTCCCAGTTACCCGGAACCCAGTCTTTGGTTCTGGCCCAGGCATGATAATTTCCGGCAGAAGGAAAGGATACCTCAGTCATGGCATTGGCTACAGGCTCTCCCAAACCATGCGCCAGTAAGTAAGGGGAACCCATTTGCTCAACAAACTGAGGATCAACCTTCCAGCCTCCTTTGTCCTGAAAACTCTCTGCTTCAATGAAAACTTCATCCCCTGGCTGTTGGCAAGAAAGGAGCAGTATGCTCACTGCAGATATGCATAAGGTAATTTTTAGCTTTTGGATCATCGCTTGATTTTTATAGGCGCTTATCATACCGGAAAGTCATTAATCGCATGGCGAATTCAATGTATAGATAGAGTTTGATGAAAACCCTGCATTTTAGACATCACACATTTATGTATCCTGTTGATTATATGGTATTTTGTGTTTTCCAACAGACCCTGAATAAACATCTTGACATCATACAAAACTATATAAAATAAGTTGCCGTGGTTCGTATTTTAATAAAAAATGAACCTTCATGCAGCATACCTTCACAACAAGGCAATGAATAAAGCATGC
>CAYYLT010000347.1:0-3279 GCA_964472385.1 uncultured Bacteroidales bacterium
ACCCACAATGCCGTGCTTGATCTGTCGAATATGGATCTAAATATCAGAGGGGTAAGAAAAGTATTCGTCAGTGATTCCCAAAATGTGGTCATCTACCCCAATCAAAATGGGATCACCATGAAGAAAAACCGCCATTTCAACTTTGGTGGTGTAGTTGAAGGAGGTCTATTTACATTTTTTGGGGATAGCATGGCTTTCGACTATGAAAACTTCACTGTAGCCATGAATACGATTGATTCATTAAACATAGAGTATAAGACTGATCAATATAATGGTTACGGACAAAAGCTTCTTTCCGATGTACAAAATACCATCAATGATCTGACCGGCGTGTTGCATATCGACAATCCGAACAATAAGTCGGGGAAGGAAAACTTCCCGCAATATCCCATATTCGAGGGAAAAAAGAAATCATATGTTTATTACGACGATCTTTTCAATGGTCCCTACAAAAGGGAAAATTTTTATTTTGAGCTCTACCCCTTTACCATGGACAGCCTGGACAACTTTAACCCGGATAATATGAAGTTTAAAGGGAATTTCCGTTCGGCTGGCATATTTCCTCCTTTTGAAGAAACGTTGGTTCTCCGCGATGACAACTCCCTGGGTTTCGAAAAAACAACTACGCAGGATGGATTACCCCTATATGACGGCAAAGGTCATTATTATCAGGAAATTGATATGAGCAACAGAGGATTAAAAGGACAGGGAAAATTGACCTATCTTACTTCCACTGCTGTTACGGATGATATACTGTTTTTCCCGGATTCCACTTCCATTTATGCCCGTGACTTTACCATTGACCAGAAAACGACGGGTATTGAATATCCTGATGTTGCCTCAAAAGGTGTGAATATACAATGGTATCCGCAACAAAATGATATGCATCTCCGGCAAACGGATAATCCCTTTAGTATGTATAACAACAAATCCAGCCTGGAAGGATATCTTAACCTGAAACCAACCGGCTTAAGAGGAAAAGGCATGTTGGACATGCGGAAAGCTACTCTCAAATCAAATTATTTTCAATTTGAGGGAGAAGCTTTTGATGCAGATACGGCAAATTTTGTGCTGCGCACACTAAGCAAACAAGAGGTAGCTTTCCGTTCCGATACATTGAATGGCCATATAGACTACAACTATCAGAGGGCCCGGTTCAATACGGTGAATATTTATTCGATATCCGAGTTTCCCCAAAATCTCTACCTCAGTTACCTTGATGAATTTGTCTGGAAGATGGATGAGAACATCCTTGAGGTTGAGTCTACACCGGAAGAACCCAGAGCAACGCTCGGCAGAACCGAGGAGCTAAAAAGATTAAAAGACGGTGACATGAGAGGTGCCCTCTTCTTGTCTGAGCATAAAGCCCAGGATTCCCTGCGGTTTACTTCCCGCGAATTGACCTATCATCTTGCGGATACAACCATGAAAGCCAAACAAGTTGAATATATCATTGCAGCAGATGCCAAAATTTTTCCTGATGAGGACACACTGAACATCAGAAAAAATGCCAGTATGGATACGCTGAGAAACGCCCAACTTGTTGCAGACAGAGAACAGAAACTTCACAATATATTCAATGCAAATATCAAAATTAAAGGCAGGTATGATTATGGTGGCAATGGGGATTATCATTACCAAGATATGAACGAACGCCTACAAACCATACATTTCAACGAGATTAGGGTAAACAAATCCATCCAAACTTATGCCAGAGGTATGATCGAAAAAACCGACAGCTTTAAATTAAGTCCGTATTTCGCCTTTGCCGGAGATGTGGAGCTGGAATCCCAAAGAAAGCTACTAAAATTCTTGGGAGGCACAAAGATGACACACCGCTGTAGCAGAGTATCTTCCCAATATGTCTATTTTGAATCGGTCATCAATCCCGACCGCATTCTTATTCCCATAGAAGAAAAAAACCGTAATCTTACCGGCAAAAATCTTTTTGCCGGTTCTTACGTTACCCTTGATTCTACCCATGCTTATTCCGCCTTCCTGACCCCCCGCAAGGATCCCAGTGATGATCTGATCATTTCCTCCCGCGGCTTTTTAAATTTCGATGAGCAGAAAGGTAAATATCAGGTGGCTTCCCGCCCCAAACTTGAGGATTTAGATACTAAAGGTACCTATATCAGCCTTGACAGGGATTCGTGCCAGTACTATGCAGAGGGTAGCATGTATCTTGGTGTGGATTTTGGCAATCCTACAATCACTCCGGCAGGACAATTGTACCACAATCTTCCCGCAAATGAAATAAAATTTAATCTTACCCTGCCATTAAACTTTTATTTTAGCGAAGCAGCAATTGACTCGATGATCAAGGATATCAATGGAAGAGATGAATTGGAGAATATTGCCACAGACGCCAAACTTTACCGAAAAAATCTGAATGAAATTGTGGGACAAAAAACAACTGATGCCTATATGGAATTAGCCGGCATTCCAGATACCCTTTCCCAATCTAAGGGGCTTACCGCACCCAAAGCCCTGAATCAAACTTTTCTGTTCTCTAACCTCCAATTTGAATGGCATACCTCAACCAATTCCTATGTTGCGGAGGGCAACATTCCTATTGCTATGATCAACGGCAAGCCGGTCAATAAAAAGGTGGATGGCTTCATTGAGATCATCAAACAAAAACACAACGACAGATTGTACATTTATATAAAACCCGATAATGACCGTTATTACCTTTTTTACTATTCCAGGGGGATCATGCGAACCTATTCCAACAACAAAAAATTTGTGGACGCCATCAACGAAGTACCTAAGAGAAAACGGGAAGTCGGCGGAGGGCTTTTCAGCATGCCCACCTACCGGTACATCCTTGCCACCCAAACCATAAGGGCAAGGTTCCAGCAGCATATTCAGGAAGTAAAGGAATTAATCCGGAATAAAGAATAACGTGTTTCTTTTAATCCAACATCAACTGCTGAATGCAAACAGCTGCCGGAACGGTCACTTTTTCTCCTGAATATTCGATAGAACCGGTATTTGGATTTCTTTCAAACACAACCACATTATCCGAATCACGGTTGGCCACAAAAACATAGGATCCTTTCTGATCGATCAGCAAATTACGGGGTCGTTTACCCTGCGTGTCGTTATGTTCTACGAAATCAAGTTTTCCACTTTTCTGGTCTATAGCAAATACAGCCAGGCTATTGTGTCCCCGGTTGGAAGCATATAAAAATTTTCCGTCCGGAGAAACCTGAATATCAGCTGCCGTATTCTTTCCGGTAAAATCATCAGGCAGCATATTTCCACGTTCCACAT
>CAYYLT010000348.1:0-3267 GCA_964472385.1 uncultured Bacteroidales bacterium
GGTATTTTAAGTCATGCTCGAGGAATTTTTGTTCGTTATAGCTTTCAAAAAAATACCCGCGATGATCTTCAAATACCCTGGGTTGAATAACGAACAGGTTCTCCGGATTTGTTTTTTCAATTTTCATACAGATGTGTTTTATGCCTTAAGCAATCAATGCTATTAAAATGAGCCAAAAATGATGCAATCAATCATCAAATGCGTACAGAGCTCTTATTTATCGGACTTGGGTGGATGGGCTGTGCTTTTTGCCAGTTTCAACAAATACTGCCCATATTGATTTTTATTCAGTGGTTCACCCAAACGATGTAATTGTTGCCGGTTAATATATCCTTTGTTAAATGCAATTTCTTCTATACAGGCAATTTTCAGGCCTTGTCTTTTTTCAATGGTTGATATGAAGTTTGATGCCTGGAGCAGGCTTTCGTGGGTGCCTGTATCCAGCCAGGCCATGCCTCTGCCCAGGAGTTTGACCTGGAGGTTATTTTCTTTCAGGTAGAGTCTGTTCAGATCCGTAATTTCAAGTTCACCCCTGGCGGATGGTTTAAGTGATTTGGCTTTCCGGATTACATCGTTGTCGTAAAAATATAATCCCGTTACGGCATAGTTTGATTTGGGTTCTTCGGGTTTTTCTTCTATGCTGATGACATTTCCTTCCTGGTCAAAATCGACAACACCATATCTTTCCGGGTCATTGACAAAATAACCGAATATATTAGCCCCTGCTTTGAGTTGAGCTGATTTTTCCAATAAGCGGGTAAAGTTATAACCATAAAAAATGTTATCGCCCAGGATCATGCATACAGTATCCCTGCCAATGAAAGATTCACCGATCATAAATGCCTGGGCCAGGCCTTCGGGTTTGGGTTGCGTTTCATAAGTCAGCTTGATTCCAATTTGACTTCCGTCATTCAATAGATCCTTATACAGGTGCATATGCTCGGGGGCTGTTATGATCAAAATTTCCCTTATACCGGCCAGCATAAGCACTGATAAGGGGTAATAGATCATGGGTTTATCGTAGATGGGTATAATTTGTTTGGAGATACTTTTCGTAAGTGGGAAAAGGCGGGTACCAGCTCCGCCAGCCAATATGATGCCTTTCATTTTTCCAGCTCTTTTTTAAAATATGCAATGGTATGTTTTAATCCTGTTTCCAATTCTATATGGGGTTTCCAGCCAAGTAATGTATTTGCTTTATCAATATTGGGCTGTCTTTGCACCGGATCGTTTTCCGGTAACGGATGAAAACTGAGTTCTGACCGGGAGCCGGTCAAATCTATGATCATCCGGGCCAATTCCAGCATGGTATATTCTCCGGGATTTCCAATATTGACCGGATCAATATTGGAGTCATTGCTATCCATCAATAGAATCAAGCCTTCCACCAGGTCATTAATATATTGAAAACTTCGTGTTTGTTTGCCTTCACCGAAAATAGTGATGGGCTCATTCTTTAAGGCTTGTACCACAAAGTTGGAGATCACCCTGCCATCACTCAAGCTCATCCTGGGGCCATAGGTGTTAAAAATTCGGGCAATACGAATATTTACATTATTTTGAAGATAATAATTGATGAATAGCGACTCAGCACATCTTTTGCCTTCATCATAGCAGGATCTTTTACCGATAGGATTGACATTACCCCAATAGTCTTCCGTTTGGGGATGGATGCTCGGATCACCATAAACCTCGCTGGTTGAAGCTTGCAGGATTTTTGACTTGATTCTTTTGGCCAAACCAAGCATATTGATGGCTCCCATAACCGAAGTTTTGATGGTTTTTATCGGATTGTACTGGTAATGAACCGGTGATGCAGGACAGGCCAGATTGTAAATTTCATCTACTTCGGCGTAATAGGACTGGGTTATATCATGCCGAACCATTTCAAAATAATGATTGTCCATCAGATGGACGATATTTTGCTTCGAACCTGTAAAAAAGTTATCCAGACACAATACTTCATGACCATCTTCCAACAAACGTTCACAAAGATGAGAGCCAATGAATCCGGCTCCACCCGATACAAGGATTCTTTTCATCTGCCGCGTTGCTAATTTTATTCAATTCATCCTCACAAATATAAGTTTTATGGGAGAATTTCTGCCAGGATCTTGATTTTATTCCGCTTATTTTTTTTCAGATCAAGTGCATCCGGAAAGATACATGTCAGGTTAAATCCTCTCTTGTTCTATGATGAGAACCTTTCATTTTTATTTCCGTATGGAATAAAGTGATCCTTATCCAGAAAATCACAGGTTAGATTTTAACCTGTATTATTCATGCGTCAAGTTTTGGGTAGATGCAAGGCGTCGAAAGCCGACGACGTAGTCGCCTACTTCGAGGCTTTCGCAACGTAGCATATGCCCAAAAATTGGCGCACTCGGAAAAAATGCATAAAAAAAAATGGCGTATAATAATTAAAATACTAATATTCTTTTGTTTATAAATCTTTTTTCATTTTTTATGAATAATACAGGTTAAAATTCGTATAACTATACAGGATAGACAAATTTTCAGCAATGATTGATGAAAATACAGGCCATATGACCAGAATGCATTTTTTCATGGTATTGTGCACTTTTTTGATGTGTAATGTAGCATGGGATGCTTTTTCTCAGCATAATGATGATGTACTGATGTTAAAGGGTTTGTTGGAAGAAGGACATGATCCTTTATCTGGCGTTTATGTTACCATTGATCAGGATAATAAAACCTTGCGAACCACAACCACTGATGAAAAGGGATTATTTACACTGGACATGAACTTGCATAGCATCTATACCATATCTTTTAAAAAAGAAGACTATGTAACCAAGAAGATTTATGTAAATTCATCATTACCGGAAGGAGAAGGAGGTGAATGGCAGGTGGAATTCTCCATGGGTTTGTTCGAAATGTATCCTGGTTTGGATGTTTCAGCTTTAGAGTATCCGGTTACAAAGATTATTTTCAAGGAAGATGAAAATGGTTTTGGATATGATGAACATTATACTGCCAAAATGATGGCTAAGGTGGAGAAGATTCTCGCCCAATTACAGCGGCTGAAGGAGGAAGACTATAGGAGACTTATCCGGAAGGGAGATCATCATTTTGACCGGAAAGCATATCAAAGTTCCATTACTTTTTATCAAAAAGCGCTAGATCAACGACCTGATGATAGATACCCCAAGAAACAGATTGAACGCGCCCGGAAATTGCTTAAAAAACACCAGAAACGTCAGACCTTTTATGAAAATGCCATTAGCCGGGCTGATGCACTTTATG
>CAYYLT010000349.1:0-3263 GCA_964472385.1 uncultured Bacteroidales bacterium
GCCTGAGCGGTGTATGAAGATACCATAAATATTGGAGTTTAGGTTTTATTGGTCAACAAATCATGGTAGGGTGATACGTGTTATGGTCTGTAATGTTCTCTGCCGGGATAGCGCAAATAACGACAAAGGCTATAAACTTTTCTTCCGGCAAAATATTTCTTTGCATCAGCGGTTCATTTTATTATCCATGTTGTTTTGATGGCTTTTTATTCTTCTTGTTTTTTGTCCGGTTCATTTTCCTTATTACCGCCACTTGAGAAAGTCCGGATAAACCAGTTTTTTCTTACCGTTTTGGCAGCTTTATCCAATTCAATCGCGGATCGATCAATATGCTGCAATGTGGTATCGAGCTTTTTGGCAAATGAACTGTCTGTCAATAATTTACTTATTGCTCCTTTGCCAGTGCTCATTTGTTCTGTAAATTCGGTTAGGTTATCTGAAATGATTTTGGCATTACGGGTTGTGTAATTTAGGTTTTTGGTTGCCATTCCAACATTGTTTAAGAGAGAAGTATCTGTGAATACCTGGCCAAAAATTCCGTCTCCCTGATTTATTTTTTGGGTTATGTCTTTTAGATTTCTGGTAGACTGAAGTAGATTATTTCCAGCCATGTCAAATTGTTTGGCCATAAGGGTATCAGATAATAATTTTCCCATCAGGCCTTGTTCTTGATTTATTTTTTGGGTTATCAAATTGAAATTTTTTGTCAAAGTAGCCGTATTCCCGCTTATTCTACCTAAATTATTTGTAAAGGAAGTGTCGGTAAACAGGTTCCCGAATATACCTTCACCCTGGTTGATTTTGGTGGTGATATCAGCCAGGTTTTTGGTGATCACAGTAGTGTTAATACTTGATTTATGCACCTCTTCCAGGATTTCATCTATTTTGATGGCTTCTATGGTTTTCAATACATCTCTCTCCTCTACCGTCGGGGCTCCGGAGGTTCCGGGTGTGATATTGACCACCTTGTTACCCATGACCCCTTCAGTTCCAATTTCCATTCTCGAATTTTCCCTGATAAACTGGTGTACTTTCTTTTCAAGGGTAACCTGCACGTTAACCAGGGTATCATTGATCAGCTCGATATTAGAGACGGTTCCTACATTAATGCCTGAATACCGGACATTATTACCAATTTTAAGACCGCTTACGTCTTTGAAAACTCCGCTAACTGTAAAAGTGTTGCCAAACAGATTCCTTTGCTTACCAATAATATATATAGCGGAAGCAAAAATGGCAACGCCTATGATGATAAAAAGTCCTAATCGTATACTTTTCCCAACCGACAATTTCATTGTTTAGCTAAATTAATTAAAAAAATTAAAAATCCATGGATCATTACTTTCTTTCAGCTCATGATATGCCCCCGATTTGTATACTACCCCTTCCCTTAGTACATGAATGATGTTGGATGTTATTCTGACACAACTGATGTCATGGGTTATGATGACAGAAGTAGTACGGTATTTTTTTTGAACATCAATGATCAGGTTACTGATCTCTTTGGAGGTTATAGGATCCAGACCGGTAGTAGGTTCATCATAAAGAATGATCTCAGGTTTGAGTATGAGGGTACGCGCCAGACCAATCCTTTTCTTCATGCCTCCGGACAGTTCGCTGGGCAAGAGGTTGATTGCTTTTCTTAGTCCAACATTATCGAGTGTTTCATATACAAGGGCATCAATTTCTTTTTTTGAGCTGAGCAGTTTGTTTCTGATGATCGGAAATTCCAGATTTTCTCTTACAGTCATACTGTCATACAAAGCATTACCCTGGAATAAAAAGCCGATTCTTTTTCTTATTCGGTTTAACGTTCCGTCTCCCAATTGGGTAACGTCTTCACCAAAAAGCTCAATTTTTCCGGCATCTGGTTCTATTAGCCGGACCATGCATTTGATCAAAACGGATTTTCCAATTCCTGATTGACCAATAACCACCGCGTTTGTACCTTTATAGATGTCTAAATCAACACTTTTAAGTACTTCATTTCCCGGAAAACGCTTCTTGAGGTTTTTAATATGTACAATGGCCGGGTTCTTATGTTCCTCAGTATTTGCCATAGGGATTTAACCTGAATTATTCATAAAAAATGAAGCATCATTTATAAACAAAAGCATATTGGTATTTTCCTTATTAGCCTGCATTATTCATTTTTTCCGGGTGCGCCAATTTTTGGTCATCTGCTGCGTTGCGAAAGCCTCGAAGTAGGCGGCTACGTCGTCGGCTTTCGACGCCTTGCATCTACCCAAAACTTTACGCATGCCTAATTCAGGTTAAAATTGCAGGATTTCCAAAGAATGTTGTAATTCAACTACGAGCAAATCAATAATGAATATGGCCACAGAAGAGATAACAACTGCTGAATTAGATGCCCTGCCAACGCTTTCAGTACCAGATCCTGCATTGTAACCTTTATAACAGCCAATTACTCCAATAGCAAAACCAAAAATAAATGTTTTTATTGTGGCCGGGATGACATCATAAAAATGCAAAGGAGCAAAAGCATCACTAATATATAGGGGAAGGGATATTTCCCCGTGCAGATTGATGGCAATATAGGATCCGACAAATGAAAACGCGTCGGCAAAGACAACAAGTATGGGTATCATCAGGGTGGTAGCCATAACCCTTGTTGATACCAGATATTTCATGGGATTCGTACCGGATACTTCCATAGCATCAATTTGCTCGGTTACTTTCATCGACCCCAGCTCAGCCCCTATCCCTGAACCCATCTTTCCTGCACATATTAAAGCTGTAACAACAGGACCTATCTCTCTTACAATTGAGACGGATACCATACTGGGCAATAATGATTCGGCTCCAAAATCCACCAGAATAGGGCGTGACTGTAAGGTGATCACTAACCCCAAAATAAAAGCTGTTATGCCGATAAGGGGAAGTGAATTGTAACCAAGAATATAGCTTTGTTTTAGCAACTCCTTATTCTCAAAAGGCGGATCAATCATTTCTTTAATCACCTTCCCTGTAAATTTCACCAAACCCGATAGATCCGATAATATATTAATTTCTCTGCCGTTGCTCATTTACTTATTGATGGTTGTTAGCTGTATTATCCAAAAAACCACACGAATGAAACCTTCATGCACCATACTTACACAACAAGAACATGGATGAACATGCGGGTTCCATGGCGACTGGTCTGAATAATTTGAATTTTGCATGAATATTGAATTGAAGTATGGTGCTTTAACCTGTATTATTCATGCGTCAAGTTTTGGGTAGATGCAAGGCGTCGAAAG
>CAYYLT010000350.1:0-3248 GCA_964472385.1 uncultured Bacteroidales bacterium
GCTTTGCCGCCTCGTAGCTGATGCACTAAAGACTTTTTCAGCAAACCCTATATAAGTCAATGTTTATGGCGCAAAAATTAACAATAATTATACCAAATACGATAGCATGACATGTTTACATGTTTGATGGGTTGAAGGAATTAATAATCAGAATATCAATACTATATGTATGCTCCACTATTAATCTGCAGAAAATATCGCTTCGTCAAACTTTTTTTTTACTTGATAAAAAAAACGCAAGCGCGAACTTTTTTATTTGTATTTTTGAATGGAATATGCTTGATGAAAACATGCCCCTTTGATGCTTTTAAAAGATACAAACTGCGAGGTATTAAATACGTATGACCTTCTTTATCACCAGGTCATAACCAGGGATGGTTTTGACATGATGGGGCGGGAGGTAATGGAGTTGTTTCAACATTATAAGAAATACCATCGTAAAAGAATTTTCAGCCTTTTCATTGAAAGCGTACAAAATGTTCTGAAACATGGTTTAAAAGACGACAATGTTCAATCTCATTTTAATGTGCTGAAGAAAAAGGGCGAGGAGGGTTTATTATTGATTACCGGAAACCCCGTTCGAAAGGAAGAAAAAAATCATATAACCCGGAATATTGACCGGGTTAATCATTTAAGTCCTTATTATATTGATAAACTCTATTACCATAGCCTGGATAATATTTATATGTCGGAAGACGGTAACGCAGGTCTGGGTATCTATCAGATCAAAAGAAAGTCCAATTATGCAGAAATCAGATATATGACTGATGATAACAAAAATTATTATTACTTATATCTGATCATAACCTACAATTTGACTTGAATTATGCGGGATCGCAATCATCCTTTCGCGACATAAGCTCCGTTTTTTTAAATCCCATACTTTATCTTTGCAAATACACAGGGTAGCCGTTCACCCTCAGCTGCCATATCCTGGCTTTTCAATCCCAAATCATGATAATTTTTTTATATTGCCCAAATCTTTTGTCAAGTATTTTTGTACATTTATCAACAGTCCAAAACTTTTCAGAAAAAGATAGCGTATGCTACTATAGATCAGCAATGCTACGTTAAATCATTGTTTTGGTGGTAATATCATGGGAGAACAATGTGTTTCGTATTTTTTTAAATGGATGCTATGATTAAAAGGGAAGATAACTGCTGCAGAACGGACAGCAAGCCTGATACAATATCATGCTTATGTTCATGCCCGGCGTTTCAACAAACCAAGAAAAATGACTTTAACAAACATGTTAAAAAATGATTTCCGTTTAAAAGATCAAAATAAAGCTTTGCAGGGGCTTTATGAAATTGCAGCCCTTATGAATGATCACCATATGTCTATGGAAAACGTATTGCAAGGCGTTTTAGATATGCTAAAGCATGCTTGTTCATCTCCCGGATCCACCAGCATCAGAGTGGTGCTGAATCATCAGGAATTTACGACCGAAGCATTCAATACCTCAGAATGGGAGCAAAGCGCCACTGTTAATCTGGAACAGGACAGGGGCAACATTACCATTCAAATGTTCAGAGAAAGCGAATCGTTTTCCGAAGAACCATTTACAGAAACGGAAAAACTGCTTTTGGAAACCGTTGCCAGTGAATGTGCTGTTTATATCAACAAAAAGATGGCTGAAGCAGATGCAGAACAGCAGCACCATCCATTGGATTCTTTTTTAAATACCCTGCAAGATGCTATTTTCATTCATGACGGGGAGGGAAATATATTGGAGGTAAACCAGGAGGCATGCAACAGATTAAATTATACCAGGGATGAACTCTTAACCATGAAATTCATGGACTTTGTTGAATTCAAGGAACCCCCAGTTGCCAAAGATATATTCAGGGGTATTCATGAAAGGGGCAGGTATAAAGGAGAGACGGATTATTTTACAAAAGAAAAGAAAAGGGTGCCCGCAGAAATTACTGCGAGCAGCATCATGTATTTTGGTCAGCGTTGTGTCATTATCGTTGCCAGAGACATTACCCAAAGAAAAGCTTATGAAAAAGACCTGCTCATAGTCAAAAACAAAGCAGAGGAAAGTGCCCGGTTGAAATCCGCATTCCTGGCCAATCTTTCCCATGAGATCAGGACCCCTTTGAATGCCATTATGGGTTTTTCCGATTTGTTGAATATGGAAAATCTGAATGAAAGCAAAAAGAAGGAGTTCATAGGCACCATCCAGGAGAGCGGTAATAAATTGTTGGCTATCATCAATGACATATTGGATGTTTCATTTATTGAATCCCGTCAGATTCAAGTCGACATGCAGTATTTCTCCCTGAACAGCTTAATACAGGAGATGGAGGCATTGGCAAAAACCAAAATTCATTACGCCGGTAAAAATATTAATGTCAGGTCATACAGGGATATCCCCGATGGAAAGGATGATATGGTGTCTGATCCCCACAGGATCCAACAGGTTTTTTCCAAGTTGGTCGACAATGCCGTTAAATTTACGCAGGGTGGTAATATTGAGGTAGGTTATCAATGGATTGCAGAGCAGAAGATTGCTTTTTATGTAGGTGATACGGGCATAGGTGTTCCTGATGATGCCAAAGAGATTGTCTTTGAAAGGTTCCGTCAGCTGGATCCGGGTACCCGAAGGAAGTACAACGGTTTGGGTTTGGGATTGTCTATTGCAGAGGGATTGGTAAGGCAACTGGGAGGTGATATTGTATTTAAATCTAAGCTGAATGAGGGTTCAAAAGTGATTTTTACCCTCCCTTTTGAATTTGGAGGGAACATTTCGGCAGATGAAGGAGAGGCTGTTATTTCTTCGCTTGATATGGCTGATAAGAAGATTCTCATTGCAGAAGATGATATAGGAAATTTTTTATTGGTCAAAGAATTTCTCATAGAGACCCATGCACAAATAGAACATGCAGAAAATGGTTCCAAAGCATTAGAATTATTGAATGATTCAGAGAACATGGATTTGATCCTGATGGATATTAAAATGCCAGTAATGGATGGAATGGCCGCATTAGAAAAGATTAAGCAACGGTATCCAGCCATTCCGGTGATCGCTTTGACTGCTTATGCTTATGAAAACGATAAGAAAAGGTTTTTAGAAAAGGGATTTGATGGGTATATTTCCAAACCCGTCGATCGAAAAGAGCTGATTCAATTGATTAAAATCCATATATGAAGACCCTCCGGTGCAGCATTTTATTTCTGACAAATTTCTCTAACCTGTATTATTCATGCGTCAAGTTTTGGGTAGATGCAAGGCGTCGAAAGC
>CAYYLT010000351.1:0-3243 GCA_964472385.1 uncultured Bacteroidales bacterium
CATATCCGGAGGTTAAAGCATGATCCGTCTTATACGCATTGTACCGGTTTTCCTCACAATGACTCCATTTTCCTATTCTTAAAGTCTCATCAGGAACGGAAATCTGGCTATCTGCTGAACCTTGGTGCTTTTCTTCTGCTATATGTGCTTGCTTCTTACCCGGCCTGGATTTTTTAACATCCTTCATCTTTCTTATCCGGAAAATATAAATCAATATAATGCATAAAAGCAATGATAAACCACCCAATCCATAATTCCATAATTGATGTTTTTTTATCATGCTCTTTTTCTGCTCAAGCAGGATTTTAGTCTTATCAAGTTTTTTTTGTATTTCCCCCAACCGGTATTTTGATTCAGATTCAATGATCCACTGGTTTTTATCACGGTTGAACATATAATCTTCAATTTGTTCAAACATTCGGTTATACTCAAGGGCTTGCTTATAACTTCCTTTTAGTTCATAGGCCAGCGACAAAAGCTCATAGGCTGATTTTTTCTGCAATCGTGCCTCAATGGAATCAGCCAGCCGCGCGCTTCTTTCAGCAAAACAAATCGTTTCATCAAGGGCATTCATTTTTAAATATACCCTGGCAATATCATTAAGGTCTTCGGCCCTTCCCTTTTTATCACCAATTTCATAATCCAGTTTTAACGCTTTATGAAAATAATCCAGCGATCGCTCGTACGCTCCCTGCTTCATCTTTAGAACAGCAAGGTTGGTATATACAGCAGATAAACCGCGTTTATCCTTAAGTGCTTCCCGGAGTTCATATGATTTTTGAAAATAATCCCCTGCCTCTTTGAAGGAATTTTTTTTCAAATAAATCTCTCCAATATTGTTGAAACATACGCCTATATTTCGCAAAGCCTTAATTTCTTGATTCAATCTTAAAGCCCGGTGGTAATATTCCAGAGCCCTGTCATAATTTTCTTGTTCCTCAAATACATTTCCGATATTATTGCAGCAGGCAGCTATACCTTTCTGATCATTGATTTTGGTATAAAAATCAAGTGAATTTCGGTATGAAGCTACAGCCTCACGGTAATTTCCAAACTGATAATATACATTTCCCCGGTTGTTTTGGGCATGAGCAATCTTTTGCAGGTTATTCTTTTTATGGATGCTATCTGAAAAGGTCAGGGAAAGATCTTTTCTAATCTTAATAACCTTTTGAAAAGCATCCAGGGCATCGCCATAACGGCCACGATTCTTATAAATGACACCCAGATTGTTATAAATATTCGCTATCCCTCCGGTATCTTTTACCTGGCGCTTGGAACTCAGCGAAGCCTTTAAATATTTTACTGCGCGATCATATTCAGACTGGTATAAATGTAGAATTCCGATATAGTTGTAGCTTTGACCCATCAGCCTGAGCCATCCGGAATCTTTTGCCAGATTTAAGGCTTTATGATAATAGTAAAGTGTTGTATCTTGCCGGGTAAACTGATATAAATCCCCCAGATGGAGGTAATGAATGACTTTCTGGGAATCATGCCGGGCATGATCAAGAAGAGACAGGATGGAATCATGTTTTGTTGATACCTGACTTTTTAGAACCAAAGGTATGATAAAAAATGCCAGAAGGACACAATGCTTCATATGCAACTGTTACGGAATAGATTTGAGAAGGTTATATTTTATCCAGTAGCACTACATTTTCAACATGATAAGTATGGGGGAACATATCTACCGGCTGAACCTCTGCAAGCCGGTATTTTTGGCTTAATAATTGTATATCCCTGGCCTGGGTGGCAGGATTGCAACTCACATAAACAATGCTGCGGGGTCCAGCTTTAAGGATCTGCGCAACTACCTGCTCATGCATACCGGCTCTGGGGGGATCAGTAATCAGTATTTGCGGATAACCCTGTTCATCGAATAAATCATCAGTTAATACATATTTCATGTCTCCTGATAAGAAGAAGGTATTATTAAGTTGGTTCAGGGCAGCATTCTGCCGCGCATCCCCAATGGCTTCAGAAACAGAATCAATACCGACAACCTTCTGACAATGCGGTGCAAGAAAGATACTGATGGTACCTGTGCCGGCATACAGATCGTAAACGATATCATCAGGCTTTAAAGAAGCATATTGCCTTACAATTTGATAAAGCGCATGCGCTTGAGCGGAATTGGTCTGATAGAATGATTTGGGGCCTATTTTAAACTGCAAATCTTCCATCTTTTCATGAATGAATTTTTTCCCCTGAAATAATATGGGTTGAAGATCCAGGAAGGAATCGTTCGCCTTGGTATTGATAATATAATACAGCGCGGTAATTTCGGGAAAAGAAACCAGTAAATAATTCATCACCCTGTTGATCTGTTCTGACTCATTTCTTCCAAATACAACAATCACCATCAATTCGTTCGTAGAAGAAGTACGAATTATTAAATTCCGTAAGAATCCCTGGTTGGTTTTCAGATCGAAAAAATCATATGCATTACGGATGGCAAAATCTTTAACTGCCAACCGGATTTTGTTCGATGGTTCTTTTTGTAAATGGCAATGTTCAATATCCACAACCTTATCCCAGCGCCCGGGGATATGAAGGCCTGCTCCCCTGTATTCCAAATGCTCATCGGATGTTTCTATTTCTTGTTTTGTCAACCACCGAAAATTGGAAAATGTATATTCCATCTTATTCCGGTAATATTGTGTATATGGTGCAGGCAAAATATCATGGATTGCGGGGACATCTACCTTTCCAATACGCTCAAGATTATCTTTCACCTGTTTTTGCTTATATTTTAACTGATCCTGGTAGGGTAGATCCTGCCACTTGCAGCCCCCACAAAGCTCAAAATGTTTGCAAAACGGCTGAACCCGATTTCTGCTATATTCGTGAAACCGTAAGGGTATACCCACCATATAGGATTTCTTCCTGCGAATGATCTTTATATCTATAACATCACCGGGTAGTGCCTTTGTTAAAAATACAACCTTCCCGTTAATCCGGGCAATGGATTTTCCTTCAGCCCCTATATCCAAAACAGGGACCTGCTCATATACCGGTAATTTTTTCCTCCTGCTCACGCTGAATCAATGTTTGATTATTGACAACAATTAACATCTGAAATTATGGACAGACATTATGTAACCTTCCTTACGCATAAAAAATAAAAACCCATTTATAAACAAAATAATATTAGCACTTTACTTATTATGCTCAGATTTTTTTTTTACATTTTTTCCGCGTACGCGAATTTTTCGGGCTTCTGCTATATGGCGAAAGCCT
>CAYYLT010000352.1:0-3217 GCA_964472385.1 uncultured Bacteroidales bacterium
GAAACCGTTCGATTGACTATAATGTACTGTATATTAATAATTTACTAATACCAGGGTCTTTCCCTGTATTTTTGTTGGCAAGCTGTTCGCATGTAACCTGTATTATTCATGCGTCAGGTTTTGGGCAGATGCAAAGCATCGAAAGCCGACGAGGGAGTCGCCTTCTTCGGGTTTGCTGAAAAATTCAAAAAATGCATAAAATTAAATTGTTGGAATAAGACATGCAAAGCACTAACATACCTAAATTTACAAAATTTTGTTCATTTTTTGTGCATAATACAGATTAGCATGCAAAAAACCTGTTTGAGGTAGATGACCGGCATAAAAAGCGGAAGTTTAAAATCCATCAGTAATCGAAGACAAACTATAAACAATGATAAATCAGTTAAAATTCATAACAAAAACACCGCAGATTGGTATCGGATAGGATAATAAATATGGATAAATAAAGTTATGTATATAAACCCAATTAATTCATTAGAAGACGAAGCATGCGGCGTACTCATGAATGTGATTGGGAAATCCCGATTTAATGCATTGTTCAGGATAAAAGAATTTGAAACTTTCAAAATCACCACAACGTTAAACGAATAACGGGTGGGGTTTCTAAACTTGTGATCAAAATAAATTTGTATATTAGCAGCATCAGCATTTTGTTGATTCCAAAAGGATTTGTTAATGGGCACCCAGATAATAAAAGAAAACAGATACATACAGGAACAATTTGATGAATTGTATAGCAATTGTTCCCAGAGTATGAATCAGCAGGATCTGGCACTTGTTGTAAAAGCCTTCAAACGTGCCGAGCGGATGCATTATGATGTACAACGCAGCTCCGGAGAACCTTTTATCATCCATCCCCTTTCTGTAGCAAAGATCGTGCATAATGAAATTGGCCTGGGTGCTGAGGCCGTTGCATGTGCATTATTACATGATGTTGTGGAAGATACCCCTTCAACCATTGAAGATATTAAGCAGGAATTTGGAGAAAGGATCGGTCTGATTATTGACGGGCTGACCAAAATATCCGAGGTTTTTGGCAGAAAAAATTCCCTTCAGGCAGAGAACTTTCGTAAGATTCTGATGACCCTTTCAGAAGATGTACGGGTGATCATCATAAAACTGGCAGATCGCCTCCACAATATGAGAACATTGGATGCCCTGCCCCCCAATAAACAGATTAAAATATCCGGGGAAACCATTTACTTTTATGCTCCACTGGCTCACCGTTTAGGTCTTTACAGACTAAAAAACGAACTGGAAGATTTGAGTCTTATGTACCGCCATCCCAATAAATATCAGGAAATAAAAGACGAGGTAAAAAATACCTCCGAAAAGCGGGAAGAAGAAATAGAGGAATTCCTCCTGCCCATTAAAAAGAAACTGGAAGAAAACCGCATTACTTATGAGCTCGTTGCCAAGCCCAAACCCATTTATTCCATATGGAATATCATGCAACAGCATAACCTTACCTTTGAGGAAATTTCCAATATACTCAATATCAGAATCGTTGTTTATCCTACTTCTTTCAAATCGGAAAAAGCCCAATGCTGGGATGTTTATTCTTTGCTGACCGATGTGTATGTCCCCAAGCCTGAACGCATACGTGACTGGATAAGTTCTCCAAAATCTAATGGCTATGAAGCGCTCCATGTAACTGTTATGGGTCCGCAAGGAAACTGGATGGAGGTTCAGATCCGCTCGAAACGAATGGATGATTTTGCCAAAAAAGGTTTTGCAGCCCGTTGGAAATATAAAGATCAGAAAGAGCGCAACAATTCCCTGGATTTATGGCTTTCAAAAATCAAAGAACACCTGGAAGACCCTAAACCAGATACCATGGAGTTTCTGGATGAATTCCGACTGAATCTTTTTGCATCCGAAATATTTGTTTTTACCCCGAAAGGAGATGCCAAAACTTTGCCGGCACAATCTACTGCACTGGATTTTGCTTATGATATCCATTCAGAAGTAGGCAACAAAGCCATTGGCGCAAAAGTAAACCATCAGCTTGTCCCTTTAAGCCACGAACTGCACAATGGGGATCAGGTAGAGATCTTAACTTCCGATAATCAGAAGATCCAAAGAGATTGGCTTGATCATGTCCAAACTGCTAAGGCTAAGGTCAGTATAACCAATGCCATTAAAGCTGAAACGAAAAACCGAACCTACAAAGGAAAAAAGGAACTGGAAAAGGCCCTGAACAATATAGGCTTAACACCCAATTCCAACCTGTTGCGCAAGCTCATGGAAGCTTATGAAGTAACTTCCAAGGAAGAACTTTACAGTAAAATCGGTAGCGGTATCATAACGCTTGAGGGAATTGACAAAATTCTTAGAAAACATGCCCGCAATAAATTTATCCGCTATTGGAGCCTGCAATTATCCAGAACTGCACAGAAAACCATGCCCAGGAATAAAAAAAATTCCTACAGACCCAATGTAAAAGAGCATTTTGACTATAAATCACCTTATATAATACGCGAAAAAAGTAACAATAACCAGTTGCCTTACCAGATTGCCAAATGCTGCCACCCCATTCCGGGGGATGAAGTTGTGGGATATAAAAAACCCAATTCCGACACGATCATTGTCCACAAAGCCAAATGCCCCAATGCCATTAAACTTATGTCAAGCCAGGGTCAATATATTTTGCCTGCACGTTGGACTACCCATACTTACCTCTCCTTCCTGACCAAAATGAATTTAAAAGGAATTGACAGGAATGGACTTGCCAAAGATATCACAACTGTTATCTCCAACGACCTGGATGCCAGCATCCGTAAACTGAATTTTGATACCATCGATGGTATGTTTGAAGGGTATATTGAATTATATGTGCACAATGTAAGCGACCTCAACAACCTCATTCTAAACCTCAGCAAAATAAAAGGCATTGATTCAGTCAAAAGAATTGAAGATGTTTAGCTTTGTGATCCTGCTAACGTATAGATTTGAAACGGATTGGAAGATGCATTGGAATACGAACCGTAACCCAACGTAAAGTTACATCATTTCTACCCTCTCTTCGATACAACAGCAGTAAATCCTTTAACATTAATGATTGATATGGAGTATAGGCTTTAATGAAAAAAAGCCAGGCTTTGAAGGAGTCTGTATTATTCCCAAAAAATGAATAAGCTTTTATAACCTGTATTATTCATAAAAAATGGGAAAACAGGTATAAACAAAAGAATATAAATGCTTTACTTATGAT
>CAYYLT010000353.1:0-3187 GCA_964472385.1 uncultured Bacteroidales bacterium
GCGGGACGTAAAATGTTTTCGGGCTACAAGGTACTGTCCATCGGGAGTCCAGAAACCGTTATTGATCAGGTGGAAATTTTCGCTGGTCACCTGCCGGGCATCTGATCCGTCGCGGTTCATCACCCAGATGTTGTCGCCGCCGCCAGCATCGCTGGTAAACGAGATTTTGGAGCCATCCGGACTGAAACGCGGTTGAATTTTATACGCTAGGCTTTCGCTAAGCGGTGTGGCTTTCCCGCCGTCGACCGGCATAATATAGATGTTGCCGAGCAGGTCGAAGACGATGTGTCTGTCATCGGGACTTACATCGAGATTCATCCACGTTCCCACGTCAGTTGGAAATGCCACTTCATAAGAAGGCCCGCGGTGCTGGGTGATATCCCATTTATTGGAATTGTCAGAATTATCATCTTGAGCCGAAAGGGAAACGGCTGTTATCAAAAAAAGAAAGGGAAAGAGTATGCGCTTGATCACTGTACTGGTATTGGTTTAGAATTGTCCGGGTGAATAGTAAGAAATCGTTCTGAAAGATGGGATGATTTGTAGGTTTTTTATATTCAGTGAAAATGGGATTTTGGTGAACTGTTGAACCGGGAGAAGACTGATGCAATTACACTTTATGGTTAAAATAGAGAGACTAAAATTAGAATTACACTGATATTACCAATGGTAATTGAAATTAAGTTGTTAAAACAATTTCTTAAAGAAGTATGACTTCAATGTTTCCGGCATGAACTCCCTGTGGTCTCTGCCACAGGGCAGTTCACTTTAAATGAAATAGGTGCAAAAGATGACAAAAAAATGCGACCATGAATTGCCCGTTTATATTAATATCATGAATAACTTATATATACTTTTAATTTTTATTGGATCATTATTTTTAATTTCTTGTTCCTCCCCATCAGAATCATTTCATGAGCCAACGGCATTGTTTCAGGATCTGCAAGAGAACAGAAGAAGTGTGACTTCTTTTAAGAACATTCAATTAAGTACTCCTGTACAGATTATGGTCATTGATTCACTTTTATTAATTCATGATCAATTTGAAATTATCGGTGAATCATTTTTCTTTTCTTTTATAAATAGATTTTCAGGAAAAGAGGTTAAATTATTCGGCAGAGAAGGCAGAGAAGGCAGAGGGCCGGATGAGTTTTTATTTCCCGGATATATAAGCAGAATACCTGGCAGAAATGATTTAATCGGAATGAATAACCGTAAGATGTTTTCTTTTGTGGAAATATCAGTCAAAAAGGTTTTAAATGATTCTTTTCCTTCGACAATTTCACAAATAAATGAACTACATACAGATTATTCTATGGTTGGCAGGATAGATAATGAGAAGATCATTGGGACCGGTTTTTTTGATGATGGAAGATATGCGGTCTCAAATAATGAAAGTGAAATGATTGAAGTCGGGATTAGGTATCCATTTGAGGAAAGGTTTGAAAATACTGCAAGAAAAGAACTGGGAATGCCGTTCCAGTCCAATTTCAGATTGCATCCCGAAAAACCGATGCTTGTATCAGCAACGGTTTCAGCTGCTAACTTGGATGTAATTTCTTTTTATGACGATAAATTAAACTCTGAAAAACAGATTCATACAAACTATCCGTTGTTTGAAAATGAGTCAAATTCACAAATGTTATCGGCTAAAATTTTACCGGAAAACCGAGGAGGATATAGAGATTTAGATGTTACGAAATCTTTTATTTATACACTGTATTCAGGAGTGAAACGTAAAGAGGGATTATCAAAATATTCTTCGGGTAATAAGGTTTTAATTTTTGATTGGGAAGGCAATGCTTATAAACAACTAAATATAGATGAAACCGCCATTAAACTGGCTGTTTCTCCGGATGATCAGTATATGTATACGATTTCCTTAAATGAGAAGAATGAATACGAAATTAATATTTATGAATTAAAATCCTGAATGTGGTCTTAAACCCTGCCCAAGCTGCCCCACAATATTCCAGTAGTGAGTGGCAATCATCATGCATTCGCCACAAGGGTACAACGGCGCTAAAATACAGGAATAGTTGTGTTTATTAATCATAATTTTGATTACTCTCTTTGCTGGCCTTCAGGTATTTAAGATCTTCTTTGTCTTTTGGCCTTTTAGATTTCGATTTGTTTTTAATCAAATGATCAAGACTAATAAAATAAACATCCATTTTTGTCGGGGCGGATTTGAATGTTTCTTTGACCCTATCATCCCAAACTTCATCAAACTTAACTCCGTCAATTTTGTTCATTAAATCGATACGGTTAGGGGGTATCCCAAACTGAATGAAATAACCGGTTTTTTTTAAATCTGCTTTTTGAATATTACCGGGAATATTATTGTCCCAAAAATCATTAAGAGCCATCCACAATTTGTTAATATTCTCTTCATCATTTGCGTAAAAAAAGTCAACATCACCGGTAAGTCTGACATAACCGTAATAAATGACTGCTTCACCTCCGACAATTACCCAGCGAACATCGTACTTGTTAAGTAGGTTAATGAATTCTAAGCAATCGGTTGAGAAAGACTGTGGACTCATTTTCTTTTCATCCTTTCGGCTTTTTTCAAATCCGGACAATCTTTGCCATAGACCCGCTGTTTTAGAATACGAGCAGCATCCTGGCGCTCTTCAGGTGTCATCGAGATGTGTTGCAGGATATCCCACTCTTCTGCTTCCCGGGCGGTCTTTGATATATTCACTATTCTTTTCACATTCATAATTTACGTCAGATATAGGAAAAGTGGAAAAATGACTCAAAATAATTAATTTGCTGAGTGATTAACTTGATAATTGATGAATCAACTTATTTCTCATTCCGAATTTAAAATATCTTCAAGATATCCGATATATTTCTTCCGTTTCATGAAACGGAAATAAGGTCTTTTTTTATGGTTTTGGAAATACGCAATTTCAAGGCATTTCATTTTTCAAAATGCGAATTATTGTATCGATAGATTTTAAATTATTCTCTGTCATGGCAAATCTCCTTTTATACTTTCCTAAGAGAAAGTATACAATTTTGAAAATTGAAATTTTGGTTTTATTTAACATCTGAGCACTTGCTTAATAAAATCAAATAGTTTGTTCTAATCGATAATAAAAAAAAATCGTATGAAATCTATCCAAGACAGATGGTCAGTAATCACTATTGTAATGATTGCACTCATTGGACTGTCATC
>CAYYLT010000354.1:0-3183 GCA_964472385.1 uncultured Bacteroidales bacterium
TATTAAGCATCACAAAGCGGGTGCCCCATGATTCAGTTTTTTTTTGATTACATTGTATGATGTAAGGTACAAATTATCTTCAATGATTTCAGGGAATAAGTTTACATCTATTATCTGCTGAAAATAGAAATAGTTCCTTCTCTTTTTTGCTACTGAGGGACACCCCTTTATTGTATTTTGACTTTATTTTATTTTGACTACTCCTGTATCATGAATTATCATGAATAATGCAGGTTACCGCGTTCAAATCATTTTGTTATATTCATTTTACCACACTGTTCATCTTCTCTGAGTTGGTAAATATGATATTTTCCCCATCATAGTCCACCACAATCCTTTTGTCCTTATCAATTTTTTCTGCCAAAATTTGCTTTGACAATTCATTGACAATGATTTTCTGAATCACTCTTTTAACGGGTCTTGCACCATAATGCGGGTCATATCCCCGCTCCGCTAACGCAGCTACTGCTTTATCTGTCAATTCAATATCGATGTACTGTTTATCCAGCATTTTCTTAATGCTTTCAAACTGCAGTTTAACGATCTTTTTAAGCTGCTCTTGGGTTAAAGGAGCAAATGTAACGATTTCATCCACACGATTTAGAAATTCAGGTCTTATGGATTGCCGGAGCGCCTGAAATACCTGATTTTTTAATTCTGCCATAATCTCTTTGCGGTTATCTTCATGCAAATGATCAATTTTTTGTTGTATAAGCTGAGAACCGACATTAGACGTCATAATGATGATGGTATTTTTAAAGTCTGCAGTTCTTCCTTTGTTGTCTGTAAGCCGACCATCATCGAGTACCTGTAGCAGTATATTGAACACATCGGCATGTGCCTTTTCAATTTCATCGAGCAGGATCACCGAATAAGGTTTTCTTCTGACGGCTTCGGTGAGCTGTCCTCCTTCTTCATATCCTACATATCCGGGTGGAGCACCAATCAATCGCGATACAGTATGTCTTTCCTGATATTCCGACATGTCGATACGGGTCATCATATTTTCATCATCAAACAGAAATACAGCCAGGGCTCTTGCCAATTCTGTTTTTCCAACACCAGTAGTACCCAAAAAGATGAACGAGCCGATGGGCCGGTTTGTATCCTGCAGTCCGGCCCTGCTTCTCCTTACAGCATCAGAGACCACTTCAATTGCTTCATCCTGTCCCACTACCCTTTTATGCAGTTCATCCTCAAGCTTCAGTAATTTCTCCCGTTCACTTTGCATCATCTTACTTACCGGTATGCCGGTCCATCTGGCCACCACCTCTGCAATATCCTCATCCTCAACTTCTTCTTTGATCAATGCCTCTTCAGCTTGTACAGTTTGCAATTCCTTTTCAAGTTTTTCGACCTCGTCCTGTGCTTCCTTGATCTTACCGTATCTTATTTCAGCTACCTTGCCATATTGGCCTTCTCTTTCAGCCATTTTAGCTTCATGCTTATAATTTTCAATGGCTTCTTTATTTTTTTGGATCTGATCGATCAATCCTTTTTCCTGTTCCCATTTTGACCGGAGTTGATTACGGTCTTCCTTGAGATTGGCAATCTGATTATCAAGTTCTTCCGATTTCTTCTTTCCGCCTTCCCTTTTGATGGCTTCCCGTTCTATCTCAAGCTGACGAATCTTTCGTTCAATATCATCAATAGATTCGGGTACCGAATTCATTTCCAGCCTTAGCTTGGAAGCAGCTTCATCAATCAGGTCAATGGCTTTATCAGGCAGATAACGTTCCGTAATATATCTTTTTGACAATTCCACAGCAGCGATCAATGCATTATCCTTTATCCGGACTTTATGGTGGCTTTCATAACGCTCCTTTATCCCCCGTAAGATAGAAATGGCACTTGCCTCGTCCGGTTCATCAATAATCACTTTTTGGAATCTTCTTTCTAAAGCTTTATCCTGTTCAATATATTTTTGGTATTCATTTAGTGTCGTTGCTCCTATAGCACGCAGTTCGCCACGGGCAAGAGCGGGTTTCAGGATATTGGCAGCGTCCATTGCACCTTCGCTTCTCCCGGCACCCACCAGGGTATGAATTTCATCTATAAATAAAACAATTTCTCCTTCAGACTGGCTGACTTCCTTTACAACAGCCTTAATCCTTTCTTCGAATTCACCTTTGTATTTGGCACCTGCAATCAATGCACCCATATCCAGGGCATAAATCTGCCTGTTCTTGAGATTTTCAGGTACATCTCCGCCAACTATACGGTGTGCCAAACCCTCGGCTATTGCAGTTTTACCCACTCCTGCATCTCCTATGAGAACAGGATTGTTTTTGGTCCTTCTGGAAAGTATCTGAAGTACCCTCCTTATTTCATCATCCCTGCCTATAACAGGATCAAGCTTGCCATTACGGGCCCGTTCAATCAAGTTGATCGCATAACGATTTAAAGCATCAAACTGATTTTCTGCAGTTTGACTATCAACCTTCGACCCTTTTCGGAGCTCATCTATGGCTTTTCCTAATCCTGCTTCTGTTACACCATGATCTTTGAGCAATTGGGAAATGTTATCACGGGCACCCAGAATTCCCGTTAACATGTGCTCAACAGAAACAAACTTATCCCCTTGATCATTCGAATCATTCATCGCCTTCCGCAGGGCCTTATTAGCACCGTTAGAAAGATAAGGCTCTACATCACCCGAGACTTTGGGATAAGAATCCAGCTCACTTTTTAAAACATCCTCCAGTGCTGAAGTATTTACATTAAGCTTTTTCAATAGATACACGACCACATTTTCTCCTTCGCTTAGAAGTGCTTTTAATATATGTCCGTTTTCGATCTTTTGATGCTGATTTTCCTCTGCTATTGAAAAGGCTTTTTGCAAAACTTCTTGTGATTTTATAGTGAAATTATTTAGATTCATTGATTTACCTCCTTTGTTTAAATGTGCTTAAATGCTCTATAATCCTTTCAAATCTTCTGCCAATCATAAGAACTTCTATCAATGGTGCCATATTGTCGTATAAAAATAGTACAAATAAGTCAATTTGTCATAAATATAAATGAAACCTCGGCTGCAGGAGGGATTTTATGGGGTTAATGAGGCATATCATCCTTTAACCATTTTTATTGAAATAAATGATCTACACAAAATATAATATCAAATTTACCCTGCATTATTCATGCGTCAAGTTTTGGGTAGATGCAAGGCGTCGAAAGCCGACG
>CAYYLT010000355.1:0-3152 GCA_964472385.1 uncultured Bacteroidales bacterium
CCGAAGTAGGCGACTACGTCGTGGGCTTTCGACGCCTTGCATCTACCCAAAACTTTATGCATGAATAATATACAGCCTAATTCGCAGAAGCAATTATAATTTAAAAACT
The DNA here is from genome assembly GCA_964472385.1 of uncultured Bacteroidales bacterium. Classification (GTDB taxonomy): domain Bacteria; phylum Bacteroidota; class Bacteroidia; order Bacteroidales; family UBA12077; genus JAGXLC01. The sequence goes on from CAYYLT010000355.1 coordinate 110, forward strand.
ATCGGTATGGTAAATTTGACGTTCACCTTCTGGCCCCGTTGCCTGCCGGGCTCCCAGTTGGGTGCATTCCGAATGACTTCTGCGGCTGCATCATTCAACTTTTCATGCACACCACGCAGCACTTTGACATTGGTAATTTCTCCTTGCTTGTTGATCACAAACTGAACAAATACCTTTCCCTCGATACCCTGATCCAATGCTTCCTTTGGGTATTTGATCCGTTCCTGAACCCAGTCCCGAAAGCCTCTAATCCCCTTTCCCTTAAATTTCGGCATATCTTCGACCACACGAAAAGTCGTTTTATCATCAGGGGTATTTTGCTCCCCTTTAGAGGGCACACTTTTTTGTTTTTGGCCATTCTGCTGATGAAAATTATTATCATCTTGCATAGCTTTGCTTCCTGCTTCACCAGAGGGCTCGTTTTCCTGTTCATTACAGGAAAAATAAAAAAGCAGGGCAAGAACCAGGGGAATGAATACCAATCCCCTTATCACTCCTGAAAAAGAACGTTTTTTATCTAACATAAGCAATCGATTTTTTATGGATGAATGAAAATGGTTGACAAAAGAAAGAGAGTTCAGGCCCATGGTCTGCGAGAAAAGTAGCCTTTTATACATTCCGGGTTGCCCTGTTTTTTCAACTGTTGCCTGATCTGCTTCATACTCATGCACATTTCGAAGCTCCCTTTTGATAAGCCAAAGGAAGGGATTGTACCACTGAAGAATGCCCGCCAGATTAACAAGGTAATTGTCGAGGTAATGAAGCTTTCTGATATGCATGGTTTCATGCATGAAGATCATATTAAAACGCACCGGATCAGTAAGATCACTATTCCGAATGAAAATCCTGTTGAAATGAGAAAAAGGGGCCACATTGCTTTCCAGGCAAACCAGCTTATACCCGTGATAATTTTTAATTTTTCCTGCCTTAAACAATTGATGCAATTGTTTGTGCTGCATCAAAAAAAGAACTCCAAACCATACCAGGCCTATAAAATATATATAGCGCAGGAAACCTGCAAAATGAAACTGTCCCGGCTGATGGATAAAATCCCGATCAACAAAAACAGGGGCAATAGAAACATCAGCGGAAGGAGTAACTATAGAATTTGGGCTTATAGTGAACTCTATAAAAGGAATAAGCAGGGAAAAAAATACAGCTCCCGTCAAATAAATACGGTTGATGGAAAAATTGGCCTGTCGACGCAGCAACAAACCATAAAAAAGGTAAAAAATACCAAGGGCTGCGCCGGACTCAAGCAGGTAATTGAATAAACTAATCATTTTGCTTATTTTTTAGTTCCTGATTCATGATCTCAATGATCTCCTCCATCTCTCTTACTGAGATCTCTTTATTTTTTGCAAAGAAAGACACCAACTCACTATAGGAATCCCTGAAATACTGGTTGACCATTGAAGCGAGTTTTTTTTTGGAATACTCCTTTCTTGACACCAAAGGATAATATTGATGCGTATTGCCAAAAACATTGTGCCAGACAAAACCCTTTTTCTCCAGAATTCTTATGATGGTTGATACTGTATTATAAGCCGGCTTAGGTGCAGGCATTGCAGCCCTGATCTCTTTGACAAATCCTTTATCCAGATCCCATAAGATTTGCATAACCTCTTCTTCAGCTTTGGTAAGTTCACGCATGGAAATTCAATTTTTCCGTTTACTATAACAACACGGTACAAATATACAACTAAACTTTTAGTATGTCAACTAATTTTTTAGTTTATTTTAAAAAAAATGCAAATAGCTTTGCAAATATTTGCTGATAACCTTGCAATTTGCACCTCATAAATGTATGCATCCTATTTATCACAGGTATTTTTTTGCATTTTTCAGCAAACCCGAATGAGGTGACTAACTCGTGGGCTTTCGACGGGTTTCATCTACCCAAAACTTAACGCAGGAACAATACAGGCTACAGGCATACCTTGAAATAATCATTCCCTCTTGCCGGATCTTATAACGCTCCACCTCCCACAACAGGAAAATTGCAATTTTGCCTTTTTTGTATTAAATTGGCCCATATTTAAAGTCGCTTCTTCATAACTTTGGGTCCCGCAGACCATAACCATAGAATAATAAACCGGTTGTCATTTTTTAATTGTTTTTTGTTTTAGCTAAACAATTGCAATGACTACCATTTTATTTTTCAACTTTACTTACGCATTACCGGATGAACCATAAAAAAATAAACAGATGAAAACGAAAATTTATACTTGTTTCTTGTTTATAATCATTGTTTCATTTATTTCCTGTAAAGATAAAGATGAAAAGGGTGATTTTGAACAAAGGTTTTTCAGTTTTGATGCTTTTCCCCTTGAAGTTCCTGAGCAAAATTCGCTTATGGCAACGTGGAAAAACAAAGTTGTTCTGGATTCTCTGATGATAGATGATATGGAGCATGAAAAAGGCTGGAGCGTCACAGGTATAGGCAGAATGAATTATACTCAGGATCGTGCAGTATCTGGCAGGCAATCTATTCGATTCAGCACGGTAATAAAGAACAACGCATACTTACGACGGCCTCAGAACCGAACTGAATGGGGCTCGCTCGATGTAGGTTACGGGGGCCATACAGCATTGACGAGGCAATTTGACACACCTCAGGACTGGTCAGCGTTTAACCGAATATCCTTCCGGATTTATGTACATCCTACGTCAATCCCCACCAATACGCTTTATTTCAATATAACCAATCAGTCAGAGATGAATCGCACTGCTCATTGGATTCCTGATCTGAAATCAGGCGAATGGAATGAAATCCTTTATGAGATACCGCATATTGAAAGAGACAAAATAATTTCTATAGCCATTGGCCAGCATCATACAGGTTATCATCCTGATCAAGACAGTATTGTGACCTATGACATCGACAATATTGAGCTCCAGCGCGTGGAGACCGACAAGTATAAAGGATGGGAGGTGGCTCCCGGAAAATTTGCATTCAGTCATATCGGTTACCGGCAAGGAGACAAAAAGGTTGCCCTGGTAGGCAACAGGGCTGATGATGCCTTTCATTTAATTGATCAGA
>CAYYLT010000356.1:0-3149 GCA_964472385.1 uncultured Bacteroidales bacterium
AAATATCAATCTGACCAAAATCTTTTATGATTTGGTTGACAGTTTCCCGGGTAGCTTCAAAATTACTGGCATCACAATCATAGCCTTTACAAGTGACACCATACTGATTGATTTGTTCAATGGTTTCCTCCATTTTTTCATCATGCTGCAAATCTATTATGGCAACATTTGAACCATTTTCAGCAAACTTGAGGGCAATGGCCTTTCCTATTCCTCTGACAGCCCCCGTTATAAGAGCATTTTTACCTTCTATGAGCTTCATAATATATTGATTTAAAATTATTTATAATAAAACCTAACCTGCATAATTCATGCGCCAGGTTTTGGGTAGATGCAAGGCATCGAAAGCCGATGATGGAGTCATCTACCCCGAGGCTTCCGCAACGCAGCATATGACCAAAGATTGGAGCACCCGGAAAAAATGTATAAAATAAGATTTTTGGTCATAATAAATAAAATACTCATATTCTTTTTTTTTATAAATATTTATTCATTTTTCATGAATAATAGCAGGCTAAATGAAGATCCTAAACGGTATTGCCTTTAGCTTTTCTTACATCAAGCAGGGTGACTTCATAAATAACTGAAGTATAAGGTGGTATAATACCCGTTGAAGAGCCGGTTTTTCCAAATGCTACATCAGAAGTTAAAATGGCCAGCGCCTTTTCACCTTCCCGCATCTTCCCAATGACTTTCTCCATACCCTTAATAACCTGCAATTCATGACCATAAACAAACTCAAAAGGTTGCTTTCGTTGTTTGGTAGAATCGAAAAACTTACCATTTAAAAATTTGCCTTCATAATGCACCAAAACCGTATCGCCTTCTTCTACCCCCGGACCCTCGCCTTCCTGAAGCGTAATATGGTAAAATCCCGAATCAGTCGCTTGCTGATCTATTTTTTGCTGTTCCAGAAATTGTTGAAGCATAACTTTTTCATAATCACCAAAATCTTCGATCCATTTCAAAAAAGCTTCTTTTTCTTTTATGAATTCTTCCCCGGTTTGTACATCAATCAAATCAACAGTAATTTTCATGCTGTCCTGTTGATGGATAAAATCTGGAAAAGCGGTCTCCAGCGTATGTTTAAAAAACGGCTCAGCCGGAAGAATAAAGGTAGCTTTTTCGCCCTTGGAAAGCATTAAAAAGCAATCATCAATGGATCCCTGGTAAGCAGGTTTGGTAACCTTAACCGTCCTCCGTCCAGTAAAAAAAATCGAATCATTCATGGTTTGATAAACAATATCAGCAGTAATGTAATTGCCAGGCTGAACTTGCTTTTGGCTAGATCCGAATGAACGGAGTTTGTAGAAAACGCCTGAATTACTCTCGGTGTAACCTTGATATGCGGGTTCGTTTTGGCAGGAAAATAACAGACAAACTGCAAGGATGAAAACAAAACGGATCTTAATCATAACAATACAATTTAGGAAATAAAAATAACATGAATTCAGGATTCATACAAATCTTTAAGGATATATTTTTTTATCCGAAACTTCCAATACCCCGAGATCATAAACCAATATAGCCCTGGCAGGAATTTTTTCAGAATCACCAAGCAAGCCATAAGCCAGGTGTGGTGGAACAATTAGCCTGGCGCGATCACCTTCTCCAAGCATTTTTAAACCTTCATGTAAAGCGGTTACCTCCTCGGTCATCCCAACATGAATGATTTTTGCTCCTGTTGAATCGGAAGCATAACATAAAGTACCGTCAAGCAACCTGATTTCATAGTTAATCTTAACATAGTCACCTTCCTGTATGGCGGGTTCATTAGTGTTATCATATATTGTATACCATAATCCTGATCCTGTTTTGTTCATATCCCATCCCCGTCGTTGCACAAAACTTTGTATCCTCTCTGCATCCTTTTGAACCAAAAAGCGATTCACCTTCTCTAGATTATCTCTAGTATCTTTCGGTTTTAAAACCGATTTTGGCATTTGTTGCCTGGGATTTGAATGATAAAAAAAACTGACCAGGATGATCCCTCCTGCAATCAGACCTCCGGCAATAAGAATATAAATTAATTTTTTATTGATCCGCATTATGAATATGGTTCTCTAATAGTTGAACTTTATAATGGGGTAAAAGGGATTCAAATTTATGAAGGGTTTCTTTCAGAGAAAGCTCAGAATAACCACCGGCAGCATTTCGGTGACCACCGCCGCTAAAATGATTTGCAGCGAATGTATTGGCCTGAAAATCCCCTTTAGATCGGAAAGATATTTTGACATGGTCTTTTCTTTCAATAAAAATTGCCGAAAACATGACTCCATAAATGGAAAGGGGATAATTGACAAATCCCTCAGAATCTCCGGTTTGATAGTTGAAACGATGTAGCTCATCCTTGTTGATGCTGATATAGGAAGCTCCATATTCATTGAATACCTTAAGCTTTTGATAAAGACAGTATCCTAACAATCGCATTCTGTCAATAGAATAATGATTGTAAACTTGCCAGTAAATTTTGTCTTTATCAATTCCACATGCTAACAATTTGGAAACTACATAATACGTTTCGGATAATGAGCTGTTATAACTGAATGACCCTGTATCCGTCATGATGCCTGTATATAAACATTCTGCTATGTTTTTGCTCATGGGGGCAGGATCTCCCAAAATGGCAATCAGTTCATATAACAATTCTGCTGTTGAGCTTACCTGGTCGGTATTCACAATAATATCAGCAAAATGCTCCGGTTGAGGATGATGATCAATGAGAATCTTAGGCGTAGGCGTATTTCGAAAAATATCTTCCAGTTGCTGTGTACGGTCAAGAACATTGAAATCAAGAAAAATGATCAGTTCAGCACTATAAATAAGTTGATATGTTTTATCGGGGTCGTTTTCGGCAATAATAATGTGTTCATTACCGGGCAACCACCTGAGAAAATCGGGGTAATGATTGGGAACCACTACGTTTACCCGATAGCCTCTTTGATCAAGAAAATGAAATAAGGCTAGCGATGAACCAATGGCATCCCCGTCCGGATTATAATGGGTCACGATAAGTACTTCATGAACCTGGGTTAGGTGATTTTGTATATCACCTATAGAGGCCTGATCAATCTTTTTCACAAAAATTTTTATCTTGTTTGTTATAAATTAATTCTACTTTACAACTTTAAAGAATCTTCCCACCTGTC
>CAYYLT010000357.1:0-3144 GCA_964472385.1 uncultured Bacteroidales bacterium
TAATGCCCTTTCATTTGGTTCTGCAATATCATTAAGCTGTTTGCTGTCAGTTAATGCTTGAATGGGTTGCTGGTTCATAAAATGCGATAGCTAAAAAACCTTACAAGTTCCTGCCTGCAAGATGGTGAAGTGCCGGAATCAAAAAAGCGGATTGAGCAGTGGGTGGGTTATACTTATAGCTCCGCCCCCTCAGTCCCATGCTTTGACAGTCCTGAGAAGCTATAGTATCCATAAAACCAACAACTTCTAACCCTTAATTCAAGGTTAAGAAGATAATGCTTACAAAAATAGAAAAAAATGCTTTGTAAGAAAGATCAAAAGTTGATGGATGTGAAAAATGGTATAATCATTAAACCTGCAGTCACCATTGCGTTTAAAGATATTCGGTGCCTGTCAGGTAATTAAATCCTACCGGATCAAAAAAGATAAATTATTCCTCTTCTTGCTGTTTCTTTTCCTCACCCCGGTAGTTACGATTTTCCGGATATTTTTCGTGAAACAGATATCTCCCGGATCCTTCAATAGCTTTTAAAACGATATCTTTAACATTTTTATCCGCACTTTCTACTTTTTTGTAAAGCTGGTTCATCAAATTATCCTGGTCTTTGATCTTATCCTGTAAGGTTTTGATGGTTTGGTCTTTCAAATTAAGATCTCCCTGGTATTCTTTTTTCAAAAGCTCTTTTTCATGTTTGAATTGAGATGTCAGCCTGTCTGTAACTTCTTTTTCCTTATCCTTAACGGCTTCCTCCAATTGTAGGGGAAATGCTTCGGCTTTTTGTCTTAGTTCCTTTAATTCTTCCTCGCTTGCTTTCAGGTCGGCTTCTCTTTCCTGGATCTCTTTTTCAAAAGCTTGACGTTTTTCTTTCAATTCTTTCTCCTGCTGAGCCAACTTTTCTTTGTAGGCATCTTCGTCTTTTTTCCTTTGCTGATCTCTGTTATAGATGTATTCTTCTTCTTCCCGCTTCCGATCTTTCTGAATACGTTCTTTTTCTTCTTTCAGCTCCTGTTCCATCTGTTTTTTTTCCTTTTCCCAGGCTTCACGTTTTTCTTTCATCTCCTGTTCCAGTTGTTGTTTCTTTTCCTTATGGGCATTAATCAGAGCAGCCAGGGAATCTGCTTCGGCTTTGATGTCATATACATTCTGAAGTTTTTCTTCTTCAGCCTGGATGGCTTCACGAACCCTGGATAATTTTTTCTGCTCATCAACGAGCGATTCTTCGATCTGATCAAGAGACTGGTTCAGGGTAATCTTAAGTTGCGCCATGTCCTGCATGATTTTATCAGGCTTTTTAACTGCCGCTTCTTCTACCATTCTGGCTTTATGGGCTTCTTGCTGCTGCGCTTCAGGAGAATCATCCTTTTGGGCTTCCATTTGTTGCTTTAACTGCTCGTAAGCTTCAAGGATCTCCTTTTTTGTGTTTTTACTGCTGATTTCTTCCGACATAGGAGTATGGTTTGATAGATTCAAATAACCGATCAGCAAATTTAATAAAAGGAAGGAATTAGTGGAATTTTTTGGCAAAATATTCTAACCTGTGCTATTCATGCGTCGATTTTAGAATATTTTTTTTCGTGTTTTTCTGAATGGTTTATCTTATGTTGGATATCCGGAGAAATGATCCATTCTTGATCGGGAGCGAACAGGGGTCTCTTTTCCCTTCTTCTGATAGCCATCACCGGCAAATAGGAGAGGATCCCAGCTACAAGAATTTCAACAGCAATAAGTTGCAAAATAGACAGGGATTGGATCAGGATAACGAGTGCAATGAATGCTGCATTGAATATAAGAATGATGGCAGTTGTTTTCCTGTGAGAATCGAATATCTGTAGTAACCGATGGTGTACATGCTGTTTGTCGGGATTAAAGGGAGATTTTCCCCTTAACGTTCTCAACATAAATACACGAAGGGTATCGAAAAGGGGAACGATCAACAGACCAAAAGATACTGCCGGCGCAGAGGCAATATTCATTTTTTGTGGCATCAGGTTGAGCTCATTAAATTGAATGATCAGGAAAGATAAAGAAAATCCGAGTATCAGCGAACCGCTGTCACCCATAAATATCTTGTTTTTGCCTTTTGATATGTTGAAAAAGAAGAATCCCAGGTATGATCCGGTTACGGCCAAACTGATCACGGCCAGTTGAATTTGCCCAATATAAAAGAACCAAATCCCCAATACAAAGGATGTCAGGATACCAATACCTGAAGCCAACCCGTCGATACCGTCGATCAGGTTAAAACTGTTCGTGATGACAATAATAACAAATATGGTCAGGATGCCTCCAAGATAGGGATTGATCTGGTGAATACCCAGAAATCCATGAAGGTTTGTGAAGTGTATATCACCTATGAAAACAATGAGTGAGGCTGCTGCGATCTGGCCCAGAAGTTTTTTATAAGGATCAATGATCAGAATATCGTCCTTCAGACCAATAAAAAAGATAACCAATATCCCTCCCAGAAAATACTGGCAGTAGGGATTGACTTGAAAATTTGCCAGAGCAAGTAAAGTCAAACTAATGGAGCTAAAGATGGCAAATCCGCCGAGGGAGGGGATTAATCCATTATGAGAGGTACGTCCGTTCGGTATATCAACCAGTTGTTTTACTTTGGCAACCTTTACAATCGTTGGAATGGACAATACAGTTAGCATTGTTGCCACGAGAAAAGTAAACATGACAATAATCAAAGGCGTTGTTAGTGAACCTGTCAATATCATATTTCAGCTTGGTTTTTGCACATCGAAAATAGCAAACATTTTTAAAAAAAAACAAAAAACCCAAATTATTATTTTCTTAAATTGTTGAAAAATAAGGCATTTTATTGTAATGCATTGATTTGTAGATCTTTGCTTTGTCGTTTAAAATAAGTGACTTTGCGAATCACAGAAAAAATTGTGCCAAAAATTTAATGTGCAATTAACGTTTTTATTGTTACGATTTCAATGCCAATAATGATTTTTTTCTTGAAAAATAATCATATTCTTTTGTTTATAAATGCTTATTTATTTTCATGAACAATACAGGTTAAATGAAACGCGAAAATATAATTTTACCGCTTACTATCAAAGAAAATCCTGCATTTTTTTAATGATCTAAGCTAAAGTAAATCAAGTTTATTTTGTAAGTACGTAAAAAAC
>CAYYLT010000358.1:0-3097 GCA_964472385.1 uncultured Bacteroidales bacterium
TAAGTTACACAAGGCCAATTAAATAAATAAAAAATAATCTTGTGAATAATACAGGCTAAATTAATGAAATTTTTTGTCCAACGGGTATGATGCAATAAGGTTAAACAAATGCATATCACCCAATTTTTTTATCAATATGAATGAACAAAACGGACTAAATGAAATGAATTGTACCAAACATCCCAATTCGCTTTTTAGCCATTTGAACGCGGCTCAACAACAATTAATAGCGGAAGAAAAGCATTGCCAAACGTATAAAAAAGGACTGGAAATATACAAAGAAGGAAGCCGCACCAATGGCATCTATTGCATCAATAAAGGCATTGTGAAGATTTATAAAACGGGTATTGACGGCAGGGAACAAATCATCTATTTCGCCAAACCAGGGGATATTATCGGTTACCGTTCCATTCTCAGCGGTGACCTTGCCTGTTCTTCGGCAAAAACCATTGAAGAAAGTTCGCTTTGTTTTATTCCGGGTGATCTGATCGTCACACTCATCAAAAAAAACGGCGAATTTGCGTTGGATGTTCTGCAACAAAGCTGTAAGGAACTGGGAGAAGCCAATTCCTATATTACGGATATTGCCCAAAAAACTGTTCGCGAGCGTCTGGCTGAAGTACTGATCAAGCTGAAAAACAATTTTGACCTGGACGAATACAATACCTTGCAAATATCCCTTACCCGGGAAGAGCTTGCCAATATCGTGGGAACCGCAACCGAATCGGTTATTCGCCTTCTATCAGAATTCAAACAAGATCAACTTATTGATCTTCAGGGTAGAAAAATTCGCTTGCTGAACATCAATAAACTGGAAAAGATATCCAACTCTTTCGGATAAGCATTTCGTCCGCAATTTTTTGCCTGTATGATTCATAAAAAACGAAAAAACATCTATAAACAATAGCATATTAGTGCTTTCCTTATGATGCTCAGAAATTTTTATTTTCAAACATTTTTTCCGGGTGCGCCAATTTTTGGGCATCTGCTGCGTGGCGAAAACCCCGAAGCAGGTGACTGAGTCGCCTTGCATCTACCCAAAACTTAACGCATGAATCATACAGGTCAGAACAGATTTTGCTGGCCTGGCTCCTGGTTATAATTTCTATGAAGGTGCTCATATCCCAATGGTGTTACTTCCCGTCCCCGTTGCGTTCTTTTAATATATCCTTCCTTGATAAGAAAAGGTTCATAAACCTCTTCAATGGTTCCGCTGTCGTCGCCTACCGCTGTGGCAATAGTTGACAGTCCAACCGGTCCGCCGCTAAATTTATCAATGATCGTCGTCAAAATTTTGTTGTCCATCTCATCCAGACCATGCTGATCGATATTAAGCGCTTGCAAAGCATACCTGGTAATATCCATATCTATATATCCCTTTCCTTTTACCTGGGCAAAATCTCTTACTCTTCGCAATAAAGCATTGGCTATACGGGGTGTTCCTCTGCTTCTGGAAGCAATCTCTTCCGCAGCATCATCATTCATCTCCACTGCAAGTATCCGGGAAGAGCGTTCAATGATACGCTTCAGAATTTCGGCATCATAATATTCCAGGTTGGCTTTAATACCAAAACGTGCGCGCAATGGACCTGTAAGCAGGCCCGATCGGGTGGTGGCGCCGACCAGGGTAAACTGGTTAATGTTTATCTGCACCGACCTTGCGCTGGGGCCTTTATCAATGACGATATCGATATGGAAATCCTCCATAGCAGAATATAAATATTCCTCCACAACCGGACTTAACCTGTGTATTTCATCAATAAATAAAACATCGCCATCCTCCAGATTGGTTAAAAGACCGGCAAGATCGCCCGGTTTATCCAATACCGGACCTGAAGTTATTTTAAGGTTAACCTTCATCTCATGCGCAATGATATTGGCCAGGGTAGTTTTACCCAAACCTGGCGGGCCATGTAGCAGTACGTGATCCAGGGCATCGCTCCGCATTTTTGCTGCTTCGACAAAAACCTTTAAATTATCCACAACCCTGCCCTGCCCTTCGAAATCAGTAAAACTTGCAGGACGCAGTTTTTGCTCAAATACGGCTTCTTCTTTGTTGTATTTCTCTTCCCGAATGTTAAAGGATTCTTCCATATAGGCAAATATATTACAATCCTAATGCTTTTGATATTTCCAGCATCTTTTGTATAGGCCTGGCAGCTTTGTCAATGGTATCCTTATCCAGCTCTAATAAAGGCTGTTCATATTTTAAGCTGTTATAGATCTTTTCAATTGTTATAAGCTTCATAAAATTGCATTCGCTGCATCCACAGGTGGAATCTTTGGGTGGAGCGACAATGAATGTCTTATCCGGATTTTGTTTTTTCATCTGATGAATAATGCCCCACTCGGTTGCCACTATATACTGCCGGGCATCATCTGTCTGGGTAAACTTAAGCAGCGACGAGGTAGATCCGATATGATCAGCCATCAACAGAACGGGTTTCGTACATTCAGGATGGGCAATAAGCTTGGAATGCGGATGCTCCTTTTTCAACTGATAGATAAGCTCTGGTGAAAATTCTTCATGTACATGACAGGCCCCGGGATATACAACCATATCCTCTCTGCCGGTGATACGCTTAATATAATTCCCCAAATTTTGATCCGGAGCAAAAAGTATTTTTTCGTCTTTAGGCAGGGCATTGACTATCGGCAAAGCATTGGTCGAAGTACAACAAATATCCGTCATGGTTTTTATGGCTGCCGTAGTATTCACGTAAGAAATAACCGTATGATCAGGGTATTGGTCTTTGAATTTCCTGAATTCTTCAGGAGGACAAGATTCGGCCAAAGAGCAACCGGCATTTAAATCAGGGATGATAACCTTTTTAGAAGGAGAGAGTATCTTAGCGGTTTCAGCCATAAAATGCACCCCCGCAAAAACAATGATTTTCGCATCCGTTTCCGCTGCAACCTGTGACAATTTCAAACTGTCTCCCAAATAATCCGATATATCCTGAATATCTGAAGTTTGATAATAATGGGCAAGCAAAATAGCATCTTTTTCCTTTTTCAGTTTTTTTATTTCCCGCACCGGATCGATATCCGGATCTATCGGTATGTCTATAAATCCCTTATATTTTTCATTGGTGTT
>CAYYLT010000359.1:0-3077 GCA_964472385.1 uncultured Bacteroidales bacterium
TTTTTTAAATTCTAAAAAATGCGAAAAACAACAAAAAATTAAAACACAATGATTACAGTTAATATCATATTTCCGGACCAGTTGCTCCTGAAATCGCCTTTGCCCATCAGCAAGTATAAGACATACCTGGTAGAAGAGTATTTATTTTTCGGGCAATATAAGTTCCATAAGCAGAAAATTGCCTTTCACCGGGCAAGTTTGAAATTTTATGAAAATTTTCTGGATGAAAAGGCAAAAAGCATCGAGTATGTGGATGCAACACGCAAAGAAAGTGATATCCGTAAACTCATTCAGCATCTCAAAGAAGATGGTGTAAATGAAATCCATTATATTGATCCCGTGGATGACTGGCTGGAAAAAAGAATCGAAGAAACATGCAGGGAAAAGAAGATAAAAACCGTAAAGTACGACAATCCCAAATTTCTCAATACCACCAAAGAAATTGAGGAATATTTCCGCGATCAGAAAAAATTCTTCCAAACCGATTTTTATGTTGACCAGCGTAAACGCCGCGGATTGATGCTTGAAGCCAAAGGAAAACCCATGGGTGGCAAATGGAGCTTCGATTCGGAAAACCGTAAGAAATATCCGGCCGGTAAAAAAGCCCCTGAAGTTCAGTTACCTGGTAACAACCCATTTTGGAAAGAAGCCGTTGAGTATACTGAAAAAACTTTTCAGAAAACTATTGAGAACTTACTGAAAAACCCATCTATCCCACATCTTTTGAAGATAGCCGGGCCTGGTTAAAACAGTTTCTGAAAAAAAGATTCAAAGAATTCGGGCCCTATGAAGATGCCATTGTTGAAAAAGAAAACTTTCTGAATCACAGTCTGTTAAGTCCGCTTATGAATTCCGGATTGTTAACTCCTGAAGAAGTGCTGAATGAAACAATGGATTATGCTGCAGGGAATGATGTTCCTTTGAATTCTCTCGAAGGCTTTGTGCGTCAGATAGTGGGCTGGCGCGAGTTTATCAGGGCAATGTACATTCTGAAAGGCAAAGAGGAAAGAACCCGCAATTACTGGGAGTTTGACAGGAAAATTCCTGCATCATTTTATACTGCCCATACCGGTATCGAGCCATTGGATGCTGTAATCAGAAAAGTTCTGGAAACGGGTTACAGTCATCATATTGAACGATTGATGGTATTGGGGAATTTCATGATGCTGTGCGAGTTTGACCCCGATGAAGTGTACCAGTGGTTTATGGAAATGTTCATAGATGCCTACGATTGGGTAATGGTGCCCAATGTGTATGGAATGAGTCAGTTTTCTGACGGTGGAATATTTGCCACAAAACCTTACATCAGTGGCAGCAATTACCTGATGAAAATGAGCGATTTCAAAAAAGGGGACTGGCAGCAGGTTTGGGACGGGCTTTTCTGGCGTTTTATGGATAAGCACCGGGAGTTTTTTAATAAAAATCCGAGGATGGGTATGCTTGTTAGAACTTTTGACAAAATGTCTGCTGAGAAAAGGGAAGCTCATCTTACCCATGCTGAAAATTTCCTTGAAAACCTGTAATATCACCCGGAAGGTTTGGGGGTTTTACGGTTTTCTGACATTTTAATCATGAATACTTTTCAGGTTTGATTTTTAAAGTTTTCTGACTAAGATTTAGATCAGGTGTTGTAAGTTTTGCATATTTGCTGTAAATCTATTGCAAAACAAAACATCATAATTATGAAAACGCAGTTCGAACCTTAAAAAATTCTCTTTCCCAAGCCTGCAAGCCTGGTGGTAACAGGTAATATGGATAAAGCAAATATTGTAACCATTGCATGGGTTAGCTTGCTAACAAGCAAACCTCCTACGCTAGGCATATCGGTTGGCACAAGGGGTTTCTCAGGTAAATTTTAGAGGCAGGTTTCTGAAAAAGATATTAAATTTTTTTCTCCACATTAATGCCGTGCAGGACGCCCGGTAACACAGGAACAACTTAGGCACTTCGTTTCATATAACGGTTAAGGCTATGTGCCGTTTTAATGGCATATAGCCTGTGTTATCGGTTGGATTTTTGTATCTCATCATTGGCTTATGGCGAAAAGCGCTCCCTTTTCTTTTTCCCAACAGGAGCAATGTAAACTGTAAACTCCTCTTTTCCGTCAACCCCCAGAAGTTTGTCGCAGGCCTCCTGATCATAAGCGGCAATGGCACAGGTGCCGGCATTAAGTGCTGCGCATGTCAGATACAGGTTCTGGCAAACATGCCCGATATCAATTGCTATCACCTTGTGAGCAGCCAGGCTGTAACGCCATTCCATCCGCGCCGGAATTGTGGTCCAGAAAAAAGTTGCAGCAGCATCCGCTATAAAAGCCTGCCTGAGACAGGCATCCGCCGCTTTCTTTCCAATATTCGGGTCCAATCGCAACTGCTCTAATTGATTATCGAACGGCAGGTAACGATAAAGCCCGGACGCTAGTCCCTCCACTCTGGCCACCACAATGTAGGTTTCAAAGGCGTGCCTTGCTCCAGCTGATGGGACTGTACGCAGGGCACTGGCGGGATTCAGAACTTTGCGCACACCCTGCGTCGCCCAGAGTAAGGCAGTTAATTGTGCCAGTGTCAGAGGCTCAGGAGAATAGTTGCGGACACTTTCGCGACTGAGAATGGCTTCCGAAACCGCCATCTTCGCCAATTTCTTCAGTACAGCAGAACCGTCAGGCAGATTGACCCTTACAGTATTTTCTGGACAAGCCTTTTGCAGTGCAGGTGCCGGCAGTCGACGTGCCTGGCCTGTGACCGAAAAATCTGTCTGCTGGCGGATTGTGTCTTTCAAAAAAAAACGTCTGTTCTCGAGTTGTTCGATTGTATTCATTCGTGTTTCCTTTCAATAATTTAATGAGATACATGATAAAAACGTTCAAGCAAGGCGCGCAGATCTTCCGGATCAGTAATCGGAAGATTGCAAACCCCGTTCTCGCAGACATAAGCAGTCGCTTTGCCTTGCATAATCTCTATTGATGCTATAAAATTATAATATTTTTCCAGTTCACGTTGACTGCTCGCTCCATCAGCTAGCATCAGTATCTTGTTAGGAATAAGTCATCCTGCTTTTTCTGCAATTCTATCGCCCAT
>CAYYLT010000360.1:0-2998 GCA_964472385.1 uncultured Bacteroidales bacterium
CAGCTCTATTTTTATAAATCATTGAAAAATGAATAGCTACAAAATTATTAACAGAAAGATTATCATTGGGACCAACGGGCGATTGTGCGATACCATCTCAGATGTTATTCACAGCAAACTGTTTTACGAAATTGTCAGCAAGGGTATAAAGAAGTTATGCGATAAGAATTCTATCTACACGCAAAAACTAAATATACAACACGCTGATAAACAAATACACGAATTGGCAGATGTGTTCGATTTGCTTTCCAAAAATCATATCTCCATTGTCAAAAATATCCGGCCTGATGCACATCATCTTCTGGATCATCCAAATGATTTGAACAGCATTGTGGAATTCTTATACGATTACTGGCGGGAATTCGAAAGGTATATTGTTTGTGATTCCCAGTCTGATAATTTAGATGAACGCCCTTACCGGACATTCAATGAAACACTGGAGCGGCTGACTCATCTGGTCAGGAAAATATACAGAGATATCTCTGAAAATATTATCAGCATACATCCGAAAACATACCGGCAGGTGAATTCAGGAGCTGAATTTGCCTGTATTTCCTATCCGCAAAGCCACATCTTTGGAACACATCCCAAATTTCACACCATTAAGCATATACCTATCATTCGGCAGATCATGATGAATCCTCCCTTAATTCTGGAAACTCCTATGAATAAAAGGAAGGGTCAATTTGTCAAGATAGATCAAAATCCCCTGGATCTTGTGACCTTAAATCAAGATGAGTGGCTTTGCTATCCTGCCAAAGTTGGAAATCTTTTGGTTTTCCTTTATTTCCATCAAAAATTTTTTGAATTGGGTTTTTCTACCTGCAACCTTTTTGAATTGGCTTCCAAGGAAGATCTCAACAAAAAACCGGATGCCATCTATTTATATGGTGTTCCGGGTGATGCTTTAAATAACCTTGCCGAAATTCCTACTGTATTTTATGAAGACAAGGAAAACGACTTGATTGTTGGCGCCTGTCCGAATGATGACGAATTCGGATATTTTGGCTATCTCAAAAAAATGATGCTGACCCTGCATAATGCCATTAAGATAAAAAATGGTATTCTGCCCTTCCACGGGTCTTTGGTAGAGATCTCCCTGCAAAACGGAAATAGAGCTTCTATATTAATGATTGGAGATACCGGTGCAGGAAAGTCTGAAACATTGGAAGCTTATAAGCAACTTGGCGGTGACATAATCAGCGAAACAACCATCATCTCAGATGATATGGGAAGCATTGAGATAGAATCAGATGGCACCGTCCGCGGTATTGGTACAGAAATAGGAGCATTTCTTCGTTTGGATGACCTGCAGCCAGGATATGCCTTTGGTCAGATCGATCGATCTATACTTATGAACGCTCACCAGACAAATGCCCGCATTATCCTGCCGGTTGCTTTCTATGACACCATCCTGAAGGGATCTAAAATCGATTTTATTTTCTATGCCAACAACTACGAAGAAATAACCGATGAGAAAAAAGTTATCGAAAAGATTCCCAATCCCAAACAGGCACTGGAAATTTTCAGCAAAGGCCATGTGATGAGCAAAGGTACTACTACTTCAACCGGCCTCGTGCAGACCTATTTTGCCAACATTTTTGGACCTGTCCAATACAAAGCAAGACATGATCAAATTGCAGAAAGATATTTTACCCATTTTTACCAATCAGGCATCTTTGTGGGACAAATCAGAACCCAATTGGGCATCAAAGGAATGGAACAGAAAGGGCCGGAAATAGCAGCCCGGGCTTTAATCGACATGATAACATAGCCCTTAGTATCCAGACTAAAATGTTCGACAATCCTTTAGGAAAAAACCTGAATTGCTCTTGCCTGCCGGTAATACAGAAATGTTCCACGCAGCCCTGGAAGGTGGAGCAGATGCAGTTTATCTTGGACTAAAACGATTTAATGCCCGTGAAAAGGCCGGAAATTTTACCTTGTCACAATTACCGGCATTGCTTGGTAAAGCAGATCAGCATAATCTGAAAATATACCTTACCCTCAATACGGTTATTAAAAATAAAGAAATCCCTGAGCTGATCGATACCCTTTATGCTATTTCTCAAACCAAGGTGTCTGCAATTATCATTCAGGACTGGGGAGTATACTATCTGGTCCGGTATTACTTCAATAATATAAATTTACATGCCAGCACGCAAATGGGAAATCATAATTCATTGGGGAGATTGTTTTCCCAAAATCATGGATTTGATAAGGTTATCTTTGCCCGTGAATTAACCCAAAGTGAAGTTTCTGACATACGCAAAAAAAGTGACACTTCCGTTGAGCTGTTTGTTCATGGTGCCTTGTGTTATTCTTTTTCCGGAATGTGCATTTTCAGCAGCTACTGGTGGCATGAGCGCCAACAGGGGTATGTGCATGCAGCCCTGCCGCAGGTTGTATAGCGAACAGTACCCAAAAAAGCACCTTTTCAGTTTAAAAGATCATCAGCTCATTGAATTTATTCCGGAGATCACTAAACTGGGCATTTCATCCCTAAAAATAGAAGGCAGGCTGTAGTCAGCAGAATATGTCTACCAGGTGGCCCGAGCTTACCGCCTGGCCATTGATCAGCCTGAAAGAACTGATGAAGCCAAAAAAATGCTGCATTATGATATGGGTAGACCAAAAACTACCTATTTCTTTGGTGGTAAAATTAGTGGGGCTTTTACCGAAAATCCATCCACCGGTATATATATCGGTGAAATAATGAAAATCCAGAATGAAGGGTTCGCAATTCAAACCAGCATAAAACTGCAACAAAGCAACAGCGCCTGGATCCGTTCGCCCTTAGGATAAAATCGTAAAGCACTTAAATGAAGACACCTGGAGTATCAATCGGGTAAATCAGTCTTTATCCACTCACCAGCAGATGGTATCAGTAATGGCGACCTGGTATACCTCGCCAACCTCAGACAAAATCAATTTTCCAATACATTAGTGGCTGATCAACCCAATATGAAAATACAACCTTCAAAAAAATATAAAAACA
>CAYYLT010000361.1:0-2931 GCA_964472385.1 uncultured Bacteroidales bacterium
GTAGAGAAAGCGCCTGACTATCTTAAATCGTACAGCTACATCCCCAGGCGTGTGGATTATATAATCGAACGCCGAGATGACTAAGGTTGGTGTCACAGGGGGCATAGGCAGTGGGAAAACCGTCATTTGTGCAGTATTTAAAAAGTTGGGCATTCCCGTTTTCAATGCTGATCAGCAAGCTAAATCGTTAATGAATACGGATCCGAAAATCATTAAGCAAATCAAAGGTTTTTTTGGCAATTCCATTTATGGTGACCATGGCATTAAGAAAGCAGCCCTTGCTTCAATAATATTCAACAACAATGATGCGTTAGAGAAAATAAATTCCATTGTGCATCCGGAAGTCCGTGAAAGCTTTTTCCATTGGGCCGGCAAAAGGGAAAGCCATTTCCCCTATTTGATAGAAGAAGCAGCTATTCTGTTTGAAAGCGGTGGATATAAAGACATGGATATAAGTATCTTGGTGTATGCAACAGAAGATCTGAGGATCAAAAGGGTTATGCAACGCGACCAGGTTGACAGGGCATGGGTTGAATCAAGAATCCGGCATCAAATGGCTGATGAAGAAAAGTTACATCTGGCAGATGAAGTAATATATAATGATGGATCCAGAATGGTCATTCCCCAAATACTGGATATACATCATAAGCTAACCAGGAAATGAATATTTGGTATGGGTAAATTTACAAAATGGATTGCAGGAGGATTGGGTTGGGCTTTTTTAGGTCCGCTAGGTGGGATCGCCGGTTTTGTTATTGGTTCTTTTATTGATGAAACGGTTAAAACACGTTCACTTGGTGCTTCAAGTACAACTACCGGAGGTTATGCCATGAGCCTGCTTGTTTTGGTGGCAGCGGTTATGAAAGCCGATAACAAAGTGATGCGTTCCGAACTCGACTACGTCAAACAATATTTTATTAAAACTTTTGGCCATGACTCTGCTTCAGAAGCAATGACGATATTAAAGGATCTTTTAAGCAAGGATATACCGCTATATCAGGTTTGCGATCAGATTAGAGCCAACATGGATTATTCCTCACGCTTGCAATTGATTCATTTCCTTTTTGGGATTGCTGGTGCAGATGGGAAAATCCATGAGCGGGAGTTGGATGTGATTGAAGTGATTGCCAACCGGCTGGGTATATCCCAAAAAGATAAGAATTCCATTAAATCCATGTTTATTGAAGAAACCGGATATGCTTATAAAATTCTGGAAGTGGATCCTTCTGCTTCCAATGAAGAGGTTAAGAAAGCCTACCGGAAAATGGCCAATAAATATCATCCGGATAAAGTAAGTCATTTGGGGGAGGATTTTCAAAAAGCTGCCCATCAGAAGTTTCAGAAAATGAACGAAGCATATGAAAAAATCAAGAAGGAGCGTAATCTCAATTGAGTGTATGAGCCATAAAATAATCCGGGTTAAATCATCAGGTATAAACAGTTTAATCAAACAAGCGTATTATGTTGAAAGACATTCTTTCCATTTCAGGGCACAGCGGATTGTATAAGTATTTGAAAAAAAGCAGTAACGGAATCATTATTGAACATCTGGAAACCAGGAAACGCATGAACGCCGACCCTTCTTTGCGTATAAATTCCCTTGAGGATATTAGTATATATACCCATGAAGGGGATATGAAACTTAAAGAGGTTTTCAAGAAGATTTACGAAAAGGAGAATGGCGGGAGAGCCCTCAATCCTAAGAATGCCAAAAGCGATGCCTTAAAACAGTATTTTGCAGAAGTGATACCAACATACGACGATGAAAGGGTATACAATTCCGACATAAAAAAGATCCTTTCCTGGTATAATACCCTTCATAAGTTAAGTATGCTTAACAGGGAGAATTTTGAAGATGAGGAAGAACATGAAGAACAGGAAAAACAACATCCACCGGAAGATGATTCTTCGCTTAACGGAGAAAATACTGACGAATAATCTCCGATAACTTATTAGCTTGCGATATGGCAACATAATCATGAAAGGCATGTGAGGGGGATATCAGGTTGTATATGAATGGGTTGTTACTGTTGTCACTCAGTTGTCATTCAATGGTCATTCAATGGTCACTCTGTTGTTACTCAATGGTCATTCAATGGTCATTGATTGATCAGTAAATCAATGACTCAATTATTCAATCAACGCATTACTACATCTCCGTATCAACATATTCCGGGTAGTTTATTGCTTTCGGTGCATATCATGGTTTAATCATCTCCATCATATCTTTTTGCTTTTTCCCAGATTACGTTCATTTCTTCGAGGCTCATATCTTTAAGGGACTTGCCTTTTTTGATGGTTTGTGCTTCAAGATATCTGAATCGTTTGATGAATTTACGATTGGTTTTCTCGAGAGCATTTTCAGGATCTATATTGTATAATCTTGCTGCATTGATTATTGAAAATAACAGGTCTCCGAATTCTGATTCCATATCTTCTAATTGATTCTGATCAACAGCCAGTTGTAATTCGTCAAGTTCTTCTTTTACTTTTTCCCAGATCTGTTCTTTGTGATCCCAATCGAAGCCGACGCCTCTGACCTTTTGTTGCACTCTTGTAGATTTTATTAGAGCCGGTAGGGCATTAGGTACTCCGGAAAGTATTGATTTATTGCCTTCCTTCATTTTGATCTCTTCCCAGTTTTCTTCCACTTCTCTCTGGTTTTTTACCAGTGTATCTCCAAAAACATGGGGATGTCTTTTTACCAGCTTATCGCATAAGGATTGGATTACCGAGGTAATGTCAAATGCTTTTTTCTCTTCTGCTATCTTGGCATAAAAGATGATGTGTAAGAGCAAATCTCCCAGTTCTTTTTTTATTTCATCCATATCGTTTTCAAATATGGAATCAGCCAATTCATATGTTTCCTCTATGGTAAGGGTTCTTAAACTTTCCATGGTTTGTTTTCGGTCCCAGGGGCATTTAACCCTT
>CAYYLT010000362.1:0-2927 GCA_964472385.1 uncultured Bacteroidales bacterium
TGGTAAAGATACAAAATAATTTTATTTGCGCCAAACTATGGTTGACATGACACTAGTTTCTTTTCGAATTCTTTTTTGTCACGGTCCATTTGTTCACGTTGTTCCTTTGTCAGCCCTTTTTCTTCTCGGGTTTTGCAGCAATAAAGGCTCATGCTAAGGAAGAGCCCTACTAGCAGGATGCTAAGGAATCTTTTCCTGGCTTCCTGAGTTAATAAAATTTTTTGAATAAAATAAGTCAGACGCTCATATTCTTTTATTTACAAAGCCTTGTGCGTTATTTGTGAATATTACAGGATAGAGGCGCTTATCAGCATCCCTGTGGTTGGGGGCTTCTATCCATCATTGCAATACGATCGCGTCAGAGAAAAAACAGGCACCACGTTTTTTATATGCCGAAAATGCTCTTTTTTCTTCTTTTGCGCATCATGAATATCAGGCCAAAAGCCAGTATGACGCTGCTGGGGAAAGCCGATCCCACACCGAGAGGTGCTATCGCAAGCAGGAATATGACGCCACCCAGCAGACCAAGGTAATACCAGAAACCTCTTGACCAGATCAACCCCGCGACTATAATCTGTCCTACTGCGATCAGTGTCACGTATACCGCCGGTTGCTTGCTGAAAGGGCCATAAATCATATCCTTATAACAATCTATGGCCGCAGGGCCATAAGCATCGATGTAAATGCCCGGCTCATTGTATACCGTGATCAGATTGATGGTACCTGCAACAATGAAGATAATGCCCCAGATAAAACGCATGAACCTGGGGAAATTATACGATAAAAGGGTAATTACCAGGGCTACCAAATTGGTCAGTATGACAGGCAACATATATTCCGCATAGGTCATAACGGCAAATTTCGTTTTGGAAGCAAGATAAGAAAATTTTTGGATTTTTCTGTTTAAGGGCTTTTCAAGAAAGCATATGCTGCAATATTTTTTGCTGCCTACCATAACGAGGATAAAAAATTGTCAGTAAATCATTGTTGTGTATAGATTTTGTTGTATTATATTTACATATTTAACCTTCCCTGCGCACAATAAAGTTAAGTTCCTCAAAATAAATTGTTTGCATTGATATTGTGTATAGGATTAATAAGAGAAAGCCTGGCTTTTAAGGGGAGTATATTATTCGCAACAAGGAATGAGCTTTTGTAAACCAAGGCATATTTGCATTTTGGCTGTCGATTGAAGCGGAAAGGAGGTAATGCGATGAAATTTCAGAAGCGTTTGGTACATGGGAAGTTATTGAAGCGTTATAAACGTTTTCTGGCAGATGTGGAATTGGATAACGGGCGCAAAGTTATTGCGCATTGTACCAATTCCGGTTCTATGAAAACGTGTCTGCAGGAAGGGGCTGAAGTTTACATGACCCCGGTCAATGATCCCAACAGAAAAACTCGTTTTACCTGGGAGATGATACGCATACGCGGCAGTTGGGTAGGTATTAATACAACCATACCCAATCTGCTGGCTTATGAAGCTTTGCAACATGGGAAAATCGAGCGGTTGAAAGGATATAACGACATTCAACGTGAAGTGCCCTATGAAGGTAGTCGCTTTGATTTGTACGCTGAAAACGGGAAGGAAAAATGTTTTTTGGAAGTGAAGAATGTCACTATGAAAGCAGGAAAATATGGATTGTTTCCGGATGCGGTAACTACCAGAGGGAAAAAACATCTGGAATCTTTGATGCGGGTCAAAGAGCAGGGTATGCGGGCTGTCATGTTATTTGTTGTTCAGCGTACGGATGTTGAGGTATTCGGACCGGCCCGGGAGATTGATCCGGATTATGCTGATACACTGAAAATCGCTTATGAGAAAGGGGTAGAAATCATTCCGGTCCAAACCAAAGTCACCCCCAGAAACATTGAGATTGTAAGGGAAATGCCTTTTGTTTTAGAAACAAATTAAGGTTGTATATTTTGATAAATCTAATCAAATGAATATTTTTAGTCTGCATTAAACCATAAATTTTTTATCAAAAATGGCACAAGTTCAGCGGCCCAGGGGAAATTGTTTGATTACCATTTTGCTTATACTGGTTTTTCTTGCTGCATTTGGAATCATTTCATGGGATGCAGTTGGCGCTTTTGCACGGTTTATTGTATATGTTATCGTAGCCGGCATAGCGATTATTGTGGGAATACTGCTTTATGCCTGGTTTTTTGGCAGGCGGTGGTAGCTGTCCTAAATTATTTTTGCTTGTTGATCCGCTGATAATTGGTAGATTTCTCAAAACCTTCAATCCGGAATTTATTCCTGCTTGACAACAGGGATTGCAGATCTTCATAACAAAAATATCCAAAAAATACGGGCCGGAGAAAATTGGTCTCCGCTTCTTCTTTAATAAGAAAGGGATGTAAATCTGCATTTGCTTTTACAGTATGGTATAGAGGTGTGGTGGGATATATACGGTAGTATGCATTAACACCCACAGAGGCAACAGGCTGTTGATCCAAAAAATCCAGCAAGGCTTTTGTGCGGGTCATATCTTCATAAGGGTAACCCACGGATAGATCTATCCTGTATTATTCATAAAAAATGAAAAATGTTTATAAACAAAAGAATATTAGTGCTTTAATTATTATACGCCATTTTTTTTTATTTTTATGCATTTTTTCCGAGTGCGCCAATTTTTGGGCATATGCTACGTGGCGAAAGCCCCGAAGCAGGCGACTACGTCGTCGGCTTTCGACGCCTTGGATCTACCAAAAACTTGACGCATGAATAATACAGGCTATGATCACCGGAGTGGAATTTTTACAGGCCAGTTGAAAAAACGCTTCTATTGACCGGAAACTTGTAATGGTATCTTTTTGGCTATCTATACTTAATGTGATCAGAGAAGCTCCGGTTTGATGCAAAAGATTAAATAGGGTTTGCTGAAAAAGTCTTTAGTGCATCAGCTACGAGGCGGCAAAGC
>CAYYLT010000363.1:0-2925 GCA_964472385.1 uncultured Bacteroidales bacterium
TTATATACTTTTATTTATAGATATTTATTCATTTTTTATGAATAATGCAGGCTATAAGGTATACTGAATGATCAACTTGTTGTTTCTATCCAATGCTTGAATGCTTCCATGCTTGAATATTTCTGCTGCAATCTCATAAGGTTTTGCCAACTGCCAATTGCCAATTGCCAATTGCCAATTGCCAACTTAATTGCCAAATCTCATACCCTTTAACCTGGTTCCGCAATATAATAAGCTGTTTGCTTTTGAATGAATGCTTGAATGCTTCCATGTTTTAATGTTGACTTCGTTATTTTATCCATTTTGCAAAATAATCAAAAAAAATTAATTAAAAGGGTATAATCAATGGATTTACAGGTTGGATTGAAGCATATAATTTAGAAGGATCATCTTATATTAATTTGCTTACTTTTTTGTAATTTAGCGCCATTTTATATCAACCAAACTTAAGATCAAATGGCATTTGATAATGAAAAGATTCAGACAGATGGTTATACTTTCGATGATGTATTGCTGATACCGCAGTATTCGGAGGTATTGCCCCATGAAGTTGATCTTTCAACGACGTTTTCCAGAAATATTCAACTCAATATACCTATAGTTTCTGCAGCGATGGATACGGTCACGGAATCCGAGTTGGCTATTGCCATGGCAAGATTAGGGGGAATTGGTGTGGTTCATAAGAACATGAGCATCTCTGAGCAGGCCAGGCATGTCAAAACTGTAAAACGGGCTGAAAATGGGATGATTTATGATCCGATTACCATCAAGAAAGAGAGTACTGTTGGGGATGCCTTGAACATCATGAAGGATTATAAGATCGGAGGTATTCCGGTGATCAACGACGGAGGAGAGTTAATAGGCATTGTGACCAATCGCGATCTCAGGTTTGAGACGGATTATCACAGACCGGTAGAAGTGGTGATGACCAAAGATAAGATTATTACCTCTCCCCAATCGATAGACCTGGAAGAAGCCACTGAAATCCTCAAGAAGTACAGAATAGAAAAATTACCTGTTATAGATGATGGCAATAAGCTGGTGGGATTGTTAACCTACAAGGACATTACCAAGGCAAAGGATAATCCCAATGCCTGTAAGGATGAAAAGGGCAGATTAAGGGTTGCAGCAGCTGTAGGTGCAACACATGATGCAATGGATCGTGCCGAGCGCTTGATCAAGGAAAATGTCGATGCGCTTGTGATTGATACAGCTCATGCCCATTCCCGAGGGGTATTCCGTACATTACAAAAGATCAAACATGCTTTTCCCGAAATGGAAGTGATTGTGGGCAATATAGGTACTGCTGAGGCAGCTCACGATCTGCTTAAAGAAGGGGCAGATGCACTTAAAGTGGGTATTGGTCCCGGTTCGATATGTACCACCCGAGTCGTAGCGGGCGTCGGATTGCCCCAATTGTCGGCCATCTTTGAAGTTGCCAAAGAGAGTGCTCCAAAAGGTGTTCCCATCATTGCCGATGGAGGTATGCGCTACTCAGGAGATCTGGTAAAAGCCATTGCTGCGGGAGCCGATTCAATTATGGCTGGTTCCCTGTTTGCCGGTGTTCAGGAATCACCCGGAGAAACCATCATCTACCAGGGCAGAAAATTTAAAACTTATCGGGGCATGGGCTCTGTTGAAGCTATGCAGGAGGGCTCGAGTGACAGATATTTCCAGGACCTGGAAGGCGACGTCAGAAAATTGGTACCCGAAGGCATTACCGGCAGAGTCCCCTTCAAAGGAAACCTTTCAGAAGTTGTCTACCAGCTGATTGGTGGATTGAAGGCAGGAATGGGTTATTGCGGAGCTCAAAATATTGATCAGCTTAAAGAGGCGAAGTTCGTCAAAACAACCAGTTCCGGAATAATTGAAAGTCATCCCCATGATGTGTCCATTACAAGGGAAGCGCCAAACTATAGCCGCCAGGGTTATTTTATGGAATGATGAACGGTGATACAGCAAGTATGATTGGATTGCCCTTTCGTTATATTATGCACATTTTCAAACATCAATGTAGGATACCCTTTAGGCTGCCGGTCTCTCAAACATACGAATCCTGTCAACGGACATTTGTTTTAACCCGACATAGATGCATCATTAAACCATTACAGCTATGAAGAAAATACTCACATTTTTTATTGTTTTCATTGCTTTTCACAACGTGCTGATCGCTCAGGATAACAAAATACTTCTGACGATCGGTGATCATCAGATTACTGCTGAGGAATTTCTGAGGATCTATCAAAAAAATCAGCAAAACCTTACTTCAGGTCAAAAAACCGATATGGGGGATTATCTTGATCTTTTTGTCAATTTTAAGCTGAAAGTTATTGAGGCGAAACAGATGGGACTGGATACCCTGCCCTCCGTAAGAAATGAAATTAATAAGTACGTCAATGAGCTTGCCAAACCTTATCTGAGGGATGAAGAAACATTGAATCAATTATTGCGTGAAGCTTATGAGCGTAGCCAGCATGAAATAAACGCCAGCCATATACTGGTTAAAGTTCCAGAACCAGCAGGTTACAAGGATACCCTTCGTGCTTATAAAAAAGCTTTAGATATCAGAAGAAGAATTATCCATAAAGCAGAGCCCTTTACAGAGGTAGCTAAATCAACTTCGGATGATCCTTCCGTAAAAAGTAACAGGGGTAATCTTGGGTATTTTACAGCCCTTCAAATGGTTTATCCCTTTGAAAATGCAGCTTATAATTTAGAGATCAATGAGATATCCAACCCGGTCAAAACAAACTTCGGCTATCATCTGATCAAAAAAATAGATAAAAGACAGGCCCAGGGAAAAGTTAAAGTAGCCCATATCATGCTTTTGGCTCCCAATTCCATGCCTCCTCAAAAACGGGAAGAAAATAAAGAACAGATCCATAAGCTTTACCAGCAAATACAAAACGGAGAAAAGTTTGACTC
>CAYYLT010000364.1:0-2908 GCA_964472385.1 uncultured Bacteroidales bacterium
TTCTGAAATATTCCTGAACGCTTCCTGTAGATATTAAAATGATGTGTTCCTTTGTGTGGTGTTTTTTCCCAAACCACCATGTTATGTCCTGTTTTTGGGTCTAACGTAAGAATACATATCTGTTCATTTTGAAAAGCATCTTGCACAAACACATGCACCGAATCGGTTGCTTTGCATCCCGCCTCATCTTCTACTGTTACAACGTAAGTTGTGTTTAAAGCAGGTGTGGCAGAAGGATTGGCAATGTCTGCATCATCCAGACCAGCTGAAGGACTCCAGCTATAGGAAATAGTACCGGACTCAACAGGGTGGTTGGTGGCAGGAACAGCAAGAAGTCCAGTGCTGTTATCCCTGCAAAGATATTCATCAGCACCTGCATTTACTGAGAGATCAATAATTCTTAATTCGGCAGTATCAGTTGCTATAGACGTATCTTCATCGCTTACCATACAAAAATAGTATCCTTCGTCAGATAGGCCTGCATCGGTTGTTATGAATGAAGGTAAAGTGTCAGTCCACAATTCAGTCCCATTTCTAAACCATTGATACTGATAAGGGGGATTTCCACCGCTTATTGATGTAATAAGAAAACCAATACTGTCGCCCATACAGATGCTAAGAGAATCAACCTGGTAAGCAATAGTAAAAGGGTCATGCAGAACTTCAACTGAGCCGGTAGCACGTTGGTGTATTGTATCGGTTACTGTATAATGGTATGTTCCGGGTTCCAGGTTTGTTATATCTTGTGATGTTGCTCCATTACTCCAGCTATAGGAATAAGGCAACCCACCTCCTGACACACTGATATAAACAGCCCCGTTGGAAGTATCATTTGTTGAGGCATTTTTAATGCTGTCGAGTGAAACAACCAGGTTTGTATATACATAGGAATCACATAAGCAACGGACACTATAGCCGGATAAGTCACTGATGTAGCTATAACTCAGATTATTGTTGTTGTAACCGAGGTGCCAGTAATAAGCCTGACTTGTAATATATCCCTTTGAACACCACCAGTATCCGTTATAAGTAATATTTTGGCTGTTACCATCCAGGTATCGTCGAAAGCCACCGGGTAATCCGGCAAAACCATAATCATCTGTTCCATTGTTTCCTGAAAACCACAATGATGTGGATTTTAAATGGCCTCCTACATTGTTCCATAGATTGAAACCCTCTGTATATGGCCCTTTGTCATTACTGATGTATTGAGCCATTTGGTCCCATTCTTTATGGGTGGGTATATGCCAATTATCAGGACAGATGCCTTGTGTTGTTCCTATATCTCCATTATCAGAAGGATTATATTGCATCATTTCATTCCATTGATATAAACCACCGTATATTTCGCAATTATCCGTTGAATTATCATAACAATATTTTTCAATCATTCCATTATCGGTTTGATTATTTACACCATCAATCCTGTTTCCAACATTAAGGTTTTTTGTCATCCAACATTGTTTTCCAACGGGAATGGTATGATACCAATTTCCATCGTAATCTTTAATACTATCTGTTCCACATTCGAAAAAAGTAAACGTATCTGTCACACTATTATAAATTTGATCTGTAATAGTAATAGAATAGGTCCCTGCTGATAAGCCGGTTAAATCTTTTGTCGTTTCTCCATTATTCCAGATGTATGAATATGGGGGCGCCCCACCCGTAACTGATAAATTAATAATACCATCGCTGTGTTTGTATGTTGGCCTTATAATATTGTCAATCACGATTTTTAATGTGTCATAAATATCATCATCCCTCAAACAACGAACACTATAACCGATATCTTTATAACTGTCATCCAAATAAAATAAATTACTATTATTAAAAAGTTGCCGATAACAAGCATTGCTGGCACTTTTTCCCGTTGTGCTCCACCAGTAACCCAAAACCCCCTTGTTAACAAAACTGCCATTGTTATACCTGTCACCCCCCGGGAGCCCTGAAAAACCATAATCATTAATGCCATTTCCGCCTGAATTCCAACCATAAGTGGTTTTCAGGTGGTTCCCTACTTGATTCCAGTCATCGCCGGTCTTTGTATAGCCCCCATTATCTTTGCTAATGAATATAGCTAACTCTTCCCATTCGTCATCACTTGGTACGTGCCAGCCAGTAGGGCATAACCCTTGCACACCGCTTGGATTACTGTTGCTGCTTGCAGCGCCATTCATTGCTGCTGCCCAGGAATATAAACCACCGTAGGTCTCAGCATTAGATATATTATTATCATACCAACAATATGCCTTGTCAGTATAGTTTAAATTGAACCATGCCGTATTACCTTCTACCAGGTTTATGGCATTTCCATTAGCATAATGCGTAGTTCGCATGTTTTTATTCATCCAGCACTGGTTGCCAATGGCAATAGTATAGTACCAATTGCCATCGTAATCCTGTACACTGTCTATACCGCACTGGGCATAGCTTATTATTGTTGTAAGATAAAGTAAAAAGGGAAAGAATGTTTTCATCATTTAAGAATGTTAGTTAGGTATTCAAGTTTAAATGTTTAAATAAAACACTAATTTTTGGCAAGTTACGATATTTTTCCAAAAAAATCAATGCATGTAGAAAAAATTATTGTTAAATTATTTGATGGAATACGGAATAATTGAGATGGTAAAGATTAGAAAATATAAGCCACGAATGCACGAATAAATAATGAAGATGAAAATATAAGCCACGAATGCACGAATAATATTTATTAGTAATTAATTAGTGCATTAGTGGCTATATATAGTGCGTTAGTGGATTTATATTTTAGTTGCATTTACAATCCAATGATCTTTTTTGTAACCATATTCCCATCAATCCTGAACTGCAGGTAATACACACCCGGCTTGCCCGGATTGTATTGATACCGGTAATCTCCCGGCGACTGCGATTGGTTTACTATTGT
>CAYYLT010000365.1:0-2903 GCA_964472385.1 uncultured Bacteroidales bacterium
TTCCGAGTGCGCCAATTTTTGGGCATCTGCTACGTTGCGAAACCCTCGAAGTAGGTGACTACGTCGTCGGCTTTCGACGACTTGCATCTACCCAAAACTTGACGCATGAATAATACAGGCTAGAATAGGATAAAAACGCAATATTTTTTTCTGGGTACAGAATAATCCAAAAAAATTCAGGCAAAAACAAAAAAATTTTATTACTTGCACTGTAATAGTAATTATTCATAATTGGTCGTCTGATGAAAAGCGTAAAGCTGATTCATCCTCTATTGATATTGATAGCCATTGCAGGAACACTGTTCAGTCAGTATTTTACCGGTTATGGTTCTGAATTTCTTAGCAATTACGGAGCGAATTTCTTCTTCCCATTTGGCATTTATTTCATTGTACGGTATTTCCCTGTTGAACGTTATATTGCAGCCCTTATAGCTTTCGGAGGGGTATTTTTACAGGAACTGGGCCAATGGTTTGGTATGTATGCAGGAGTATTTGATTTCCCTGATTTGATCGCAGACCTTTCCGGCGTAATGATTGCCTTAGTCCTGGACCGGATCATACACAGAACCGTGGAAAGTAAGGTTAAACCGGAACAATGAGCAAGGCTGATGGTCAGGAGAGGATCCGTTTTACCCTGTATTAATCATGTGACAGGCTTACGCTTATTGCCGCTTGTATTTTTCCTTTATGCATTTTTTATATATTCCAGCCTCACATTTAACGACTTAAGGGTATCGAAAAAGGTAGGAAAAGATTTTCCAACGGCCTGGGCACTGGTTATGGTTACAGGGTTTTGCGCGGCCATGGCAGTAACTGCTCCTGCCATGGCCATACGGTGGTCGTTATGAGAATGGAAAGCACCGCCTTTTAGTTTGCCACCCTGAATGCAAAGTTTGTCATCATCTTGCGTATAAACATTTATTCCCATATGGGTGAGTTCCTTGATGATGGCCTCGGTCCTGTTGCTTTCCTTATAAAGCAACCTATGTACGCCTTTTATCGTAGAGGTTCCCTGACAATATGCTGCAAGGACAGACAGCGGTGGAAACAAATCGGGTGTATCCGTAGCATCAAAATCAAACGATTCTAAAGTGGTAGGACTTTGAATGCTGTATAGCCCGTTTTTGTATTTTAGATTGGCGCCACAGGCGTTGATGGCTTCCAGCACTTTTTTGTCCCCCTGTAAGGAATCGGGTTTAAGTCCGGATATATGAAGATCACCCCGAATAGCAGCTCCTGTGAAAAAGAAAGCAGCATTGCTCCAGTCTCCCTCAATATCAATTTGATTTGCCTTGTAGCTTTGATTGCCAGGAATATCGAAAACCTCATAGTTTTTATTTTCAATGTTAATCCCGAATTTTTTGAGCACTTCCAGGGTCATATCAATATAAGGTTTGCTCTTCAGGTTTTTTACCAGAATGCGGGAATGATTGTGGGCCAGCGGAAGGGCAAAAAGTAGGCCCGATAGAAACTGGGAGCTTATGGAGCCATCAAGCTGAACTGTACCGCCCTGCAGGGGTCCTTTTATCTCAACCGGTAGTAACCCTTCGGTGGTGATGCATTTTGCTCCTGCTTCCTGAAGAGCCTTTTCGATGACCCCCATAGGTCTGTTGTTTAATGATCCCTCTCCGCCGATGGTAATGGGTTTATCAGAAAGAGCCGCTACAGGTATGATCAGGCGTATGCCCAGACCGGATTCACCGATGTTCATCTTGTCCACAACAGGATGAAACCCACCCCGCACCGATAAGCCATTTGGCTGGGTTTCTGCCTGCGCACCCAATAATCCGATCACCCGGCACATATTCTCTTCATCCTGACTTTTTCCCGGATTTCCAATGATAGTAGTTCCCCTGGATAATAGTGCAGCAACCAGCACCCGCTGCATATAGCTCTTAGAGGAGGGTAGGTGTACCTTACCCTGTAGCGTTGATGGATATACAGTAACATTCATATGGGCAGAAGATTGGTTTTGCTCAAAATCGCACGAAAATAATGATAAATTTTCAAAGGTAAATACACTAAATTTGACCCAGAATTAAACCCAGATGAAGATTCTCCTGGTTAATCCCAATCGCTATCAAAACCCGCCGGTACCGCCTTTAGGGCTGGAATACCTCTATGGCATGCTGTCCCTTACCCGTCATGCACCATTTTTCCTGGATCTGTTTTTTGCCAGCCAGCCTCATCATACATTAAAACAGACCATAACCGATATTCAGCCTGATGTGATTGGGGTCACCATTCTTCAGATCGATTCGGCCTTCTACCAGACCAATGAATTTTTCCTGGATGACATCAAAGTATATGTAGATATTGGTCAATCCTTCAATATGCCTGTCGTTCTTGGAGGAAGCGGTTTTTCCATTATGCCGGACGAAATCCTTGCTTTTACCGGTGCCGACTTTG
The DNA here is from genome assembly GCA_964472385.1 of uncultured Bacteroidales bacterium. GTDB lineage: Bacteria > Bacteroidota > Bacteroidia > Bacteroidales > UBA12077 > JAGXLC01. Next base: position 2,410 of record CAYYLT010000365.1, read on the forward strand.
TTGTTTATGGTCCGGGTGAGTTTGCATTGACAGATTTGATCGATATTATAGAGAATGGTGGTGCCCCTGACACGAAATATAACGGGTTTGCTGCCATGTCGCATCAGGCTTACAGCAACAAGCGGGGTTATATTGCTAATTATCAGTTCTGTATGCACAAAAAAGCTACGGTAAAATTCCGCACCCAAATCGGTTGTACAGAACAATGCTTTTTTTGTGTAGAAGGCAATTTGCCAGTTATTTTTCATGATCCCTTATCTGTAGCAGCAGAATTGTCCCGACTGCAGAAACTGGGATTACATAAGTTTCACCTGTGTGACCGATAATTCAACCTAAATCTGGAACATTCTATCCATGTTTGTAAAGCTATCCTGTCCAGCACAGGCCCGGTTGACTGGTCATTATATATGAAGCCCGAACCAGTATCTCCCGAACTATCTAGGGTCTGCTGAAAAACACAAAAAAACCTTAAAATCAACAGGCTATACATAATA
>CAYYLT010000366.1:0-2840 GCA_964472385.1 uncultured Bacteroidales bacterium
TACGTCGTCGGCTTTCGACGCCTTGCATCTACCCAAAACTTGACGCATGAATAACACAGGCTATATTGCGTTATTCAATAAAAAGCACTGAATAATACAGGTTAGGATAATTTTTTTCATTTTTTTTTGGATGTATAAATTTTTTTAAATATTTTTGAAATAGAATTTATCCATTCCGGTTATGTGGGTGAAGGGGCGAAGCTATATTGATAACAAAGCTATTTCAATTCCCAAACCATAAATGAGCTACTTGGTTTATCGCATAAATGATTGTGATAGAGAATCATTTACGAACGGTTTGATAGGGGTCACTATTGATATTCTTCCTGTTTATCTGCATAGAGTTTGTCTGCCCAGCACCAACTTTTTTTAAATCATCCCGTTTACAAAAAAACATTTCTCCGTAACCGAAAGGACAGGGCTGGCCAAGGATCATTGCTTATGTGGATAGCATTCCGTTTCATGATATGGTAATGGTTGATGGTTTTATTGTATCTATAAGTTGCCTGCCCGCATATTTGCAGGAGCTTGTGAGAAAAGAGCGGGCGGCGGGAAGAGATGTTAAGATTTCGACCAACCGGGGTAATTCGTTTTTGGGCATATTTGAGTATGATTTTTTGGCATCATGAAACGATTGCTTGTTTATCCTATGATCCACCGCGGAGAGCACCGCATTGCGCTGCAATATGGTTATCATGCCGATGGCAAGGTGGATTATGTTACGCGAGGTCTTCCTGACAGGAGGTTCAGTGCCACAAAAAAATGTTGGCATATTCCTTACCGGAAAGATTATAAATCATATATCAGGGAAAACTACCGGGATATTAAGGGTTTGGTGATACAATTTGGGGATGGAGATGATGAGCAAGGGTCAACCAAATTTGTGGCCAAAAGGAATACGCAACATGTGGTTGAGGTCAGAATCGACAAGGCCAATAAAAAGATCTATGTTAAGATGGGGTATGCTCCAAGATTATTCAGATGTTTTTCTGACACCAAAAAAGGAGTATGGCTGGAAAAGCAAAATTGTTGGATGTTTCCCGGGAGTAATGAGCTATACAAGAATATCACAGGAATCATTGGAAAAGCAGGTTATGCCTGGACAAAGACTTATGTATCTGCACCTGTTGTTAAACCAGCAAGCAAAGATAAAAGCAAAAAAACACCATCAGGACCAGCGGTTTCCAGTGAATTCAAACCTCATTTAAAGGCTTATCTGGATTCCATGACATTAAAGCGGTTGAGCCCGAATACCATAACGATCTACAAATCCTTTTTCAAGTTATTTTTGGCAGATCATGCTGGCAAGGATATAGACAAGCTTGGGTATCATGACCTATACCATTACCTAAAGCAGCGTTCGGCCACATTGGGAAATACCCAGATGAGCCAGACTATTGCAGCCGTCAAATTCTATTACGAAAAGACTTTGGGCAGGGATAAGATGTTTTTTTATCTGAATGAAAACAAGCAGGTAAAGAAAAATGTTCTTTTTCTGCCATTGCATGAAATAGAAATGGTATGTAAGGGCATTCCATCCCCGGGGGACCGTATGCTGTTGTTCTTGCTTTATCATGCCAATTTAAGTTTGAAAACCATTTGCCAGTTGGGCAGGGATAGTGCAGCCTTGTTTGAAACCAGATATCGACTACCAGGTGATAATAACGATGCCATCCGGTTTTACAGGTCTTTGCATCAGGAAGTTATCAAAACCTGTACTACGGGAAAATATTTACTGGAAAACAAAGGATCGCAGTATACTTTAAAGTCTCTAAAAATAAAGCTTTATCGGATATTGGGGCATTACAGGCTGGAGGATATTTACCGTAAGCAATACCGGATCATTCTGAATGGCACCTCCTACAGTGAAAAGACCCGAAAGATGTATTTAGGCGCCTTCATGGGTTTTTTGAAATATTTTAATTATAAGCATCCTGCCTTCATCCGGAACGAGGATATACGGGATTATCTGGTATTACACAGGGAGCGTTCCGCTTCGCATCAGGACAATCTGATCAGTGCATTCAAGTTCTTTTTTGAGAAAGTGCATGACAAGGCGATATCGGATAAATATGTTATGCGGCCGAGGAAAGGTTTTTATCTACCCGATTATTTTACAAGGGGTGAAATTTCGGCCATGCTTGGCGCTACGGATAATTTAAAGCATAAGTTTTTGCTGGCTCTTGCTTACACAGCCGGGTTAAGGCGTCAGGAGATACAGCATCTACGGTTAAGTGATATAGATTTGGAAAGGAACCGCATTTTCGTGAAGGATTCCAAGGGTAAAAAAGATCGCTATACCCTTTTTTCACGTCATTTACATAGATTATACAAGCAGTATATAGAAAAGGAAAAGCCCAGGTTGTTTGTTTTTGAGGGTACTGTTCCAGGCAGGTATTATAGTTCAACGAGTATGGCTAATGTACTGAAGCATGCAGCCCTGGCTGCGGGTATACGAAGACGGGTACATCTGCATATGATACGTCATAGCTTTGCCACGCATCTGCTTGAGGATGGTAAGGATATCAGGTATGTACAGGAATTATTGGGTCATGTAAGTATAAAAACTACAGAGAGATATACACATATTATCAGTGATGCTTTAACTACGGTAACCAGTCCTTTTGACAGGATGGTAGATGAGATGGGATTTGGAGAAAAGAGTGGATTGCCCCCATAATTAGCGTCTGTCTATAATGTCCGCTGGCTGTGTTACGTTCGATTTTCGTGCCGGTCATCCGGCAGCTGTCGTACGCCTATCATTCAAGATTCGCAAGCCTTGCCAGCGGATATTCCCGACAAGACGGTATCAAATTTTCGTAACTGTTATGGACAACCCT
>CAYYLT010000367.1:0-2830 GCA_964472385.1 uncultured Bacteroidales bacterium
GGCGTGGAACAGATAGAAAAAAGCCCCGGTGCCAACAGGGATATTTCAAGGGTCATACAAACATTTCCCGGTGTCGCCTCAAGCGCTTCTTTCCGCAATGATGTGATCGTCAGGGGTGGTGGACCAAGTGAAAACAGTTTTTACCTGGATGATGTTGAGATACCCAATATTAATCATTTTGCCACACAGGGAGCTTCAGGTGGTCCCGTCGGTATCATCAACGTGGATTTCATTCGCGAGGTAGACCTATATTCAGGCGCCTTCCCAGCCAACCGCGGCGGAGCGCTGAGTTCCATACTGGATCTCAAACAAATTAACGGGAATAAAGAAAAAGTAGAAATACAGGGTTCAATAGGAGCTTCCGAAGCTTCACTCACGTTGGATGGCCCCATCAGTGACAATACCACCTTTGTTTTTTCCGCACGCAGATCTTATCTACAACTGTTGTTCGATGTACTGGAATTGCCTTTTTTGCCTACCTTCAATGACTTTCAGTTCAAATCGAAAACCCGTATTGATGATAAAAATGAAATCAGGTTGATCGGCCTGGGAGCTATAGACGACTTTGAGCTTAATACCGATGCCAATGATACCGAATCTCAGCGATATATACTGGATTTCATCCCCGTCAATACCCAGCGGAACTATACCATAGGTGCCGTTTACAAACATTTCCGTGAAAACGGCTATGACACCTACGTGCTAAGCCGTAACTTTTTAAGGAACAGATCTTATAAGTATCAAAACAATAAGGAAATAGATTCCCTCAAGCGGCTTGATTATACCTCCGATGAAGCGGAAACGAAATTTCGTTATGAAAACACGACTTTTATCAATGACTACCGGATCAATGCAGGGCTCGGACTGGAATATGCCAACTACACAAACAGTACTTTCAGAAGAACCTTTACAGATGATCAGGCGCAAACCATTGACTATACAAGCAATCTGGATCTGTTCCAATGGAATGTTTTCGGACAGGTTAGCAAAAGTTTCTTCAATGACAAGCTATCCCTGTCCCTGGGCATCCGTGCGGATGCCAACAACTATTCCGAAAGCATGAACAATGTGATCGATCAGGCATCTCCGCGTTTCTCTGCTTCCTTCCGGTTTGCTCCGAAATGGACGGCCAACTTCAATAGCGGCCGGTATTATCAGCGCCCTGCTTATACCACCTTGGGTTTTAGCAACCGACAGGGTAAACTGATCAATAAACAAAATGGGTTGAAGTACATCTCGGCCGATCACCTGGTGGGAGGATTTAAATTCCTGCCCGATGAAAAATCCAAAATAAGCCTGGAAGGTTTTTATAAAAATTACAATGATTATCCTTTTTCCCTGGACGATTCTATCTCTATTGCAAACAAAGGAGCTGATTTTGGATCCTTTGGCGATGAAGCGGTCAAATCTGTAGCTGAAGGCCGAGCCTATGGTCTGGAATTGCTCTTCCGACATCAAAACCTTATCGGCGCCAATGTGATCCTCTCCTACACCTATGTAAGAAGTGAATTTGAAGAACTCAACGAAGCGCTGGAAACCACCGGCAACCTCATACCTACTGCATGGGATAATAAGCATCTGCTCAACTTAACAGCTACACGCGATTTTAAAAACAACTGGCAGGTAGGATTTAGCTGGCGGTTTGTGGGAGGTGCACCCTATACGCCCACCGACCGTCAAAAATCTACGCAAATTTCAGCCTGGAATGTTAGGGGAAGGGGATATCCCGATTACAACCGGCTGAACACAAAAAGACTGGACCCTTTCCATCAACTGGATATCCGGGTCGATAAACAGTATTTTTTCAACAACTGGTCGCTTATGCTGTATCTGGATGTTCAGAATGTTTATAATTTTACCGCGGATGAACCACCCGTGCTCATAAGGGAAACAGATCAAAAGGGTGATCCGCTTATCGATCCGGACAATCCGGATCAGTACGTGCTGAAAAAACTGGAAGTAGAAGAATCCGGAAATATTTTGCCTGCTATAGGCATTATCGTTGAATTTTAAACATCAGAAATTTGAACCGTCACCAAATCGTTTTTACTTTACCATGAACCTTTTATCGTCATACAGTAAAATGCTGACCCTGCTGGCAGCAGCTATCATTTGCCATGGTACGCTTCTCGCCCAGGAGAAATCACCGGCGATTCAGCAAATGCATACAAATCAGCAGGCCGAAGGAACTGCCCTCGAAATTCTTTTCCATAAAGGGTTAGAACATTATCATCCTTTAATGGCTGTCTGGATTGAAAATATGGAGGGAGAATATATCCATCCCCTTTATGTTGCCCGTTCCATAGCCAGGGGTATTTTTGGCCACGCCCGCTATGAAGAAGGCAGGTGGCAGCCGGGAGAGAAAAAAATCCCCGCTGCCTTGCCCTATTGGAGTCACAAAAGAAATATGCCCGGGCCCGACAGCTTGTATATGCCTACACCCGAAAATCCGGTGCCGGATGCTTACACCGGCGCAACCCCTACCGGCGATTTCGTGCTGCTTACCAATGTCGCTGATTCGGCAGGCAGCCGCTTTAACATTGTGTTTGAGGTCAACCAGCCTTGGGACTGGAATCAATACTGGTATAACAGCAAATACCCCGGTAATAAGGAATATTTGAAGTCAGCACAGCCTGCCGTGGTATATCAGGCTACCATCGATCTGAACCAAAATAAAAGCACCTATACCATGGAACCTGCCGGACACAGTCATCCCTACGGTGCAACCGGTGAGCTGTTCAGTGATCTGTCAACACTGACCTCCGCACTGGATATTGCCAAAAATATTACGATAAAAATTAAATAGTGTTTGTCTATAAACACTTGAGTT
>CAYYLT010000368.1:0-2813 GCA_964472385.1 uncultured Bacteroidales bacterium
CGGTGCAAGACAGAGTCTGCCTTATGAACCGCATGCGATGCGTATATTTCTGTCTGTAGCTATTTATCCGGGTTACGGAGGCAGGCTGATCGATTCAAAGGCCGACGGCACGTCCATGGTTGTGGATTATGTGCGTTATTACGCACCATTGGATGCAAAATGATGATCATCATTTAAAGATCCATGTAACGAATAACTTATGAACAGACGGAAATTTCTTAAATATACGGGGCTGGGAGGGTTAGTAGCCGCACTAAGCCATCACAGTCTTTTTGCCGGTATATTTAAAACCGGAGAGGCTGTTGATTCCGTCGAACCGGTTTATCCTGAACATAATCCCAACATAGTGCTTAATAGATCAAATAAGGTATGGCAGCGAATCACATTCCCGGGCTTGCGACACAAGGGTGATCCTGCTTTTCCTTCCGGACAGGGATCGGATCGTAGTGAGTGGATGCATTTTTTTAAGGTATCACCTGCTGATCCGACTTTTATGATGACCGGGCATGACATGGGTGCTGCACTGGTGGCAAGGGACGGGCGTCACTTTGAGCCCAACGATACCCCCCTGCACCGATGGGTTAATAACGTCACTTTTTGCCCGCACGACGGGAACACAGCCTATCTGCTACAGGGTCATTCCTTTTCAGAGCTGGGAAGGATGAACCTGGAGAAACCGGTTTATGGTATCTGGCGTACCAGGGATAAAGGAAAAATCTGGCAGCAGATATACACCATGCCTCCGGATGCACCTTCCTGCCGCGGTCCGGCCGGCAAACAGCAAATAGCCGTTGATCCTCATTCCAGCCGAAGGCATCACATCTATTATGGCAGCCTGCACCGTGGATTGGTAAGATCAACCGACGATGGCCATTCATGGCATTCTGCGGCCTTCATGGGCTACCCTGTTAAAACCATATCCGCTGGAAAGGGGGACAATGATCAAACCATTATTTACGTAATAGTTGGTCAGAAAGGTAAGACGGCCTCTCGGAATTATATACCCGCCGGTCACCTGTGGCGCCTGGAAGTCAGTTCAAAAGCACCATTTCGCGTGGAAAAGTTTCAGCTGACTGAAAAACCCGAAATAGTTGATGTGGAAGTATCTCCCAATGACTGGACAACAGGGATATGCATTCGTAAGATTGCCACAGGTACCCGCGGTGGAAAAGAGGTGGTAAAATTTGAAGACCAGGGCAACAGGTTGCAGCTGCTTCGGACCATTGAAGGGAAGATGCGAGGCTTCGTAGATGTGCACATCAATCCGCGAGCTCCAGGGCATGTTGTCGTGCGCACGCACAGCAACACCACTTCCACAGCTTTTCTCTTCAGCCGCGACGGGGGTAAAACATGGAACGATCCTTATCCCATAAAGGATGGATATATCCCTACCATTAAAAGTTACAATCCTGCGCATTATACGTCACCAGGCGGGTTTTTTCGTGATACCTGGCATGCGGCACAGGGACCTGCCATAGGCTTTGATTCCCGGAATCCCAAAGTAGTTTATTGGTGGACCCACAATTATGACAAAAATCCCCTGAAAAGCGAGGATTGGGGTAAAACATGGGCACCCTTTGCCTATGGTGGTCCCTTCAAAGAGGCAGCCCAAATTACGGTGGGAACAGATAACCGGCATATGGGGGTGGCGCGCTCGGAGTATGGCTACGTCACTTCACGGGATAGTGGCATGAGCTGGGCCGGCAATACCTATGTGAATGATCCGTTGCTGGCTAAAGAGGAACAGCGCAGTCGCAGTCTGACAGAAGCCGAGATCAAAAAAATGCCTGAGGACCTTAAAGGCAGGCAGAATCAGCGTAAACATGCCTGGGGCCTGGCATCCAAACCCGGTGAACCCAGCGTGTTCGTTGGGGTATTCGGACATTTTGCATCCCTGCTAATAAGCTATGACGGGGGTATAACATGGAAAGATACCGGGTATGATGCAGATGGGATAGGCTGTGTTTACTGGAATGCCCAAAATCCATCCATGGTTTATGCTTCCGACAGAAAAAGTGTGGATGGTGGTAAAACCTGGCAACCCCTGGGACGATTTGCACTTGCTGTATCCTCCCGGAATGGACATGTTGTTGTGGGATGCCGGAATCTGCAACAAGCCGATCTGTCTGTTTCTTTGGATGCCGGAAAGAACTGGATCGACCTGCCTGAAATACCTGAGGAATCTTTCCCGGGCACCAACATTACCCGCTCCCCCTTCAAACCCATGAAGATATGCAATTTTCAGAATCCCCATGCGGTAGCCGTTGATCCTGATCCTGCCAGAGATCATTTGTCCGGTCATTCAAAAGGAATACGCATTCTCGCTGCCGGACGCCGCGGTATATACGAATACACATGTAGTAAAGGTGAACATGTTGCTAATGGGAAATGGCATGTTTTAAAGCGGGGACTTGAACCCAGCATACACTTTTCGAAAGTGGAACCGGTACCCTGGATGGGGCATGTGGCTTTTGACCCGCGGCCCGGAAAGCATCACCTGGTATATGCCTGCAAATCTGCCGACCTGGTTATGTGCCGCGAGTGGTATTCAACCCAAAATCCCAATGTGATCAACCGCAACGGGCAGCCCCGTCGTCCTTTATACCGGTCGATGGACAGTGGCCTTAGCTGGCAGTCTTTGCATGCGCCTGACTATACAGGCATACCCGACCATATGGAAGTAACCGATATGATGGTCGCCCCTGACGGAACACTTTTTGTCGATGGATTTAGTGGTATATTCAAAATAAAAATTTAAAATTATGAAACCTGCATGCAGCAACCTACACAACAAGGCAATGTATAAAGCATGC
>CAYYLT010000369.1:0-2806 GCA_964472385.1 uncultured Bacteroidales bacterium
AATTTTTGAGCATCATAAGTAAAGCATTTATATTCTTTTGTTTATACCTGTTTTTTCCATTTTTTATGAATAATACAGGTTAAATGAATTATTTTTATGTTTGTTCTGTTAATTCAATTTTGTGTTATTAAAGTTTTTTTTTATGAAAGATTATAAATGTACTCAACTGGTTTTTATTGCACTGGTTTTGTTTTGGTTACCTGTGCAAAAGGTATATGCGCAATCCGGAGGTTATCAATTTAAAGAGCACATCAGGCTTCCCGCTACAACGGTAAAGAATCAGGGAAGAACAGGTACCTGTTGGTGTTTTGGAACCCTGTCCTTTATGGAATCGGAACTGCTAAGGAAGGACAAAGGAATATATGATCTATCGGAAATGTTTATTGTCCGCCAGGCTTATCTTGATCGGGCCGAATTGTACGTGCGGTTTCACGGGCATATCAATTTTACACCCGGTGCAGAAGGGTGGGATGTCATTCACGTTATGAAAGATGATGGTCTGGTTCCTCAGAAAGCTTTTCCCGGAAAGATATACGGTGGTGAGAACCATAACCACAAGGAAATGGACGCCGTTTTGGAGGGGTATATTGATGCCCTTATGAAAAGTGATGCGGAGACCCTTTCCCTTTTATGGAAAGATGGCTTTAAGGGTATTTTGAATGCTTATCTGGGCGCATACCCTTCAGATTTCACATACAGGGATAACCATTATGCCCCGCAATCTTTTATAGAACAACTGGAGCTTAACCCCGATGACTATATTCCTGTTACGGCTTTTAGCAATCATCCCTATTATAGTCAATATGTATTCGAATCACCCGATAACTGGTCAATGGAATTGATTTACAACGTTACCCTAGATGATTTGATCCGGATTATTGATCATACGCTGGAACAAGGATATACCCTTGCCTGGGCGGCTGATGTTTCTGATCCGGGTTTTCAGTATGAATCGGGTATAGCTATTGTACCCGCCACGGATTGGGATCACATGACGGGAGCGGAGAAGAATCAGGTATTTGAATCCCCGGTGGAACAAAAGGAGATAACCATGGAGATGCGGCAGAAGCCATTTGATAATCATTCAACCACCGATGATCATTTGATGCATATTACAGGTATGGCAGAAGACCAAAAGGGAACCAAATATTATATTGTTAAAAACAGTTGGGGTGCATCCAATGTGTATGACGGGTATCTTTATGCATCCGAAGCTTATGTGAGACTTCAAACCACCTCGCTTTTGGTGAACAGAAATGCTATTCCTTTGGATATCTGGGAAAAGCTTAAATAGTGCGACTTACGGTCATATTTATTTGACCTGTATGAGTCACAAAAAATGAGCAAGCCTTTGTAAATAGAAGGATATTGGCATTTTGCTTATTCTTGTTAAAATAATTAATTTTTTTGCATTTTTTGCCCGTGCGTCAATTTTCAGGCATCTGCTGCGTTGCGAAAGCCTCGAAGCAGGCAACTATGTCGTCGGCTTTCGGCGCCTTGCATCTGCCCAAAACCTGACGCATGAATAATACAGGTTAAAGTTCAGGTATACGCTCATCATGCACCACGTAATTTATCTGTTCATGCGATATACAGTTTTATGTCTTTTCATATTGGTATCTTTTCCTGCCCATACTCAGGATAAAGCTGCCAATCCGGTTTTTTTAAGTCTAAATTCCTATTATGGATTCATCATTCCTCATACAAGTAGCATTCAACATTTAACTGACAGTAAGCCCTACGGAGTAGAATTGGATTATGGCTGGGTTTTGACTAAGCAGCGTGACTGGGAGCAGTGCAACTGTTATGCAAGAGGGGGTTTTTCTTTATCCCATATAGATTTTGATAATCCCAATGTGCTGGGCACTGCTACCAACATCATGATGTTTGCCGAGCCTTATCTGAATTATGGTAGCGCTATTTGGATGAGTTTGCGTATGGGTGTCGGTCCAAGCTACGTGAGCAAGGTTTATGATAAAAAGACCAATCCCGAGAATCTTTTTTTTAGCAAACACCTGAGTTATATCATCCATTTGGATCTTATGTTGAATTTCGCATTGAGCGAACAATTAAACGGGAAGCTTTTCGGAAAGTATAATCACATCTCTAACGGAGGGGTTGATCACCCCAATAAGGGAATGAATTTCCCCACGGTGGGTTTGGGGCTCGACTATGTATTGGACGCTCCCGATTTTAAGCAAAGGGAACCTATACCGATCAAGCAGGAAGGGATTATTATTTCAGGGGCTGTTTTTGGTGCTATGAAAAATGTTGTTCAGGGTACCAGTGAGATCAAGAAAAGGACCATCGGTTATGGCTTTTTGATAAAAGGCAGGAGGAAGATTGCAAAGATCAATGCTTTGAATACTGGTTTTGAAGGATTCTGGGACGGTGAAATCAAAGAAAAGTATAACGGACAAAGGGAGCACCGGCAATTATCGTGGTTGGCCGGACATGATTTGATATTCGGCAGGTTTATATTTTCGCAGTATTGGGGTACCTATTTGTATGCTCCTGCCTGGAATAAACATTTCTTTCAACGTTACAGTCTGACCTATAACCTGATCGACAACTTACGGGTAGGTGTGAACCTTAAGGCTCATGCTGAGGTTGCGCAAAATTTCAATGTGCATATTGCGTATGACCTAACCTCTATTGTTTCCACAAAATGAAGCTATTGCTCTAACCTGTATTACTGATGCGTCAGGTTTTGATTAGCTGCAAGGCGGCGAAAGGCCACGACGTATTCCACCTACTACGGGTTTGCTTAAAAACACAAAAAATGCCTATAATAAATAGAAAGGGT
>CAYYLT010000370.1:0-2805 GCA_964472385.1 uncultured Bacteroidales bacterium
TGATCATAAAAAAGACAAGGCGTTTATAGAAATATTTGCTCATAACCTTACAATTGGCAAATAATAAATGTACCCATTCTATTTATTATAGGCATTTTTTGTGTTTTTCAGGAAACCCGAAGCAGGGTTTGCTGAAAAAGTCTTTAGTACATCAGCTACGAGGCGGCAAAGCGAAGCTGTATATGAATACTGCGAGCTGAAGCCAACGATGTAGATGATGTGCTAAAGGCTAACAAAAAATGATCATAAAAAAGACAAGGCGTTTATAGAAATATTTGCTCATAACCTTACAATTGGCAAATAATAAATGTACCCATTCTATTTATTATAGGCATTTTTTGTGTTTTTCAGGAAACCCGAAGCAGGTGACTACGTCGTGGGCTTTCGATGCCTTGCTTCTAACCAAAACTTGACGCATAAAAAATACAGGTTAGCATTCGAAGAATGATGCGTACCATTGAATAAAACCGGTTATTATTCACTTGAAAAAGAATAATTACTTGTGCATAATGCGGGTCAGTCCGCGGACACATAAAAATTGATAGTTTTCAACCGGATAACCTTTAGGAAGTTGTTCGGACGGCTAAAGATATCAAAACCTTATTTCAACACAAAAAGCAGGGTCAGGCATAGCCTCTTAAGGATAACCACAAGGCATATTCAATCATACATTCCTGAAAATTCATCGCTTGATCTTCATCAAGTCCTCAACATAATCCAGCCTTTGTCCGTTTTGGTTAAAGACTTCTAAGGTCAGCCTTCCGTTCTTCAGGGATATCAGGCTGTAGTTATACTGCGAAGTGTAGAGGGCTACATTTTGACTCCAGGGAGCCTCTTCCTGCGAATAGTAGGGAGCCCCTCCACCGCCATTGGTTATTTGCCAGGTAGGGTAACGAAAATTCTTGTTGGGAGATACGGAATCCAGCCTGCCATCTCCGTCGGTGTCATCATCCATAACACCTACCGGAGTGCTTTTATCGATCAGTGTTCTGTGATAACCGTGCTCATCGGATGTAAGCACTGCAGCGACTTTTTTTGCGTTGCTCACAGCCTCCCACAGTTCGTTGCGCACTTCGATGATACCCTTCTCCTCAGGAAGGATTTGGCCGTTGCGATAAGTATAGGCGCGTATGTTGTTGTTACCACCATGCCACATGGCATCCGACACATGGCCCCCATTCGGAAAAACCGGTTCCTGGGCATACAACAAAATAGCCCGAACTGAAGGTTCTTCCTCCCCCAGCCGGATCTGCCTTTTGATCCATTTCATCTGATCAGGCAGGATATAACCCTCTGGGGAACCTCCATACTCACTAACATGTTGCCCACTGGTATACCAGTAGTTGTTGTTAAAGGCAATGATCTTTAAAGCACCATATTGAAAAGCATACACTTCTTCTTTATAACCGGGGCGTCTTTCATCCGAGGGTTCGGGTGCATTTTCCGGCAAGACAAATTCTTCGGCAAAGATGGCTTCAGCACTCTCGTCATAAGGAAATTTATCCATCATAACATACCGTGAATCTTTTATCTTATAGGCATTCAACAGAGATTCATGATTGCCCTGAGCCGGGTAAACGGCACGTGAATGCATAAATCCCTCCATGGCCTGCTTCCAGGCCTTCAGCTGGGTTCTGAAGTCATCCGTACCGGTAGTGTAACCGTTCACCAGATCGCCCCCAAAAAGAAAGATTTCGGCTTCCCGCCGGATAGCATTTTCTGCCAACCTGCTAAGGATATAGCGGTTGACACCCATAAATTCGCGTTCTCCACTACCTACACCTTCACGGCTGTCGCCTGTATAGGCAATGGTAATGTTTTCCCTTCCCTTCTCCGGAGCCGTAGTAAAAGCATATTCCGGAGACCGGGTTTTCCCGCTTTTAACGTGATACTTGTAGGTTTTATCATGCTGCAGGCCGGTAACTTCAATGGCATGATCCCTGGATTTGCCTGATCCGTTATCAAAAGTTCCGATTCCTTCAACTATCAACCTTCCTGTAGCCGCCTGCATTGTTTGCCAGGCAACCGTTACGGAGGTGCCTTCTTCTTTTCCATCATCACTCCGGCTCAGGTAAACAAACGGACCTTCCGCAATCGTGGTGGTCAGATGAAAAGTGGTGTCCTCCGGACGGAACTTGAAATCCACCAAAAAATCATGCAATCCGTAATGGGTTACTTCATCATTTACCTTTTCCCAAATATCAAGCCTGACGGCTATGGTAGCATTATCCTTCCTATCCTTACTCCAATCGTTGGCATCATATTTGGGCGTATAAAACCGGGCAATAGGTATTACCCCTTCCCCATTATTCAGAGAACTTCGCATGCGATAACGGCGGTAGGTTATATCCGACTCTTTCTCTTCAAAGGGATAAGGTCCTGAATAGATCGTACCATGAAGATCTGAATTGGCAAAATCAATCAACAAGCCCTGCTTGTTTCCTTCTTCCTGAAGCGCTGCATATATCTGACCCAGGGAAATTTCGTTGCTAAGTCCTCCTGAAACTCTCTTTCCCTGAGGAATTCTGACAGGCAATTCCTGGGCATGAAGCGAAGAAGACAGGTTAAATAAAAACAAAAATAAGATAAATATAGAAAAATGTGTTTTCATAAACCTTTTAATGTTTTATGCCGGTTTGATGCGATGGATCATAATATAAAACAATGAAACGTCCAAGACAAAATAATCATTCATATCACAAAAGGAAATGATTGTTTTGTCATGGTAAGTTACACAAGGCCAATTAAAGAAATAAAAAATAATCTTGTGAAACCTGCATGCAGCAACCTACACAACAAGGCAAT
>CAYYLT010000371.1:0-2805 GCA_964472385.1 uncultured Bacteroidales bacterium
GGGAGGAATTGCGTGTGTAGAATTTGAAGTAAAGCACAATCTGCAGTTTGTTCATTTCGATGCCGGTTGGTATGGAAACGAATACGACGATGCTTCGGATGCAACAACCATAACAGTTGACCCAAAACGCTCTCCGGGGCCACTCGAACTGAAGAAAGTTATTGATTATGCTAATGCCAACGGAATTGGAATTATAGTGTATGTAAACCGCAGGGCACTGGAGAAACAATTGGATGAAATTTTGCCGTTGTACAAATCCTGGGGTATTGCGGGCTTAAAATACGGATTTGTAAATGTGGGGCCCCAAGAATGGACCACGTGGCTTCATGAAGCTGTAAGGAAGGCCGCTGAGTATGAGTTAATGGTTGATGTGCATGATGAATACAGGCCAACTGGTTATTCCCGCACTTTTCCCAATTTAATGACACAGGAAGGTATTCGCGGAGATGAGGAAAGTACGCCAAACGATGGTGTTATAAATACCATTTTTACACGGATGATTGCCGGTTCCGGCGACCAGACCAACTGTTATTTTGCCTCGCGGGTAACTGAAAAAATGGGTTCTCATGCATCACAAATGGCAAAAGTAATTTGTATTTATAGTCCCTGGCAATTTCTATTTTGGTACGACCGGCCACAGGAATCTTCTTCAAAAAAAGGAGGCGCTGGCGGTGCACAAGGGGCAATTTCTGAAATAGAAGACCTGCAGTTTTTTGACGATGTTCCAACTGTGTGGGATGATACCAAAATTATTGAAGGTTATCCCGGGAAGTATGTGTCAATTGCACGTAAAAATGGCGAGAAATGGTACCTGGGTGCTATTGCAGGCACTGAAGCATACAATCTTTCTTTAACCCTTGATTTTCTGGATAAGAATACGACGTACTCGGCTAAAATCTTTTCGGATAATAAATCTTTAGATACACGTACCAATGTACAAATTCGTGAAATTGAAGTAAATAACGAATCGGTGTTAGAACAGAATATACTAAAACAGAACGGATTAGCTGTAATATTTACTCCTATCGAAAAATAAACATCTTTAAATAATATAAATATGAAAACATCAAAGCACTGTGGCAATTTTGTGAAGGTATTATTTTATCTCTTTCTGGTTTTTGTTTCGAGAACTGTTTCAGCACAAAACAAAAATTTAAATACTCGACCAAATATTGTTTTGGCTATCTCAGATGATCAGTCGTGGCCGCATGCCGGAATATACGGTTGTACCTTTGTGAAAACGCCTGTATTTGATCGTATTGCGAAGGAAGGGATTTTGTTTATGAATGGATTTGCAGCAGCTCCGCAATGTGGACCTTCAAGGGCCGCTTTACTGACAGGTCGAAATATATGGCAAAATGAGGAGGCAGGAGTGCATGGCAGCCTCTTCCCTAAAAAATTCCCTGTATTTACCCATTTGCTTGAGGCTCATGGATATCATGTTGGTTATACTGGTAAGGGCTGGGCACCCGGCAAATGGGATGCCGGAGGACAAGATGTGGCCCGGGAGTCTGATCCTGTTGGAAAGTCCTATAATAAACGTACACTCGATCCTCCTTTTGAAGGGTTAAGCAACAATGATTATTCAGCCAATTTTGCAGATTTTTTAAATCAGCGTAATAGTGATCAACCATTTTTCTTCTGGTTTGGCAGTAAGGAACCTCACAGGCCTTATCAATCAAAGGCTTTTGGAATAAAGCATGAGAATTCAACAATGAATGTGGTAACGCCTTCATTTATGCCGGATGCAGATGTAGTGAAAAACGATCTTTTAAATTATGCCGCTGAAATTGAATGGTTTGACAGACAATTGGGACAGATGGTCCAAATGCTGGAAGAAATGGGAGAGTTGGATAATACCATTATTATTGTTACATCCGATAATGGTATGCCCTTTCCACGGGCAAAAATGCAAAATTATGAATATGGTAATCATGTGCCACTGGCAATTCGTTGGGGGAAAAAATGTAAAGGTGGCCGAAAAGTTTCTGATCTGGTGAGTCTTATTGATTTTGCTCCGACCTTTTTAGATGCAGCTGGCGTCCCTGTGCCTGTTTCGATGTCTGGTAAAAGTATGATGAATCTAATTGAATCTGATGCTTCAGGACAAATTGAGTATGATCGAACACGTGTAGTTACCGGTAAAGAAAGACATAGTTGTGCCCGACCGGGGAATCTTTGCTATCCGATCAGAGCAATACGTACTGATGAATATTATTATGTTCGCAATCTTAAACCGGAACGGTGGCCAGCCGGAAACCCACCTTATTTCCTGGATATGTACTGGTGGCTGGCTTATGACTGGCCTTCGGCTTCTTATATAATAGCAAATAAAGATAATCCCAATATTAAAATATTTTATGATTTAAATGTAGCCAAAAGGCCACATGAAGAATTGTATGATATCAGGAAAGATCCAGGCTGCTTAAATAACCTGGCACAGCAACCAGAATATGAATATATAAGTAAATCATTATGGAATGAATTGAAAGAAATATTAGTTCGCCAGAAGGATCCGCGAATGATGGGCAGAGGGGATTGTTTTGACAGTTCTCCCATGTTTTTTAAACATAATGTTCATCCCCAAACAAATAAACCCCTGTTCCCTGATATTCCCGAAAGAGGTGAATATAATAATAACATGATAGTTTTTGATCACTCAAATGATCAACAGGAAGCTGTAGATTTGATGAGAACAAATAAATAAACATGAAACTACTTCTGACCTTTTTTCAGGGAGCGATGATGATATGCAGCTGGCTCTGAAACAATTCGACCGCACCCGCTATCCTGTTGATCTCGAGC
>CAYYLT010000372.1:0-2798 GCA_964472385.1 uncultured Bacteroidales bacterium
CGACCATGAACTTTATTAATCATAAATTACGCACAGGCAAATGATTAAAAAAGTTTATCGGGAGTTCCTGGATGTGCCAAAATTTTTGGCATTTTTTTAACGGCAAAAATTTTAAACAGATGAAAACACAAATAGTTGTACAATTAACGATAATGGCCCTTCTTGTTATCTCAGGATGTGGACAAAAAACGCAAAAATCTAAGGAGAAAAAAAGTATGAAAAGTGAAAAATCACTGCAAGCTTTCACCTTGCAGAATAAAAACGGATGCGAAGTTCGGATCACCAACTTCGGCGGTAAGGTGATGTCTCTCAAAGTACCCGATAACGCTGGTAAGATGGGAGATGTAGTACTTGGATATGAAACCCCGGAAGAATATATTGAGGGGAACCCATTTTTTGGAGCTGTTATAGGAAGATATGGCAACCGGGTTGGCGGAGCCAGTTTTCAGCTGGATGGCAAAAAATATGAATTGCCTAAAAATGATGGAGATAACCAACTTCATGGAGGACCAGAGGGATTTCATAATCATATCTGGGGAGCTGAGAAAATAGAAAAAGATGGCAACGAAGCCCTCAGATTGAGCTATGTTAGTGAGGATGGTGAAATGGGTTATCCGGGCCGGATGAATATCACCGTAACTTACATTTTAACCCAAGACAACAGCCTCAAAATCGAATATGAGGCCACCACCAATAAGAAAACCGTTTTAAATGTATCCAATCATTCCTTTTTCAACCTGAAAGATGGTGGTAAGAGCAAAATATTCGATCATGAGATCATGATCAATGCCGACCATTATACGCCTGTTAGCAAGGCATTGATTCCAACGGGCGAAATTTTATCTGTAGCGGAAACGCCAATGGATTTTAGGGAGGCCAAAGCCATGGCTCCTGTGATTGACAGTGATCATCCCCAAATTAAATATGGAAATGGTATTGATCTCAACTGGGTGCTCAACAAGCCCCAGCGGGGCAGTCTGACGCTGGCAGCTAAAGTGCATGAAGTGACTACAGGAAGGATTATGGAAGTCTATACCACCGAGCCCGGAATGCAGTTTTACACCGGTAATTTCCTTGACGGCAGTGATGTGGGAAAAGACGGGATAGCTTATGAACAACGAAGCGCATTCTGTCTGGAAACCCAGCATTTCCCTGATTCGCCCAATAAAGCCCATTTTCCTTCTCCGGTATTGGATCCGGGAGAGACTTATACCCAAACAACCATCTATAAATTCTCAACGGAAAAATAACGGGTATTTGTTTCCCTAGCCAATGATTTCATCATATGGATATATGTTTTTTAATCACTGTTAATCATAAAAATAATTCAATATGGAGTCAAGTTTTAACTTAGCCTGGATTGATTATGCCATTATCATCATTTATTTTGTGTTTGTTGTAAGCATAGGATGGATATTAAAAAGATACATGAAGTCTGCCACTGCCTTTCTGGAAGCAGGCAGGTCAATGCCTGCATGGGTAGCGGGCCTGGCGTTTATATCCGCAAATTTAGGAGCACTGGAGGTTATCGGGATGGCAGCTTCCGGTGCAAAATACGGTATGGCTACGGTGCATTTTTATTGGATAGGTGCCATACCTGCCATGATTTTTTTGGCCATTTTTATGATGCCGTTCTATTACGGATCTAAGGCGCGATCGGTACCGGAGTATCTAAAGTTCCGATTCGATGAAAAGACCAGAGGTTTTAATGCGGTTTCTTTTGCCGTGATGACGGTTTTTGCCTCTGGTATTTCCATGTATGCTTTGGCCATTTTACTAGAAACCCTGCTGGGATGGAATTTTGATTTTAGCATTCTTATTTCGGCTGGTATCGTATTGGCCTATATTTATATGGGCGGTCTGACGTCAGCCATTTACAATGAGGTACTTCAGTTTTTTCTTATTGTTTTAGGTTTTTTGCCCCTGGTCATATTGGGATTAATACATATTGGCGGTTGGCAGGGTTTAGAAGAACAACTGGTCAAGGTAGCCGTCGACAATGGTTATCAGGAAGGAGCATGGCTGCATTCGTGGCAGCATATGGATAGTCCCTCTTCTAATCCGATGGGAGTTAACTGGATTGGCGTTCTCATGGGGCTGGGCGTAGTACTCTCTTTTGGATACTGGACGACCAACTTTCTTGTTGTTCAAAGAGCTCTTTCTGCCAAGTCTATGATTGCTGCTAAGCGTACCCCGCTGATTGGTGCGATTCCCAAGATGCTGCTTCCTTTTATTGTCATTATCCCCGGGATGATTGCCATTGCGCTGACCTATGCTCCCGATATTGATTTTTCCCTACCGGCTAAAGGAGCAGATTATAATTATGACAAAGTTATCCCCATGATGCTGGGGAGGTATTTTCCGACCGGTTTGCTGGGGCTTGGTCTGACCGCGCTTATGGCATCCTTTATGTCGGGTATGGCAGGAAACGTTACAGCCTTCAATACTGTTTGGACTTACGACCTTTATCAGGGTTATATCAATCCCAATCAATCTGATAGACATTACCTCAAGATGGGGCAGATCGCTACCGTGGGCGGTGTACTAATAAGTATCGCCACAGCTTACGTCGCTGCCTTGTTTAATAATGTAATGGATTTTCTTCAACTGATATTTGCTTTTATCAATGCACCCCTTTTCGGAACCTTCTTTTTGGGTATGTTCTGGAAAAGAGCAACCGGCCATGGCGCTTTCTACGGACTCTTATCAGGTACATTTGCAGCGGCCATGCATCACGGACTTACAATACCGTCCAGTGCGCTGCAGGCAGCAAAAGAAGTTACCGCTGGTGCACTGGT
>CAYYLT010000373.1:0-2792 GCA_964472385.1 uncultured Bacteroidales bacterium
ATAACACGTAAAGCACTAATTTTTTATATTTATAAATTTTCATCTTTTTTTAATAATAATACAGGCTAATTCCTGTAATGCACACCTTTTTTTTCTTTAATCAAACGATATGAACATAAATTCAAAATGATGCAGAAAAAGCTCAAATCCTTAACAACCATTTTTTTCCTGGTAACATTAAGCTTTCAAATTCATGCAGGTCATCCCATTACCTCACCCAATGGAAATATAGAGGCACGATTTCAATTGCAAAACGGGCGACCGTTTTACACGCTTACATTCAACGATACCGAAATCATTGAACCTTCTGCACTGGGACTGAATTTAAAAAATGCTTTCAGTGGAGGATTTAAGCTTATCGAAGTCAAAAAAGAAAGCGTAGATACCGAATGGACTCCGGTATGGGGGGGATATGATGTGATCCCTGACAAGCACAACAGCCTGAAGGCTGTCCTCAAAGAGCAAGGACCTGCAGGCCGGACACTTATTATCGAATTCAGGGCTTATAACGAAGGTCTCGCATTTCGTTACCATATGCCCAATGCAAAAAAAGATGAATGGGAGGTGCTTTCGGAAAAAACGACATTTCAATTTGCAGGTGGAAGCGTAGCCTATGCCATTTACCGAACCGAACAGGAGTTTCCCCAAGAGCCTATTCCTCTTGAAAATTTAGATCGAAGAGCCATGACCCCCCTTACCGTCAAACAGCCCAACGGTACTTTTGCCTCTGTATTGGAAGCATTCGTGAAGAGCTATGCCAGAAGTGGGATAAAACCCATGCAGAACGGTGCAGTAGGTTTGCAATATATGAGCGAATCTGTTGAAGGCGAAGATGCCTTAAGATCCCCGTGGCGGGTAATATTACTGGGAGAAAATGAAGGCAGGCTTATTGAAAATGAACACCTGGTCATGACGCTCAATCCGGCTTGTAAGATTGATGACCCATCATGGATTGACCCGGGATTAACCGTTTCCAACAATCGAAATTGCGGACTGAAATATGACTGTCTGAACAAAATTGTTGATATGGCTTCTGAACAAAACTTCCGCTACCTTCAGTTGGACTGGGCCTGGTATGGAACTGAATGGAAATGGAGTGAAGCCGATCGCAGGGAATTTCTGGAACACAACCCGGAGTGGAGAGAAAACCATAAAAATTTTGATGAGATCATTGCTGCAGATCCTTACACGGCTGTAAAAGGTTCCGTTCCCTACCGTCCGTCGAAGAAGTGGGCGAATTTTTCCCGTGAAGTAGATTTTGAAATGGATGAATTGATACGTTATGGTAAAGAACGCGGCATGGGCGTTTGTCTCTATATCCACGACAGGGTTTTGCGAAAACATGATCTGGACAAACTATTTGCCCATTATAAAAGCTGGGGCTTAGCAGGGCTTAAACCCGGGTTCGTAGGTTATGGCAGTGCAGCGGATACAGACTGGATCCGTCATATGGTTAAAACAGCAGCCAAACATCATTTGTGGCTGGACATCCACGATGCGCATATTCCGGACGGAATGGAAAGAACCTATCCCAACCTGTTCATTTCTGAAGGTGGCGGAGGCCAGGAGGGATATCATGATGTACATCAAGATGTTACACTTCCTTTTACCCGGAACCTGGCCGGACCTTTTGACTATACGCCAAGGATTAACAACAACTACCGTTATGAAGAAAAAGGAGTTACCTATGGTAAAAGCCATGTGCACGGTGTGGCATTTCTTGTGGTTTACAGGGGGCCTACATCTGTCGTCCGCGGACATGTGCGTGAAATACTGGATGACACACCGGCTGCCATGGGGATCGAAGCGGAATTTGTAAAACGCCTGCCCATGAACTGGGACGATACAAAAGTGCTCGATGCCAAAATTGGAGAACATATTCTCATTGCACGCAGAAACAATAAAACCTGGTTTATCGCTGGCATGACCGGACACGAAGCTTATACCGCTCCTGTAAAATTAAATTTTCTGGAACCGGGCAAACAATATACAGCAACCATCTACCGCGACAGCGAAAAGACTGTTGAAGACTTCAGGCATGCTGTCAAAGAAACACGAACTGTAAAAGCAGGAGACAAATTGAACATCCGCATGGCCAAAGCAGGGGGCCTGGCAGTGATTATTGAGTGATCAGCGGTTAGATCTTTCCTCTATCTCATGGATGATCCACTTAAACCATTCTTCCAGTCCGGTATTAAAGGTACAGGATATTTCCATCAGGGGTACATTCGGATTCACATCCCTGAGGTCCTTTACAAAGTGGTTATAATTAAAATTGGTATATTCCAGGATATCCATCTTATTGAGAACAACTGCCTTAGCATCGCGAAAAAGCATCGGATATTTGATGGGTTTGTCATCTCCTTCACTGGTACTTACCAGCGCAATCTTGGCCGCTTCGCCCAAATCAAAATGGGAGGGACAAACCAGATTGCCCACATTTTCAACAAACAGTACATCCAGCTCATCCAGGTTGAATGCATCGAGGGCTTTATCTATGCTGTTTGAGTCGAGATGGCATCCTCCGTCGGTATTAATCAATACAATGGGAGTGTTGAAACGCTTAAGGCGCTGTGCGTCCCGGTCAGTAGCTATATCACCCTCAATGATGCCGATACGAAATGTATGACCCAATTGTTCCAGTGTATGTTCCAAGAGGGTTGTTTTCCCGGCTCCCGGTGAGCTGATGAAATTGTACATCCTGATACTTTTTTCCCTTAACCTGGACCTAACCTGTTCAGCCTTATCCCGGTTTTTATCCAATACACGCTTCATTACTTTAATTTCCATCA
>CAYYLT010000374.1:0-2786 GCA_964472385.1 uncultured Bacteroidales bacterium
GCATTTATATTCTTTTGTTTATAACTGTTTTTCCATTTTTTATGAATAATACAGGATAAAGAAACACCTCGATAGTCCATCTGATCTGGTAGATTTTATAGGTGTCGTTAAAAGATAAAGAGGTGTTTGTTGTAACTATTAATCTCCATTTCGCCCTCTTGGTAAGCCTTGTGAAGAACAACTTTACGGGAATGCCTTTATAGCCTGTATTATTCATAAAATTTTGTACCTTTGATATGTAGCATTTTTTGATGGTTTAGGAATTTAGTAACTCCTTCAAATTTAATAATTTGCCACAAAAAATGCTACTTTTTTAGTCATTTTTTTCTTTGATTTCTAATCTTTTATATTAACGTTAAAGTTGCTCCGAAACTTGAGTAACATAACAACCTTATTGGGTGAAAACGGAAAAGGCCTGATGTTTCCCTTATTATTACCTTCATGAGCCAAAGTGGTTAAACATTATTGATTGAACCACTGTAAAACACCAGGGATTGAACAAAGGAAACATTAGGCATTAAGGGATTGAGAAATATTGCCATATATCTTTCAATACCCTGCTATTGCTTGATGATCTTGCCGGTTTGGATGATGCGGTGATCGTTTGCTGTTAAGGAAAAAAAGTACATCCCGCTGCTTAGGCGGCTGAGGTTAACCGCATGCCTTTCGTTTAAAACCGCTGTAAAAACCACCCGCCCCTGGACATCATACAATTTGATGCTGACCGGTGTGTGGTGCTCCTGCAGTCCGGGAAAAGTGATGGCCTCGCTTACCGGGTTGGGATAAACGACAACCGGTTCCTGACGATTGTGCACCGGATCACCGGCAGACACAACGGTCTGAAAGCAGCTTTCATACCCCGGATGGGTGTACCGCAGGGTATCCTTGTTCCAGTAACAAAGCAGCCGGCTGTTTTCAGTCGTTGCATTGCCGCCGCTGCTTAATACCCCGTATTCACTGCCTATCCCTTCCATCCAATACTCCAGGGAATCTCCATCATGCTTAAGGGCAAAACGCTTGACCTTCCCCTTGATCAACCCGGTGGTATCGATCGAGACCACGGACAGACTGACAGAATCCACAGACAGAAAAGGATTTCGGATGGCCAGGGTATCGCCGGGCTGAATGTCAAAATCATACATAAGCCCTTCCGTTGCATCACCTGATTTCCGCGCATAGACCCGGTGGTCTTCTTCCCGGATGAAGCCGGCTGTCTCCCAGCTTTCCTGCAATGAATCGCCGGATACCCGTATCTTTTTATAATACAGCCCGTCAATCAGACTGTCGCCGGCAAACCGGATGTACTGGGAATGGCAGTTTTGTGGGGCGGAAGAGGTGCCCCCATCACACCGGAGCATGCTCCATTGTTTGGTTGGGGAGACCAGGGAATCGATGGTTTCTTCAGGATAAAAACATTGATCATATTGCGGATGGGTATAGTGAGGCCCCTCGCCTTCCCATTCTTCGTTCCAAAAACACAATAGTTCCTGTTTGCCATCTTCGGTGGACTTGCCGCTGCCCAAAACCCCATATTCACTGCCTATATATTCATACCAGTGTTCTATAGAATCTTCTTCATTAAGCAAGGTTATCTTTCTTACAGCGTATCCATTTTCAAGCAAGATGCTACCTATAGAAATCACTGCCATCTTCATAGAATCTCTCTTAATAAATGGGTTTCTTATCAACAATGTATCATAATATGGAGAAATAGCGCGAAAATTATACATCAATCCCTCTGTTTCATCGCCCGGTTTTCTTGCATACACTTTGCGGTTTTCTTCTCTGATGTAGCCTACTTCCTGCCAATTTTTCCGCAAGGTATCCGAACATTTTAGTATTCTGTTGTAGTGTTTATGATCAATTACCGTATCTCCTGCAAAACGAAGGTATTTTGATTCACAAGGGCCATCTTTATTCTCCTTGTTGGTTTGACAAGTCATTGTGCTCCAATGTTTCTTTGTAGAAACCACAAGATTGGTGGTATTGAAACAATAGTTAAAATCCGGATTGGAATATTTTAACTGGTTATCCTCCCAAAAACATAATAACGTACTTCTTCCCGTCCCATCCCAAGCACTATGAATAATACCTTGACTGCTTCCGATTCCTTCATACCAATAAAAAGAATCAGGAGAACTCGTATAGTAAGGGACTCTGATAAATGTGAACCTTCTGATAAAATTCCCCTTCAATGCAAGCGTATCAATTCTTTCCAGAGCCAACGAAATCGATTTTTCAAATGGATTGGTAATCTTCACGGTATCATTCAATTTAACATTGAAATCATACATCAAACCTTCGGTTTCATCTCCAGGTTTACGACCATATACCCTGTGATCTTCCTCTCTTATATAGCCTTTTACATTCCAATCTTTTTTTAAGGTATCCGTGCATTCAAGTATTTTTTTGTAATGTTTATAATCAATTACCGTATCTCCCGAAAATCGTATATAACTTGACAGATATCGTATCTCTGGAGGGTCAGTTCCCATCCACCAAGAATTCATTATGCTCCATAGTTTATCTGTTGTAACCAGAGAATCGATTTGATTTGTAGATTGATTTATACTTACTCTATACAGTTTCTTTTTGGAATTTGAATAGATAAAAAAAGAATTCTCACTGATACAAGCTACGCCCCTTGGATAATCAATGGGTATATTGGCAGTATGTATATTGTTTATTTCATCCTTATTGATTTTATATTCATAATAGTTTCCCTTTTCATTAGCTCCAAGACTCGTTATAAAATAAAATTTATTGCCATAACATGTTATACCTGC
>CAYYLT010000375.1:0-2760 GCA_964472385.1 uncultured Bacteroidales bacterium
GGCAGAATCAGCGTGAGGTATTGCGTAATTCTACCTGATTTTTGGACAGAACCATTTCAGGTAACATATCAGATGATTCCAACTAGAATCCAAAAGATAAGCATATTAACAAAAGGATATTTGGGTAAATATACCTTAATATCTGTTTATTCAAGTCTTTTAGACAGTAGGACCTACAATAATGACAATCAATAATCTATGTGATACTCATTAAAGGACTGTTGTGTCTGATTTACAGCCGGGTGGTGGAGCTATGGGGTTGATTATTCATGCATTATATTTTGTGGTGGGTAGAAATACGTATTGATCTGCTACACATGCGTAAATATACCTTAATACGCATAAATTTTATTGAGGATAAAATACCATATACCATTTTTTTTCTATATTTGATTAATCAATTAATCGCTTAACTTTTATATACCCATTTATTACCTATTTGAACCATTTTTAATTAATAACCCATTATAAATTGCTTGTGCTATGAAGACATTTATCGATCGTCGTGAATTTATCAAAAGATCCGCGATAGGTAGCCTGGGACTTATGGCGCTTCCTTCTTTCCGTTTAAATGCTGCTGATGCGCAAAAAGCTGGTAATCAATTCATGTCTGGTTCCTCCTTTCCGTTTCGGCAGATACACCTGGATTTCCATACCAGCCGTTTTATTGAAAACATCGGAGCGGATTTTGATCCCGGGGAATTTGTGTCCGTCCTGAAAAAGGCCCATGTCAATTCGATAACTTGTTTCGGGAGGTGCCATCATGGTTATATGTATTACGATTCCCGGTTGTTTCCCGAGCGGGTTCATCCCCATCTGGTGAATAAAGATTTGCTGAAAGAACAAATAAAAGCATGCCATAAAAATGGTATCCGGGTACCGATATATGTAACCGTTCAATGGGATCATTATACGGCCCGGCATAATCCGGAATGGTTAATGACTGAACCGGAAGGTGATCCGGTTGGTCCGGGGTGGTATGAAGACGGATTTTACCGGTATTTGGATGTTTATTCACCCTACCGTGATTTTCTGAAGGAAAGCATTGCAGAGATGTTTGAAATTGTTGAAGAGGTTGATGGTGTGTTTCTGGACATTGTCATGGAATGGGTAGATTCCTCAAGCAAATACTCCCGTGAAGGGATGCTTAAAAAAGGGCTTGATCCTTCTAATCTCGAACAGCGAAGAGCGTTTTACCAGGAAGTGATAAGGGATTTCAAGCATGATATGACCTCTTTTATTCATGGATTGGATAAGCAAACCCATGTTTTTTACAACAGCGGCCATGTGGGTCCGTATATCCGAAGAACTGCTGATGCTTATACCCATTTTGAACTGGAATCGTTGCCGAGTGGGGGATGGGGGTATTTGAACTTTCCAATTACTGCAAGGTTCACCCGTACCCTGGGTAAGGAGGTAATGGGGATGACCGGCAAGTTCCATACTTCATGGGGGGGGTTCCATTCCTTTAAGAATAAAGCCGCCCTGGAATATGAAACATTCACCAATCTTGCTATGGGTGCCAAATGCGGCATCGGGGATCAGCTTTACCCCAATGGCAAGCTGGATCCGGCTACCTATGATCTTATCGGATCGGTATATGCACAGGTTGAGCAAAAAGAACCCTGGTGTGAGCAGGTAGAGCCCGTAACTGAAATCGGACTGGTCACTTCGGAGGAGTTTCAGGGTGCTACTGCACGTAAACTGCCCCTTGAAATGATCGGTGCTACCAGGATGCTCCAGGAAGGGCAGAAGCAATTCGATATTGTTGATTCCCAAAGTGATCTTGATCAATACCGGTTGCTCATCTTACCGGACCATATTCCGCTGAATGACCGCTATGCTTCAAAAATTAAAAATTATCTAAACAATGGCGGATCTGTACTGGCCACCTTTGAGTCGGGTCTTGACCCGGAAAAGAATCGTTTCGCATTGCAGGAATGGGGTGTGCGGAAAGTGTCGGATGGACCGGTGGATGATGAAGGTGATCTGGCCAGGGGCAAGATCTACGGCCGGAATCATTATGCCCAATACCTTATTCCTAATGGAAAGATAGGCAAAGGTCTGCCTGAAACCGAACACATCATGTACATCCGCGGTATGGATGTGAATGCAACAGGATCCGGCAATGTGCTGCTGAAGAACATTGAATCATTTTTTAACCGGAATTACAGGCATTTTTGTTCCCACAGGCAAACGCCTTCCTCCGGGGAAGCCGGGCTGCCGGCCGTTATTCAAAATAATCATGTTACTTACTTTTCGCATCCCGTATTTAAGCAGTATTATCAGAATGCCCCGCTATGGGTGAAGGCCATGGTGATGAATGCCATTGATGATATGCTGGTGAATCCCATGGTTCAGATCAAAGGACCCTCATCCATCATTAGTACAATCAACGAACAGCCGCATAAAAAGCGTTATGTGTTGCATTTGTTGCATTATATCCCGGAACAACGGGGTGAACAGTTTGAAGTGATCGAAGATGTTATTCCGCTTCATGACCTGGAAATTTCTTTATTTTTGGATAAGGAGATCAAAAAAGCCCGGATGGTTCCGGAAAAGAAAGCATTAAAGCTGCATTCTTCAGATAACAGGATGGGGTTTACCCTGCCCAAACTGACCGGACATCAAATGGTGGAACTGGTATATTAACCCAAATAATGTGCCATATCCTATGCGGCAGTAATGCGGATTGACCGGCTTACATAGGGTCTGCTGAAAAACACAAAAAAACCTTAAAATCAATAGAATAAACATATA
>CAYYLT010000376.1:0-2746 GCA_964472385.1 uncultured Bacteroidales bacterium
TGACCTGCCTGTTATCGAGTGCTAACCGGCTGGCAATAGCATTAATAAAATCCATCTGTTTTAATTTAATTTTAGTGAATAAAAATAGAGAAAAATTTATGCCTTACACCTTATTCATTATATTTGTTGTTTTAAAACAAATAAAGATCATGAAAAAAATTCTAAAGAAAAAAGTTAATATCTATTTTTCATCACTAATCATTATTGCTTCCTTTTCTTGTAAGCAGGACACCCATGAATCGAATGCCCCTCAACCTTATGCTTTTTTACAGGCAGAAAAAACAGGCGAGAAGGTGCCACATTCTCCTGACCCACTCGTTAACTGGCAATGGGATGACCCTAAAGCATCAGACAGTCTTGAAATATATTATTTAAGGCCTGTAAAGATTGAATTCGATCAAAAAGAGCACTTCCAACTTAAATTGCACACTAAAAAAGCAACCGAAATAAAAGTTACCGGAAGCGGCAGCATACGTTTTGATTTTGGACAAGTAAATGCAGCGTGGCTTGAATTTGATTCAAAAGACATGAATGGAAAAGTAAAAATGAGTATCAGTGAATACAATGAGCCGGCAATTTTAAACAAAGGCGCCCAAAACCCTATGAAAACGCTCACTCCTGTTAAATATGACAACACATACCGACTGGAACTGAATGACGAATTATATGAAGGGGTCAGGTACGGTTGGATTCACGTAGAAGACTTCAAAAAATCATGGCACATTGAAGATGTCAGGCTGGTTTGCCAGATCAAACCTACAAACTACAAAGGCAGTTTTTATAGTAACGACACACTTTTATCACGAATATGGTATGCCGGCGCCTATGGGGTTAAACTAAATCTTCTTCAGGATCATTTTGGTGCTATTTTAATGGAAAGAAGCGACCGTCATTCATGGACAGGAGATGCCTATGTTTCGCAGACAGCTTCATTGGTCGCCTTTGGTAATTATGACTTCATAAAACAAAACATTGATTATACATCAACACAGGACCAGGGAATACCCAGCTATTCGTTATATTGGATTCATGGTTTATACGATTATTTTTATTATACCGGAGACACTGCCACGGTAAGAAAATATATTGACAATGCAGTAAATAAACTGGATAATGCCTATGATCATTTTGGAAAAAATCCGAAGCAACGTTTTTATGGCTGGGATGAACGTTTAGGAGCAGGTTTTGAAAATCCGCAGATTGATGAAGTCCAGAATGCATATAAAATGCTTTCAATAAGTTCATGGATGAAATTCTCGAAAATGATGAATGCTATAGGGGAAGCTGCACTTGCTGATAAATATGAAGGATATGCAAAAGAAAAAATAAATTTTCTTCGACAGGATAAGGACTGGTATTCAGATTATGGCATTCACGCTGCCGCTGAAGCCATTAACACTGGCTTAACAACTACCGAAGAGCTGAAGGATATATATAAAAATGAATTTACCAACCGCTTGAACAATATCTCCTATTCTCCTTTTAATCAGTATTTTATTATTAACGCCATGGCTGGAATGAACAAATATGACGAAGCGCTGACCACGATCAGGGATTGTTGGGGAGGACAAATAAAATACGGGGGTACGACTTTCTTTGAAGTTTACCGTCCTTCCTGGAATCAAGTGCTTGGTTATAATGATGCACCACCAAACAATCAATGCGGCTATACCAGCATGTGCCATCCCTGGGGAGGAGGCGTGGTTAAATGGCTGACTGAAGAGATACTGGGTATTCAGCCAATAAAACCGGGGTTTACTGCGTGTCGGATTACGCCTAATCCTGGCCGGACAATTACACATGTGAAAGGGAACGCCCCCACACCAAAGGGTATAATTGGTGTTGAGGTTGATGTGGATAAAGGCTTACTTAATGTATCTATTCCCGAAGGCATTGAAGCTAAATTAGGTTTCCCTAAAGTTGAAAAAGAAATCAAAGCCATACATCTAAAAAATCAGGAAATATGGAAAAATCAAAAGGCCATCTCAAAAAATTTCTTTGACAAAGCATCAGAAGATGAGCAATATGTCTATTTAACCGGAGTAAAAGCCGGAGATTATAATTTTAAAATCGAGTATAATGGGCATACTCCTGCCTATTCTGAGAAGGAATGGATTTATCCTGCTGATTTTATTGGGAAAGACACCGTGACAAGTGGTGATTTTGGAGGAATATACGGAAAAGATGGTTATATTCTTTTCTCGCATACAAAAACAAAAGACACAGTAACCAATTATCAAAAGCTACCCGGTTATGTATCAAGTATATCGTGTAATAAAACAAACCCTGTGAACTGGGAGAATAATTCGATGGATAGCAGGGCACTTGCTGCAAGTGGTAACAATGAATTTCCCAGGAGCATTGGTGCTATTCTTACCCGCAATCCTGTTCCCTGTGATCAGACTATGACCGTGGATATTGCAACAAAAGACACAAAAGAATACCAGGTAGCACTTTATTTTGTAGATTGGAAAAATGAAGGAATGAGAACTGCCGTTGAAATATTTGACCTGCAAACCAAGGAACTGATCGCTCCTGTTCAGGTTATCAGGGATTATTCACAGGGCAAATACCTCATTTATCGCTATAATAAACCTGTAAGGTTCCGGATTAATCACGTAAGGGGCCCGAATGCATCCTTAAGTGGTTTGTTTTTCGATGCTGTTGAATAATGATTTTAGATCATACATGATTTCTCCAAAAGTAACGACTTTATTCTTCATAAATATAGATTTAATTGTTTCAA
>CAYYLT010000377.1:0-2739 GCA_964472385.1 uncultured Bacteroidales bacterium
GTTTTTCAGCAGACCCTGCACACTTGAAGGAGGCAACTACGTCGTTGGGTTTCGATGCCTTGCATCTACCCAAAACTTGACGCATGAATATTGCAGGTTAGCAAGGATGATTTGGATGATTTATTCCTTGATAATTTTTTTGACCCATCTGTCCTCCTTAGTTGACAGTTGAATAAAATAGATTCCGCCTGCCACATTTGAAAGATCAATGGTTCCGCTTAGAGGCAGATGTTCTCTCTCCATGATCACATTTCCCGTCAGATCCAACAGCCTGAACCTTTGAATATTTTTAATATTCGATTCGTAATGCAACCTTTCGCCGGTGGGATTGGGATAGAGTCTGATCCCATTTTCTACCAGGGATTTTACACCGCTCGGGTAATTGACTATAACCTGAAAACTGCATTGTTCCGTATTTCCGTTACTGTCTGTTGCTGTCCAGGTGACTCTGGTATTATCCATAGGAAATACTGCTGTTTCCAGGGTTGATTTATGGTTATAATCATTGATAATGCTGACAGCAGTGCAATTATCATGGACAGAAACAGGATCAAAGGCTCCCCCGGAAACTGTATAATTCAATTGCCCGGGAGCAATATCGATTATTTGATCTTGCGGGCATTTGATACTGGGTTTGATATTATCCGACAGATCTACTTTGAATGCCACCTGGCTGCTGTTGCCTTCCGGATCAGAAACGTTCAGGATTACTTCGTTAGCTGAATCAGAAACGCTGGTATATGGGGCCGGTGTCTGGGTGATCTCCAGTTCACCACTTCTAAAGCAATTGTCAGTTGCCATTACCGTATAGGTATAGTTGGGCATGGATGTTCGGCAATCGTATCCCTTTTCGAGGGTTTGATCCGGATGGGTGGAGGTGATCTCCGGTGGCGACTGGTCTGTAACCTGTAAATTAAAAGATTTTTCTGCAGTATTATCAAAATCATCGGTGGCAGTAATGGTCACTTCAATGTTTGCAATGGATATAGAACTGCCGGGTAATGGTTCTTGCGTAATGTCCAGCTCATCATCCAGGTTGTCAGTTGCTTCAATGTCCCCAGTGAAATCGGGCAGGTTGATCTTGCATTCGGTCTGCACTTCCATTATTTGATCTTCCGGAGCATTCGTGATAACAGGAGGTTCCCTGTCATGAGCCGTCAGGATGGCAGCATTTGATGTATCCCTGCCCAGTACATTGGATGAGATGCAACGAAATTGATAACCTGACATCTCGAAAAGAACCTTGGCAACCTGAAGTGTGTCATGACTAACCCCGCTATAGGTTGCATCATTCGTTAGATCGGTAAAACCATCGCCTTTATCGATCTGCCATTGGTATGTATTCCGGACAGGTCTGGTCTGAATGAAAAAAGTTGCGGAAGCATTTACATCGACCAGTGCGTCATCGGGATGATCGATAATTTTATAACCTCCGCAAATATTGCTGTCGAGTTGAACGGTACCAAAAGTTGAAGGATCCGTGTGGGACTCATCATCCGTTGAGATCCATGCGACTTTTTTATCGCGGTTGCCACCGGTGTCATCGTC
Source organism: uncultured Bacteroidales bacterium (assembly GCA_964472385.1). Taxonomy (GTDB): domain Bacteria; phylum Bacteroidota; class Bacteroidia; order Bacteroidales; family UBA12077; genus JAGXLC01. Next base: position 1,549 of record CAYYLT010000377.1, read on the forward strand.
ATTCACATGCACATCCAGTCCAATCCGTTTACCTTCATAGGGAGAAACTCCTATAGACGCCCAATCGATTTTTATTTCCAAAGTATAGCCATGATTGGTGCTGTCCCGAATAGTGTCACCATTTTGATCCCATATATGTTGATAATAATGGCCAATCACAGCGGGTTGAACAATTTCTCCGGCGATTTCTTCCCATGAACTTTCCGGCAGGTTATCCATTTCGGTCATGCTGTTATCGTTATCCACGTTGGCCATTTTGGCTTGTATCCGTCCTTCACCGTAATCGCGGTACCTTGTGATATTGGACCGGGCATTCACATAGTTGCTGTTTAGATAGGGAGGGTTGCTTCTGTCAAAAAGGGACCGCGGTTGCATGATTTCACCACTTCGGGCGATCCGGGTTTGCCAGATCTCGATGGATGGCATCATGGCAAAATCATTGTCATAACCTAACACTACGGGTGATTGTGGAGTAGTACCTGGCAGGTCTTGTGATATCATCCTGGTGCGGTAAAACCGGAAATGGAGCGGGTTGGTGGGAAGACCCTGGCCTTTTAACGTTGTGGGTTTGTAATTGCATTGCTGACCCTGATAGGCAGAAAGCTGCTCAAAATTTTCATAAATTGCATAACGCCAGTAGTTACCGGATCCACCCTGGAAATGATGCACATCGGCGTGCGTATGAACAGGATACGTCAAACCACTGGAGACTCTCCAGACCCGGCTGTTTTGGACAACAAAGACCGGTTCATTGTTGGTTTTCCGGCCATTGCTATGGGAAGAAAAGCAATCGGTTCGCAAACTTTCATACATACCACCATAGTTCATATCGAGATTGCATCCCTCGAAAAAAACGAACGCATTGTTCGGGAGGTTGGTACACCGTATCCATTGTTCACATCCGGCCCACCAGCCGTTATCGGGCCATCCGCCCGCGACTTTCCGTATATCGTCAATAAATCCTTCGAGGCCGGAAACACGTATGGTCCGGCATTCATGGATAGACATATGGTGGTCGAATATGCGTTTTGGTCCGTTGACCAGATCAAGCCAGACGTCGGCACCGTTGCCGTCGATCTCAACCTCCCAAAACTTACCGCCATCAACGCGTATCCCCTGTTCCCCCCATTCGGTTTCAGAAGGGGTTTTTGCCCTTTTCCAGTATCCCCGGACGACTTGCCCGTCCTCTCC
>CAYYLT010000378.1:0-2735 GCA_964472385.1 uncultured Bacteroidales bacterium
TTTTTTGGCGAAGAAAACCGGATTATGATTATCTTAAAACAGGATTCTTTCCATCAAAAATGTCATAATAAGCCTGCAGGATTTTCTCATCATCAAACAGCTCTGCTCTCTCAATTGATTTTTTACTATAGTGATCCAGTAATTCCGGTTTATCCATATACAACATCATTTTTTCTGCCAGGTCACGGTCATCATGCAATGCCATCATACCGTACTCTCCATTTTCAACCAAACCCCGGCAACCCGAACAATCGGTAACAAGTGTGGGAACTCCCAGAATCATAGCTTCGCAGAGAACGGTTGGCAATGCCTCGGAAACTGAACTCATAACAAAAACATCACTGTTTTTCATCAGCGGATAGGGGTTTTTGAGAAATCCGTGGAGAGTTATGTAATTTTCAAGTTCAAATTCATAGATCATTCTTTTTAATTTCTGCTCTTCGGGCCCAGCTCCTCCCAGGTGAATCTTAAAATTATAACCATTGTCGCGAACGATACCGGCAGCTCGGAAGAGCCGGTCAAATCCCTTGATTGGAATCAGGCTGCCAACCGCAGAAAAAGTAAACCGTTCCGATTTGATAAGCCCATTATTATTACAGGATTTTTTAACCACGGCAGCCCGGTCGATCAGGTTATATATGACTCCCATATTGGGAAATTCGCCAAAAAGTTGAATGAACTCATTCATAGAGTCTTGAGACACAAAATAGATCCCATTAAGATAGGGATATCGTTCTTCTTTTAGTTTTTTTCTGTATCGTTCTTTTTTAAAAAATCGTTCGTAACTGGTATGCGTTAAATAGGAGCCATGAACAAAGGCAATTCGCTTCATGATATTTTTTATGTATAGGAGTAAACTGGTGAAATTACTATCCAGAAAGGAAATACCCACATCATACTTTTTTTTGATTTTTCCCATCTTTTTTTGGAAAACCCAGTCAAAATCAAATCGTCGTTGCAACCAGCCCAAAACCCGTACAAGGAAATTATTTTTAAAAAGATAAGTCACATGAACGTCATCCGGTACTTGCTCCATATAAATACCAGTTTTTGAAACGACAAGGAGATCTACTTCATACAGGCTGTAATCAATTTTCTGTAGCAAATTGATCAGGGTTCTTTCTGCCCCGCCTCCCCTCAGAGATGGCATCAGGAATAGTATTTTTCTCTTTTTATTCAATGTGTAAAGCTGTTACTAAGTATTTACCGGACGGCTTCTATTTAAATAAAGACCCTAAATGTTTTCAGAAATCAAAGCCTGAATTGAGTTAAAAGATGGATAATTTGTTAAAAGAACAAAATTAGAATCATCCAACCGGAAGGTGTCTAAACTGCTGACAAAAATAGCCGGCCTAATTTTTTTTAGTTTGAATCAACTATCAGATTCCCTGCTTCAACACTGGTCATAAACTCCACATCCGGCCATGTTTTTACAATGGCTTCAAGTAATCCACGGAATTGTTTCAGGTTTCTTTTCCGGTTTTCAGGATGAATATACCCGATAAAGTTGAGCCTGTGTGCGGTTATGATTGCCGGTTTCTTCCAGAAAAACGCATTTTTTATTCCTTTGAGACACTCGCCGATATTATCATGATTTTCCGGAAACTGGGACGGCTCGAATACACAGTTGCGGATAAGATAGTGCTGTCCGCTGTTATTCTGTTCGCCCTGAAAGTGGCGTATTGCGTCTCTTTTCTGATTTCCTAAAAGTGGCAGCTTCTGATATTTCATCCCCTGGATATATTGAACCCCCTTTTCAGCCAGTGTTTGATTCAGTGCAGGATGCCAGATAAAATTGGGGGCGATAAAACTTTCAGCCGGGTAGCCAAAAAGGGTTTTAAAATTTCCCAGTCCTTCCCGAATATTTTTTTTATGGGTTTCAAGATCTTCTGACTCTTCAGTATCGTAAGTTGCTCTGATACTGACACGGTTTCCGGGATTTCGCTTCGGGCCAAGCCAGCAGACTTCGTCGTGAAATAAAGACCGGTATAAAGAGTTCTCATCCTGCAAAACGTTTAGCCACGCTTTGCTGTTTATGTGCTCTCTCCCATGAAATTGTGGGAAAAAAAGACGGTCAGCCATTCCCTGTTTCCATATGTGGAATGATTTTTCGTGAGCCGAATAATTTTTTAACGTATCGGTGAATGGTTCATAATGATATTCTGCAAAACCGGATTTCTCTATTTTTTTAAAGTCCGGGTTCATCATGACGGTATTTGCAGTAATTACAGGATGATTTCCCTTCTGATCCCGGAAATCAGACAGTAGCGAGAATAACAGGTTTAAATCTTCTTTACTTGCCAGCGAGTCATACGTGGCGTATGGGCATTTGTCTATCCCTATGTTTTTATGAAGCAGTTTTTGATAGATCTTGTTTGAGGGCATACAAATACTGCCCCAGTCGTCGGATTCAATGACGACAATTTTTTTGGAAGTTCTCCAGCCCCTGTAGTTGTTGTGATGCCTTGCAAGAAAGTTCCGGAATGCTTTCATCAAAAAAGGGCGATCGTGTTTAATTTCAAAATTATATTGTGATTCAAACCTACCATTTTCCCATACAATTTTTGATTAAAATAAATATATAAGCTTTTTGAATCTTAAAATGGGTTGAGGAGTGTCTTATAGTAACATGTAGTAAAGATTTTTTAGCTAAGGGTGCAGGGCAGGGAGCTCAGTGCACAGAGATCGTTAGAATAAACAAATAGAGACCATTATATTTTAATCCGAAATCTGCA
>CAYYLT010000379.1:0-2731 GCA_964472385.1 uncultured Bacteroidales bacterium
TAAAAATGAGATTTGTATCAGTGACCTGGTGGTAACCATGATCGGAAAGGTATGGTATCCGGTGAACCATTTCCGGCTGTCCTTCGGGAAGCAATAAAAGGTGGCGGATGCGGTGGATACGGTAAGGGATACACTGGGATGTAAGCGGACATTGATCAGGAGAAGCTAAAGGAGTAAATAAAGGGAAACACTGACCCGAAGGAGATAAAACAATACATGCAACTTCTTAGCCGGTTTGTACCTTACAGGTTTATCCCTCCCTGGTTGGTTGCCGAACTGAGAGGCATGCCCGATCGGAACAAAGACAAAACATAGTTGCATCCCCATGGGGCAAATCCAAACCGGCAGGATAAGATAATCAGCCGGTTGAAATATCATAAACCATCAGCGCATTACCATGCCTGATGTACAGCCTTTTATCCTTAATTACCGGATGTGCCCAATGCTGGTTTGTTCCCAGAGGCACTTCAAACCTGCCTTTGATTTCAAAAGTATTCCGCTCCATTTTCACAAGGGCGACCTCTCCTGCTACGCTGTACAAATAATACAGGCCGTCGGCATAAATAATCACTCCGTAACCAAAATCTTCCGATAGTATTTTTTTTTCCCGGGTTGAGGTATCGATGGCCGACCATTCGTTTTTCTTGTAGGTCGCCCCGTAAATCACGCCATCAATCAGTACAATTCCACCCATTAAATTCATGAAAGATTCATTTCTCCATATTTGCTCAACACTTTTCCCGTCTTCACTTAGTTTAAGGGCCACAATTCCATTGCTTTGGGGAGCCGAACTGCTTGAACAATAAATAATTCCATCCGAATAAACAGGAGAATTTGCATGAATTTTATGTCGCTGCATTTGCTCTACCCTCCAGTATAATTCACCGGTACCGGCATCCAGGCCGATTACCGAAGTGGCCGTCATTGTTACAACCAGTCGTATATCGTTGTGTTCCACCAAAACGGGCGAACAATAGGCTGCAGGCTCACCGTATCCGACTGAAGTCCAAACTGTTTCGCCTGTAAAACGATTTAATGCAACTACATTGTATTCTTCTCCTCCGGGTGTACAAATGATGTTATCACCGTCAATCAGCAGTGTTTCGGACATCCCCCACTGAATGTTTTCCGCATCGAATGTATTAAGCAAATCCACTTCCCAAATAATATCGCCCGAAAAAGCATCCATGCAATACACCACGCCCATTCCGCTCTCCAGATAAACCAGGCCCTCTGCAACAACCGGAGTGGAGCGCGAGCCGGTATAGTTTTGATGCCACTCTGTACCATACACTTTTTCCCAAAGAAGATTTCCATCCAAATCGAACGAATAAAGAACGCCTATCTTATCGGGCATCCCGTTCACAAAGATCCTGTTGTGGCCAATGCCCACACTGCTGTGCCCTGCGCCAAGACCTTCAACACTCCACAGCATTTCAGGCCCGTTTTCGGGCCACGATTTTAAAAGCCCGGTTTCATAAAAAATTCCCTGACGGTTTGGGCCGCGCCATTCAGAGAAATTATTTACAGGATTGGACCAGGCAGTTATAAGAACAAAAAAAACGGGGAATAAGAAATAAATACGCTTCATAGCCGGAATAATTAGGGTTTGCTGAGATACCAGCCCATCAAACTTAATAATACATTAGGTGTATTAATTTGTAATAACGCAAAAAGACGGAAGAAGTTGTTATGTGGACCAAGGAAATAATGGATGATGGGTGATCGAAGAAAGTCCAATTCACGAAAATTCTTATCAATCTATATTCAATGCAAAGTGATTGTTTTTCCATTTTTTATGAATAATACAGGTTAAAGCGATTCATTTGGTTACGATGTTGAGAGAAAGGCATTTTTTGATAATTTTGGTCTGTAAATGAACCCGATGGAATTAGCAGATTATACATTAACCATTTCATCGATTGATGAAGCTCAGGTTATCTTTACATTGCAAAATAAGCGGGTACAAATATCTGTACGATATAACAGGAAAAAGGGTAACTTTTCTTTCGATGATCAAAATGAGCTCTCTGAAGCAATCCGGGAAAACCAGCTTCAGGTGAAAAAAATCATTCATTCCGCCTTAAAAGGCAAGCGAACACCAGGTCAAACCATTCATTTTTCTTTTATTAAAGATTTTTCCTTTATTAAGAACGATGATTACAATGGTTACATACAGGTGGATCGTCGTTATAATTCACTTGAAATTCAAGTCAGTAAAGACGAATCTCCGAACATACACAAACTATTTACAGATGGATCGTATGCTCATGATAGGGAACAATCCGGCTATGCCGGGATAATAGAAGAGCCCGGGGGTAACAGACAGGTGTTTCATGCGTATTCAACCGTTAAAAACAGCAGTTTGATAGAGCTATTGGCCATTAATGAGGGTTTGGAACGGTTGATGCATGTTGATAAAATACAGGTGAATACGGATAGCAGGTATGTCATTCGTGGTCTGGCACAGTGGATATATTTCTGGAAATTGAATGACTGGCATACAGCTCAGGGAACCAGGGTGAAATTTGTCAGACACTGGCAGCTGCTTGACCGGTTGAGTGAGGGCAAATTCCTGGAATTAAAATGGATCAAGGCACATTCAGATGTTCCCAATCACATCCTTTGTCATCATATGGCCAAACAAATTGCTACAGGCAAACAGTAAGTAAAAGTCTGTCAACCCGAATCGTGCGCCGGCTTTTTAAATGGGGATGTGGCCCGGTTTTTA
>CAYYLT010000380.1:0-2709 GCA_964472385.1 uncultured Bacteroidales bacterium
TGCTCTGTTTGGTTTCTTACCTGATTCCCGAAAAATTGAAAAGAAAGAAAAACAGATTGAAGATGATTTTAATGCCCTGCTAGATTTTCAAAATTCCGATGAGCTATCGCGTTACGAGCAGTTAAAAGATTACCTTCATTCCGATGAATTCAAGCGGAAGAAAAACGCAATTAATGCTTTGAAATACAAAGGCAGTGAACCTTATAACTTGGAAAAAAAGTATAAAAGAATACGGCAATCAGAACCGGTAAAATCCTATTTGAAAGTAGAAGGATCCAAAGATCTTTCTCACTATATGGAAATGAAAGATTCTGAGGAATTAAATAGGTATTATGAATTGAATGATTTTTTTGATTCTGAACAGTTTGATACATTTAAAAAGGAACTAAAAGAGAAGCGAAAAGCAAAAAAGAAAGCTTATAAAGATACCCTCAAACAGTATAAAAAACTACAGAGGAAATACCAATGGTTCTTCAGATTCAAGGATTCGAAAGCTTATGCTGATTATCTTGCTTTAAAGGAGAGTGACAAGATCCATCACTTTGAGATGCTAAAGGAAGAAATCAGCAAAACCGACTTTAAAGCCCTTAAAAAGCAATATGCGGGTGAAAGAAAAAACCGGTTAAAGGAACTGAAGCAGCAAAAAAAGCGGCACAAAAATTTGAAAAAACAATATGGTTGGTTTGTTAAGCTTAAAGCGTCAGGAAAACACCAGGAACTGGGAAAAATTCAAGAATCTTCGCTTGTTAATGAATACATGGGCCTGAATGATTATATTGATTCTGTGGATTTCAGAAATCTGAGAAAGTCTTTGAAATATGAAATAAAACAAATCCGGAAGGATAAGAAGGATCAGGAGCGAAGGTACAAACAATTACATAAACAATACAAATCCAATCAGTTATCCGAAGAATCCCAGGAATATAATGAAATGATTGAACTGGGTGAAATGTTGCAATCCGGCGAGCACAAGAATAAGATGAAAGCGCTGAATCTTAAAAACACCGAAGAATATCAGCATTATCTGAGGTTAAAGGAATTGGAGAAATCCAGAGAAGTCAAAACTTATGTCAAATATAAAAAGTCCGGCAAACTGGATAAAATTGAAGCGATACAGCAATCAGATGAATATAAGGCTTTCGAGGAAATACATCAATATTTGAAATCAGCAGCCTACCAAAGTGCATTAAAGGAAGCGTTGGCCATACATTATAAAAATTCACTGGAATACCAGAAGTGGCTGGAATATAAAAAATTAAAAAAGGATCCTGAGGTCAGGAAATATCGGAAGATACATTATGCAAAAAAGCTAAAGCAATTTGAAGCATTAAAAGATTCCAGGGAGATCCAGGAATTTCTTGAACTTCAAGAAAAGGTAAATTCAGAGGAATTCCGGCGAATCCCGGATGAAATTGAACAATTGACATTCAAACACACCAATGAATACCAAATGTTCAAAACATATCAAAAACTTAAAAAAGATCGAAAGATCAGAAAGGCATTGCGTTTCAGCAACAGCAAAAAATACAGTATGTATAAAAAAGCGCTTGAATCGGATGAATTGCAAGAATATCAGGAACTAAAAAATCAACTGCAAGATGAGACTTTTATAGAACAGAAAAAATACCTGAAAAAACGCAATAAATTTAAGCATAGCAAAGAATATCAGTATGTTAAAGATTTTCGGACATTAAAAAATTCAAAACATATTCGATGGTATTTTAAAAATATTCATACCAAAAAGTTTGATTTTCAAAGAAATTGGAAGCGAACCTTTTGGGATGATTTTCAAAATGGAGAACTGGACAGAAACAAATGGCTTACATCCTATTATTGGGGAAAAGCATTATTGAATGACAGTTACGTTCAGAGCACAGATGCGCATTTTTTTACAGCCGGGAGCAATTTGAAAATAGACAACAGCCTGCTTAGCATAATTACCAGAGAGGAAGAGGTGGAGGGCAAAGCCTGGCATCCCAAATTTGGCTTTTATCCCAGACAGTTTTCCTATACTTCGGGTATCATCAATACCGGTCAGAGTTTTCGTCAAAATTACGGATTGTTCAGAGCCAAGGTAAAACTCAGCCGTGCGCATCATCTCCGTCATTGCTTCTGGCTTGTACCCGACAGAATTTATCCGGAAATTGATGTGTTTCATTTCGACGGAAAGAAACCAAAATCGCTGAAAGTAGGTATCTATACTGGAGATCCAAGAGCCGCGGAGAATTTAAAGGTCAAGCAAACCCGGATCAAAGGAATCAATCTGACGAAAAGATTTCATATCATTTCCCTGGATTGGAAGCCGGGTAAGCTAATATGGAAAATCAACAATATGACTGTGAAACAAATCAAGTCTTCAGATATTCCCGATGAGCCTATGTATATGATCCTGAATTCCGGTTTGGATGACAAGGTAAATCACAACAAACTTCCGAAAGAAATGCAGATTGACTGGGTAGAGGCGTATAAAGAAAACCAATGATATAGCCTTCCTGATACACAACAAAACTAAAGGCGGCAAAGCGAAGCTGTATATGAATACTGCGAGCTGAAGCCAACGCAGTAGATGATGTGCTAAAGGCTAACAAAAAATAATCATAAAAAAGACAAGGCGTTTAACGAAATATTTGCTCATAACATGACAATTTGCAAACAATAAATGTACGCATTCTATTTATTATAGGCATTTTTTGTGTTTTTCAGCAAACC
>CAYYLT010000381.1:0-2692 GCA_964472385.1 uncultured Bacteroidales bacterium
AATGCAGTGACCGATTTACCAGTCCGCTGCTTAAAATAGCGTGAAAAAGCCGAAGGATGCATGTGCGCACTTTCTGCGATCTTTTCAATGGAGGTCTTTTCCTGAAAATGATGGATAATATAATTGTATACCTGGTTCATGCGGTTTTCCTCCTTGGGATTGACCGGATCCATAAAGCCTTCGCTGGATAAAGTATAACATTCCTTTTCCTGATAAAGCAGATGCAAGATTTTCAAAAAAAGGCTTATGCGTTGTAATCCTTGTGCGTGCACCATTTTTTTTAGCAGTGATATGATTATTTTGTTATATCTCCGGTATTTTATACCCCTTTTGGCCGATTCAAAAAATGCTTTTAACGGAGCCAGCTCCGGTAGTTCATATTGCTCCTTGCCAAGAAAATACTCATGGAATTTCAGAATGATGGCCTCGCATTTCGATGGGGTCTTGCCACCATAATAACATGTATCGCTTTTCCAGTAATGGGGGGTGTTGCTTCCCAGAAAAACCAGATCATCCGGTTTGAATTGTTCCACATGATCGCCCACAAACCTTCTGCCCCGGCCTTTAAGGATCAGATTGACCTCCAGCTCCGGGTGAAAATGCCAGGGATTGTCAAAATAGGTTACATGGTCGTAACGAATGTGAATGGAAGAGTTCTCGGGATACAAAACTTTCAGATACCTGGGGAGCATAAAAACTTATTTTTGCTTAAAATTAACATAAAATATTGCTCATTGCAATCAAATCATTGTTATTTGCAAATATAACATTTATGAAGGATGGGCGGGTTTTGTAATTTTGTTCCAATAGCTTTTGATGGTATTGTTTCTTTTTTATGCCCGTGGCCAAAATAATATTTAAAAAAATGAACAGGCTTACGTTTCTTTTCCTTCTTTATGTATTGTTGGGATCAGCAGTTGTTAAGTATAGCCAAGCCCAGCAGATTGTACGGACAAATCCCAATCCACAGGTAAAATTTGATGTGGGTGTAGCCTCCTATGCCTTTCGCGAAAAAGGGTTGGATGAAGTGCTGGAGGTAATGGAGAAGCTTGATATTCATCGGCTTACGGTTAAAAGCATGCATATGCCGCTGGATATTTCTACGAAAAAGGCAGAAGCTGTATTACAAAAAGCCAAAGCCAGGGATATTGATATCTATGCAGGCGGGGTGATTTACATGGACTCCCGGGAAAAGGTGGAACAGGCCTTTGAATATGCCGACCGGGCTGGTATGGAACTTATTGTGGGGGTACCTGATCCGGAATTGATGGATTGGTGCGAGCAGATGGTCAAAAGGTATGATATTCAGCTGGCTATACATATTCATGGAGATTGGGATATACTTTATCCCACTCCGGAAAGTGCATACGAAATGGTAAAAGACAGAGATCGGCGTATGGGCATTTGCATTGATGTGGGTCATACCTTGCGGATCAACCGGGATCCTGCAGAGAAGATCCGCCAGTATGGAAGCCGCGTGCTTGATATCCAGTTCTGGGATGTTAGCTCAGCTTCTCCGGAAGGGAAAGTCGTATTGCCCGGTTATGGCGTGCTGGATTTTGAATTGGTATTGCAGGCGTTGATCGATATCGATTATACCGGTACGGTGAGCATTGAATACTGGTCGGATCCCCAAAGGCCTGAACTGGGTACAGCTTATACGCTGGGATATATATACAGCACGCTGGAACATTTATCTTACCCCCGGGATTATTCGGATAACAGGCTAACAGCCAAAGAGAAAGAAGCAGGCTGGCAGTTGCTTTTCAATGGCGCGGATACACGGCACTGGCGCGGGATCAATAAGGATAGTTTCCCGGATGTCGGCTGGAACATTCAAGACGGGGCTTTATGCGTTGACGCTTGTGGTGGTGGCGAATCCAGCCATGGTGGAGACATTGTTACAAAAAAGGAATACGGCGATTTTATCCTGAAATGGGAATGGAAAATGAAGGATCTTGGCGGGAATAGTGGTGTGAAATATGTTGTTCAGGAAGGCAGGTCGGAGAATGAAAAATATGGCTATGGACTGGAATATCAGATCCTGGATGATGCCAATCATAGCTGGATGAAACAGGGTAAATTGCAACCCGGAGATTATTATACGGCGGGAGGCCTTTACAATCTTTTTCCACCGTCGAACAAAAAGCTTAAACCACTGGGCACTTATAACCAGAGCAAGATCATCGTAAAAGGGGATCTTGTCGAACACTGGCTTAATGGATTAAAAGTACTGGAATACAACCGGGGCAGTCAGGTCTTTGAAAAAAGGGTAAAGCAAAGTAAATTTAAAGACATCGAAAATTTCGGGCAGGATGAAAAAGGCCATATTTTATTGCAGGATCATGGAAATCAGGTTTGTTTCAAGAATATAAAAATCAAAAAAATATCAAGATGAATAAACAAGTAACCAGAAGAGATTTTCTCAAAAATATGACCACTGCGGGTATGGGCATGATGGCAGCGCCCTATGTTGTCCCTTCGTCGGTATTGGGAAAAAAAGCACCCAGCAACCGGATTAATATAGGTATGATTGGCACGGGAAGGCAGGCTATCCGTGTTAACCTTTCCCAGTTTCTTAAGATGGACAGTTGCCGTGTTGTGGCGGTAAACGATGTGGGGTACTGGCGCAAGGAACAGGCGGCCAACAAAAAAAAAAAAAATTATTGCGATCGCAAAGGAGGGATTTCCT
>CAYYLT010000382.1:0-2683 GCA_964472385.1 uncultured Bacteroidales bacterium
TATCGGAATGAATTACGCGCACGAAACCGGATGAACCTGATGCTAAGCGATAAAATAGTAATGGATGATTATTATTCAAGTATGTTCATGCAAAATGAAAAGCTCATGAGAATTGCCATGTTTTCGCCCGTTAGTGCTTTTGAGCACTTCAATGAAGCCATTACCGATGGAGGGTTTTTCCGTTTTAAGAAAAACTGGGAAGCGATACACCAATACCAGGAAACCCTCTTGCAGTTTTTCAAAGATAAAGATGCTGCTGACAGGGATAGCCCACATTGGTATAATCCTTTTGAATCGCTATCCACAACAAGGAAGCCAGTGATTTTTGAAGAAGTTCCACGGTTTATTGAAAAACCTGCCTCGATTTCAAATCGATTAAGAAATGCCGGAGTGTTCATTTTAATGATGTGCTTATTTACCCTCATACCGCTTCTGGGCTGTATGTGGAAGTTTGATACATACGATTTAAGGTAATGAGTTATTTGAAACAAAATTTTTATGTTTAGTACACTGCTTATAAAAGAAATTCACGATACCATAAACAACAGCCGGTCTATGTTTGCAGCCTTGTTGTGTTTGCTGATTATTCCGCTGGGCATATTTATTAATACCAAAGCATTTGAAACCAGGGAAGAAGCATATACCCATGCCAAAAAAGTGTACCACGAACAATCAAAAGATAAAGTGAATTCAGGATTTGATGCACAGGGATTCCGCCCACCTTCGGCTTTAAGCATTTTTTCCAACGGAATGGTAAATGTTATCCCTAACAAAGTACGTACACAAAGCAATGGTATTTATCTTCTTGAAAAAGACAACCAGCGGAGCAACGGCTTATCCGAACTTTTTGGTCCCCTCGATTTTTTGTTTATCGTAGGGTCTATATTATCCATCCTGGCCCTGGTATTTACTTTTAACTCTGTTTCGGGCGAACGTGAAAACGGAACCCTTAAACTGGTAATCTCGAACCCGGTACCGCGGTGGAAGTATATTGTTGCTAAAATAACCGGAACCTATCTCGTATTCATCGTATTTTTCCTGCTGAGTTTCATTATCGGGCTGCTTATTTTATTAATTGCCGGAAGTGTTTCTCTCACAGAAAGCTATTTCTGGAAAAACATGGCCGTCATGTTGCTCATTACTTTTGTTTTTATCTTCATCATGTTTTCATTTGGTACGCTGGCTTCCTGCCTGACCCGCGATTCGGTTTCATCCATTGTAATCCTGCTCTTTATATGGGTCATTTTTTTCTCTTTTATACCCAAGGTAAGCCCCATTATAGCAGAGATTATATACCCGGTAAAAAAAGAAAAAGCCATAGCTGATGAAAAATTTTTGGTGCGGCAGGAGATTGAACAAGAACTGGATAACATCCGTAAAGAAACCCTTGCAGACTTGTTATCCAGGCACGGCGTTTCACCGGATGAAATATCATTTGAAAACATGGGAAACGTTGATGGGCAAAATATTTTCCGTGAGTATGATGATGCTATCCTCGAAACCGAAACGGATTATCAGGACAAAATCGTGAAAGCCCTGGATAAGATAGATCAGCATCACTTGCAAAAACTAAAAACACAACAAAACATCGCTAAAAACATATCCAGGATATCGCCTGTCAGTTGCTATATGTATCTAATGACAGAGATATCGTCAACCGGATTACTTGAAATGCAACATTTTAATGATTATGCATCACGGTTTCAAAAGAAGGTGGAGCAGGAAGTCTATTCCAAATTCACGAAAAGCAAGTACTTATTTGGTGGTAGTGTATGGATTATGAGTAACAACCGTGACGATGCCAATACCGATAATATTGACGTGCCCCACCTTGAAAACTATTCATTTCTTGCTCTCAATAAAATCCTGTATAGAAGTCTGCCCGATATCCTGCTCCTGCTTTTCTATTTTATTATTATTCCCTGGATAACAGTTGTAGCCTTCTCAAAATATGATGTACGATAAAAACAAAAAAAATTGTCTATTTAAATAACAGAATTAATCAAAAAAAAAAATACTATGTTACAAGCCATTGATTTAACAAAACGGTACGAGGATCAACAACTGGCCCTTGATGCATTCAACCTCGAAATAAAAGAGGGTGAAATTTTTTGTTTGCTGGGCGCCAACGGTGCCGGTAAAACTACAACAGTAAACCTGTTCCTGAATTTTATTGAGCCCACCGTCGGCGAGGCGCTGATTAACGGAATTGATGTTTCAAAAGAACCGTTGGAAGCAAAAAAATATGTTTCGTATGTTTCGGAAAATGTTATGTTGTATGGCAATTTCACGGCCAGGCAAAACCTTGATTTTTTCGCGAAACTGGGGGGTAAGCAAAACCTCACGCGCGAAGATTATTACATGCGAATGCGTGAAGTGGGCCTGCAGGAAGAAGCTTTCGAGCGTAAAATAAAAACCTTCTCCAAGGGGATGCGGCAAAAAGTGGGGCTTACCATAGCCATAATCAAAGACGCGCCCAACATTTTGTTGGATGAGCCTACCTCCGGTCTCGATCCAAAAGCAGCCTCAGAGCTGATGCAAATTTTGCTGAAGCTTAAAAAAGAAGGCAAATCCATTCTGATGTGTACCCATGATATTTTCCGGGCCAAAGCCATTGCCGACCGGGTAGGTATTATGAAAGAAGGGCGGATGGTTATGGAACGTACCCGCGAGGAATTCCTGG
>CAYYLT010000383.1:0-2652 GCA_964472385.1 uncultured Bacteroidales bacterium
GAATGTGCCAAAATTTTTGGCATTTTTTTAACGACAAAAATTTTAAACAGATGAAGCAATGGGCGGAGGCACGAAACGATTGGCCCAAATAACACACAGCGTGTCTGTGCCTTTGTACGATTCATAGGAAAAGACAGGGTAGTTATATCCCGGAAGTCCCGGCATTTTATAAGAAATCCATCGGATCCGGCGGGGCTTGCCGCTTTTCTTCTATTTCAATATCTTCTTCATCCGGCATTTGATTGAAAACGTGCTTTCGCAATTCCAAATAGGTCTTATAAACAGTTTCTTTTCCATCATCCTCAACAATAAAAAATGGCGTGGTGTCCATTTGGTGTTTTGATGCCAATTTGAAGCCTTCAGAATCGGGTTCGCGCAGATCAGCATAAGCAACATGATCAATCTTGCTCGTCTCGTTATGGGCATTCAATCGTTCAGTAACTTCCCGGCATTTTTTGCACTCACTGCCGTCCTCAAGCAGCTTCTTTACCATAATGATTTTCATAATCGCATTTTTTTAGCCATGTCATTACCGGATCAAATATAACCAAAATATACCTGTTAACGTTTTCGTAGATTTTTTATATATTTATCTTTTTATAAACGCGAGTTAACCTTTTGGATGCGCAACGGAAAACAAAACAAGCTGGATCCTTCTCAATGGGTGGGTAGTCATGCCGATTACCTGTTCAACTATTGCTTGCGAAGAATATATTCAAGGGAAATTGCAGAAGATCTGGTCCAGGAGACATTCCTTGCTGCATATAAAGCCAAAGACACATTTAAAGGCAACAGTACGGAGAGAACCTGGTTAGTATCCATTTTGAAAAGAAAAATTGTTGACCACTACAGGCATAAAGCAGTAAGGAAAGAAGAACCGGCAGAAAATTTTGAACTGCCTTTCTATCAATCAGGAAATAAACAGGGAAAATGGAAACCCGAAAAAAGGCCCCAAAACTGGGAAACAGAGGATAGAACCCTTGAACAAGAAGAATTTTACAAAATACTGGAATTTTGTCTTTCTTTGTTACCCGAAAAATGGAAATCCACTTTTAGCCTAAAAATATTTGAAGAAATATCAACCGACCAGGTATGTAAGGAATTGAACATTTCGAAGTCTAACTTATGGGTGATTCTCCACAGATCAAGATTAAAAATCCGGGAATGCCTTGAAAAAAATTGGTTCGACAAAGATGAACGATCATAAGAAACACGCACTGGAAAATTTAATGAATCGTATGATGATCTCATGCGAGAAAGCGACATTTCTCATATCAAAAGCTGAAGATGAAAAATTAAGCTGTAAAGAGCAATATCAGTTGCAGGTTCATCTGATGGGTTGCAAATTTTGCCGGCGTTACAAAAAGGAGATTCACTACATCGGAAAAGCCCTGGATAAAGTAAGACATTCCACCAACATCTTAGAGAAATTATCTCCTGATAAAAAGCAAAAACTTAAAGAAACCCTGGATAAAGAATTCAATAAAGGTCAATAAGATCAGCTGAAATAAGCATTTATGCTTCGTCAACACAACCGAACCAGGCTGGGCAATATCGAAGGCTGGCTTGCGATAACTGCCAATCTCCTGTTGTTTGTATTAAAATTCTGGGCAGGTTATGTGACCGGTTCTCTGGCCCTTATAGCTGATGCCTGGCATACCCTGTCAGATTCATTCAGCTCCGTGATCGTTTTGATTGGCATAAAAATCGCCAAAAAACCGGCCGACCATGATCATCCATTTGGACATGGTCGGGCAGAATTAATTGCTTCTCTGGTTATCGGGGTATTTATGTGGATGATTGCCTTTAATTTTATCCTCAAAAGCATCGAACAATTAAAATCCCAGGAAGCTGTTCAATATGGAAGAATCGCAATTGTTGTTATCATTATCTCCATTTTGGTTAAAGAGGCTCTAGCCCAGTATGCATTTTGGGCCGGTAAAAAAACCAACTCCAATGCCTTAAAGGCAGACGGCTGGCATCACAGAACCGATTCCCTCTCCACCATAATCATTCTGATCGGTATTTTCGCAGGTAAAAATTTATGGTGGATTGACAGTGCATTAAGTATGCTGGTAGCCATCATGATTGCCTGGGGAGCCTTCCTGATCGTACGACAGGCAGTATCTCCACTTTTAGGTGAAAACCCTTCCGAATTATTGGTCGCCAAATTACAAGCTATTGGAAAACAGGCCCTGGGTTTTGATCCCGATATACACCATATTCACTTCCACCGTTACGGCGACCATATAGAACTTACCTTTCATATTACCCTGCCTTCTGAGACCAGCCTTAGTGAAGCGCATCATGATGTGAAAAAAATTGAACAGGCCATTGAAGAAGAACTCAATATGACAGCCACTATTCATACCGACCCTTCCGACTTACCGGAAAAAGATTGAGAAAAAACCCTTTCCAGACTTATTGATCATCCCCTTTGACGCGAATAGATCAGGAAAATTGCTATTACCTAACCTGCATTAATCATGCGTCAAGTTTTGGGCAGATGCAAGACGTCGAAAGACCACGATGTAGTCACCTGCTGCGGGTTTGCTTAAAAACACAAAAAATGCCTGTAATCAATAGCATGGGTACATGTATTATTTCCAAATTGTAAGGTTATGAGCAAATATTTCGTTAAATGCCCTGTCT
>CAYYLT010000384.1:0-2651 GCA_964472385.1 uncultured Bacteroidales bacterium
GTGGCCCAGCCAAAGACAGCCAGGACTCCCAGTGCTTGTACGCCCAGCAGTTGAGCACCACCGCCATAGAAGAGACCTCCGTCAGTAGCGAAAAAACCTACCAGGATGGTGCCGACAGCACCGCAGACACCATGGACGGTAATCGCACCTACCGGGTCATCAACCTTAAGCACTTTATCAAAGAACTCAACGCCAAAGGGCAGGATAAATCCGGAAATGATACCTATGAGCACCGCACCTCCGGGAGTCACAATATTGCATCCTGCAGTAATGGCTACGAGACCGGCCAGTGCACCGTTAAGTGCAAAACTCAGGATAGGTCTTTTATAACGCCTCCAGGCCACGATCATAGAGGTAACAGCACCGGCTGCCGCAGCCAGATTGGTGGTAATGAAGATATGCGATATGGCCAGGGCATTGTCACTACCACTGGCAGCCAACTGTGAACCAGGGTTAAAACCGAACCACCCAAACCACAGAATAAATACACCAAGCGTTGCCAGGGTAAGGTTGTGCCCAGGTATAGCCATGGGTTTCTTGTTAATATACTTACCCAGCCTGGGCCCCAGAACTGCAGACCCCACAAATCCAACCCACGCACCTACAGAGTGTACAACCGTTGAACCGGCGAAATCATGAAAACCAAGACTGGAGAGCCAGCCACCACCCCATACCCAATGACCGGATACCGGATAGATGATAAGGGTTACGGCTATGCTAAACACAATATAAGCAGTGAATTTAGTCCGTTCTGCCATGGCCCCGGATACAATGGTTGCTGCAGTTGCTGCAAATACCGTCTGGAACATCAGACTGGCCTTATCGGGTATCCCGTTTACCTCATCACTGTTGAAGAACAGAAATGGCTTACCCAGGAATCCCCCCAGATCATCACCATACATGATCGTATAACCAACAAACCAGAATACAAGCGACCCGAATGAAAAATCCATAAGATTCTTCATCAGTATGTTGGCAGAGTTCTTGGAACGGGTGAATCCGGCTTCAACCATGGCAAAGCCAGGCTGCATGAACATAACCAGAACGGCAGCTATTAACACCCATATCGTATCGGTGGACATGGCAACGTCACCGATATCTTTTGCTATGCTTTCTATTTTTATACTTTCTTCCATAATATTTTTTATTGATAATCAGAATGAAATAACTAATAAAGGATCTAATCCATGAATAAATTTTGGAACCTGAATGACAAAGGAAGCTGTCCCTGGATTCAATTTCACCCAATGTTGTTACATAATACCTTACAAAAATACTTTAAAGGTACCGGGCCAACAGGTTCATAACAAGAATCACATCACGCTAATAGAAGAAATTGAACGTATGACTATCATGTTTTCTTTAACCAGTAATAGTTAAACTGGGATAATGATAGGCATCAATACAATGACGTAATACGATGAAAAGACCCTTTATTCTATAAATATAGGGGATCAATCTTGCTCCCCTTTTATATAGAGCGCTTCATCACCGTGTTCCCCGGTTCTGATGCGGTACGCATCAAGGCATTCGGATACAAATATTTTACCGTCACCCAGCTCTCCCGTTCTTGCTGTCCTCATAAGGGTATCAATGGTGGATTGCAAATATTTATCCCGTACATAAATCGATATCAGTATCCGCTCGATGGTAGAGGTATCGTATTTGATACCGCGATATATGCGTTCCTGCGTGGCTTTACCCACTCCTCTTACTTCCCAGTAAGAAAAGAAGTCAATCCCGCTTTCATGAAGAGCCAGTTTGATCTCTTCATATTTGGTCTTCCTGATGATGGCTTCAATTTTTTTCAATTTCCTAAAATTTAGATTAAACGACTGTGAAGCTTAAATAAAACTGTAAAATTTCATGACCGTATATGCTCCATCAGCACTTCTAAGGTTAAAATGAAGCGCCAACAACAATATGAAATTGTTCCAGGTCAGGGTTCAAAATGATCATCCCGGAAACAGGCATGGCAAAATCTTCGCTCAGCTTAATTTCCTTGGATGTCCCCAGGCCTAAATTGACCAGTGCGAATTCTCCATCAGAGGAATGCCATCCGTCACCGGCACCGACAAAAATGTCAACCTGGTCAAAGCCATATCCCAGTTCAAAATACATATCACCTCCGGCTGTTCCTGCTATGCCAGCTTCATTGAGCATATAGTTGGCAGATACAGTTATGCTGCCCAGTTCATAACTCCCATTCAGCTCAAACCCATGAGCACCTGCTGAATCAGCGGAATAGTTAAAATAAGGTGAGCCGGGGTAATAATAATCTGTTAATCCGAGGGATAATCCAAAATCGAAGCCATAGGATGCATACAAATCAGCTTCCATAAACCCGTCAAATCCATAGGAACCCCAGGCACCCAGCGAAAATCCACCGGTGGTAAAATCTACATAGGGTTGCAGGGATGGTCCGGAAAAGGATACCCCCCGCCAAACATAGGAACTATAAAAGTCGGCACCCACAGAAAATGGAGAACCGGATTCCTGAGCAAGCAGATTGCTATTGAAACTTATACCCAGGTATAAAACCATTATGGTTATGATTGCTTTCGTTTTCATTGATTTTAGTTTATAGTGTGAATAGATGTGTTAATTGAATAAAATTTTGATTGAACATTCTGCCGGGTGGCAGTTGGGTT
>CAYYLT010000385.1:0-2596 GCA_964472385.1 uncultured Bacteroidales bacterium
CCTGCATGCTTTATACATTGCCTTGTTTTGTAGGTTGCTGCATGCAGGTTTCATAGGATACATCCTTCTTGTATAGCTATCTTGGTTCGTGTTAGTTCTATAAAGTTAATTCAAATTACGGCAAAACCAATGCATAGGGTCATATAACCAAAAAATTTTATCATTTTTATGGAATTGCATTTCCTGATACATCCTTTTACCAAAAAGGATCATGTTTCATTTAAAGCAAATCACCATGAAGACAAAGGTATGGATCGCATTCATTTTAGCAGCCATGATCAGCTGCAATGTCAGCGCCCAAATGATTCAGGGAACCGTAACCAACGCGGCAACCAATCAACCCATCTCAGGAGTAAAGGTAAGCATCAAAAATGCTTCCGACAGTGCATTCACCGATACCCGGGGGAATTATACCATAACGGCCGCAAAAGGCAACATGCTGGTATTCAGTCATAATCGCATGAAAACAAAGGAAGTTATGGTAAACGATGAGACTGTTATCAACGTCTCGCTCGATCCGCTAATCAAAAAAATGCAAGGGGTTACGATCGTTTCTGACAGCAAAAAAACAAAAGTTGCGATCGATGCCTTGGCTGCGGGATCATCCGGCGCCCCGGCACATAGCATTAGGCTGAAGCAGGGGCATTTCAGCCGCCAGGGTCCTTTCAACCGCGAGGGATATGCCACGATCCGCGAGAACAATTTTAGAAAAGCCATGCAAAATCCGTTATCCACATTTTCCATTGATGTGGATGCAGCATCCTACAGCAACATGCGCCGGTTTCTCAACAGTGGCCGTAAACCTCCTGTAGATGCTGTTCGCATTGAAGAGTTGATCAATTATTTTACGTACGATTATCCGGAACCGGACAACGGACATCCTTTTTCGATCAGCCAGGAGCTGGCCCGCTGCCCGTGGAACAAGAATAACCTCCTTCTCCATATCGGTTTACAGGGAAAACATATTAAAACGAAGAACCTTCCCCCATCCAATCTGGTATTTTTAATTGATGTTTCCGGGTCCATGCGTCCGCAAAACAAGCTGCCCCTGTTGAAAAAAGCTTTCAAACTGCTGGTAAATCAATTAAGGAAACAAGACCGCATTGCTATAGTTGTCTATGCAGGCAGTTCAGGATTGATATTGCCTTCCACACCGGGAAGCGAAAAAGAAACCATCCTCAATGCACTGAATAATCTGGAAGCAGGGGGTTCTACCGCAGGAGGCGCCGGTTTAAAGCTTGCTTTTAAAGTAGCTACCGAACAGTATCTTAAGGAGGGAAACAACAGGGTTATCCTGGCCACAGATGGCGATTTTAATGTCGGCCCCTCCAGCGATGCAGAGATGGAAAGGCTTATTGAGCAAAAACGCAAAAAGGGCATCTTTATCTCTGTCCTGGGATTCGGTACCCGCAATTATCAAGACAGCAAAATGGAAATCCTTGCAGATAAGGGCAATGGAAACTATGCCTACATCGACAATATCCTGGAAGCCAAAAAAGTTTTAATCAATGAATTTGCCGGCACCCTCTTTACCATTGCCAAAGACGTGAAGATCCGGATCGAATTCAACCCGGCTGTTGTAGACTCATACCGGCTGGTCGGGTACGAAAACCGGATGCTGAACGATGAAGATTTCGACAATGACAAAAAGGATGCCGGGGAACTGGGCTCAGGCCATACGGTCACTGCCCTGTATGAAATCATACCCGCCCGCGAGAAAACCCCCAAACACAACAAACTGAAATACCAGACTGCCAGATTAAATGCGTTAGCTAAAGCAGGGGATGAGATGGCAACCGTTAAATTCCGGTATAAAAAACCTGTCGGCAAAAGGAGTATCCTGCTGGAAGAGGTCATCCCCTATGCGGATAACAGGCCTGAAGAAATGTCGGATAATTTTCAGTTTTCTGCAGCGGTAGCCGGTTTTGGAATGCTACTCCGTGATTCGGATTATAAAGGTACGGCTACCTACGAATCGGTTATTGAATTGGCCCGTGAAGGCAAAGGAGAAGATCCGGAAGGATATCGCAGCGAATTCATTCGCCTGGTGAAACTGGCGGAGCACTTATAGTGCATAACCCTTGGCCCCAAAACGGCAAAGCTGAGGATTTTTTTCTCTGTCCTGCATGATTCACAAACTTCATTGCACTTGTTTGTGAATCATACAGTTTTCAAGACCAGCCAAAATACAGGTTGCTATATGCAGGATAAAATTTATTATATTTGCGTATTAAAATACTTAAATTACCAAAATACCTGTAAAAATGGCCAGGATCGTAGCCTTATCAGAAGCGGCTTCCATTGCCCTCCACGGCATCATACTCATTGCAAGGGAAAAAAAAGGCATGAATGTTGCCATGATCGCGGATAAAACCAACACATCGAAACACCATGTGGCCAAAGTCATGCAAAGGCTGGTCAAATCGGGATACCTCTCCTCGCAACGCGGCCCGAGAGGAGGATTTATCCTGAAAAAAGATCCTGAAAAAATCAATTTTCTTGAGCTATACGAAACCATAGAAGGAGAGATCGAAATCAATGCCTGTCCCATGGACAAACCCGTCTGTCCCTTTGACAAATGTATCATGAACAACAT
>CAYYLT010000386.1:0-2519 GCA_964472385.1 uncultured Bacteroidales bacterium
ACACCGCTCAGGCATTGATTGGCGAAAGCAAACTGGAAAATGGAAGTGTCATTCCCGAATACCAATTGTTCTTTTCAGAAAAGAAAGAAGAAAGGCTCTTGATGAAAACCTTAGACAATACCCGGGAATGGGTTTGGATTCCAAGCCGGGAGTGTATTCTGGATGATATTTTCCTCATGATATCCACCATCATATTTGGTGAAAAAAAAGTGGATCACCCTGAAATACTCTCGTTAATGGAATATTTCACGGAAAAAGAAAGATTCGACTCCTATGAGCAGACCAAAAAAAGATCTCAATACTGGACTAAAAAAATTCTACTTAACATTTTCGAATCGAGCAGAATAATAGATCACCTGGAATCTATAAAAGAATACAATTGCAACATAGAATTAACCCAGTCCCGCTATATCCGTTCGTCGGATTCCCATTCCGGAAAGATTAACGAAAAAGGAAGTGTCTATTAGACTTCAATAAGGGTATATTCATTGGAGCCCAGTCCGATCTCACCGGCATATTCAAGCTGTATGAGCGGATTAAGATGGGGATAGAATTGGACGAAGGGATCATATCCCCCGTATGCTTTTTTGACCAGATCGTGGGAAGCTCTGTCAATGGCAACCGGATCCGTTGAAGCAAGAAATCCGATATCGCGAACCAGGGGTTCATCATTTGCAGGGTCACAATCACAGCCGGGTGTTACATTGGTGATCACATTAAGAAAAATCATACGGGACCCAAAAACCTTTTTTATTCCATAGGCATATTCCGCCATTTTCTTCTGGGTATTCTCCGATGAAGCGTCCCAGTTGATCCGGATGGCACCTTCAGGACAAACGCCAATACAGCGGGCACAACCCACACAATTCTTGGTAATATAGGCTTTTTTGGCAACCTCAATGGCTTGAACCTGGCAATAATCAACACAAATGCGACAAGCCGTACATTTTCCCTGATCAATCGAAGGCCGGGACATAGAATGCATATCAAGTTTTCCCTGCCTGCTCGCACAGCCCATAGAAAGATTCTTGATGGCTCCGCCCATGCCTGCAAGGTCATGTCCTTTGAAATGGCTTACGCATACCATACCATCTGCATTAAGTATATCAGAGGCAAGATGTACTTTATCTGATAAAGCAAGATTTACTTCATAGGCTATGCTGTTTTCACCCCTCAGTCCGTCAGCAATAATGATAGGTACCTGTAAAGTTGAAAAACCGAAACCGTTCCAGTTCGCACAATACAGATGGTCCACACTATTGGCACGCATACCTACATACAGGGTATTGGTATCTGTCAGATAAGGCCTGGTATTCATAGCTTTGAGCTCACCAATAACCGGCCGTAAATAAACCGGGCGCAAAAAAGCAGTATTACCCAATTCACCAAAATGAACCTTAACAGCTATGATTTGCTGTTCATCAAAACAGGATCTTATATGCGCTTTCTTTAATAACCTGTTGATCTTCTGCAGTGGACTCTTATGGGTTTTATTCTTCAATGAGGAGAAGTAAACTTCCTGTGCCATAGTTACTTAGGTATGTATCTATTAAACATGTATGGAAATCAAAATACCCCGAAAACCAGCGTAAAAATAAAAGATTCTGCCCAATAATGACGGAAAAAATGCCATAAATTATTGGGCAGAAAAATTGAATGATCTCAAATATGGTAATAACTATGCAATGAGTTCCATCAGCATTTTTTATCCCAACCAATCCATTAGAAGCCGAAGAATAAAGCGTACCAATGAATATAATTGAAAATCCAGGTTTAGCGTATCAACCTTTTGGGTGACTGGTACGGATACCAAAAAATATGATATGCTTTATCGCAATGCATGAGAACAAGTTCAATGCATTGTTCAGGTCTATTGCTGCTGCTGTTGCCTCCCCATGATTTTTTTCAATCGCCCTTGCAACTCCTTATCTTGCCTTAAGGCACTATTTATTTCCATATAACGATTTTTATCCATTGATGCATTTTGTATAATGGAATCCATTTCTTTACGCATTTTTTGCTGTTCGGTTTTGATGACCTCTTGAATGGAAGCATAGGCATCCTTTTCATTATCGGTCATCTCAACCTCATTACCCTGTCTTTTCGCACGGGAAATTTCCTGAAAACGCTTCATTTCCATACCACTTTCTTTGATGGCATTCATCATGTTTGAGCGCACCTTACGTTGCACCGTTTGGGCTTGCTTCATAATCCCTAAAAATGTTTGCAACTCGCTGTCAGTTACTTCTGTATTTAACTGTTGATCCTGGTTTAGAGAAGGGTTTTGACCCTTTACCGAGTATGCTGTGGTTATGATAACCAATATGAATACCCCTTTTAATAAATTGTTGACGCTCATAAATCACTTTATTTAAAGATTAAAATATTAAACAAATAAAAGAATCATCCCGGAAAAACCAATAAAATAAAAGTTAAAAATATTTAATAATTACGGCATCTATTATATTAACCTGTATTATTCATGCGTCAAGTTTTGGGTAGATGCAAGGCGTCGAAAG
>CAYYLT010000387.1:0-2517 GCA_964472385.1 uncultured Bacteroidales bacterium
GTCATTGAGATACTGATCAGCTTGAGGCAGGAGATTTTCCGAAGAAGCCACCAGGGTAACCTTTTTACCGATCATCCGAAAAAACTGGGCCATTTCAACCGCAACACCTCCCTCACCGACAACTGCAACAGTCTCGGGTAATTTCTCTTCATCGTACATATGCTCCAATTCAAGAATTTTATCTTTGGGAATGTTTTCATTCAATTTATTGGGATAGGAACCCGTAGCGATGATGATATTGTTAGCCTCAATATGTCGGTTTTCTACAGTCACAGCATTTTCTGAAGTTATGATTGCCTCACCCCGGATGATTTCCACCCCATTTTTATCCAGCAGATATTTTACACCACCGGTTAGTTTGCGGGCAATACGCAAGGCACGATTTTTGGCATTAGCCCAATTAAAACCAACATGCTGCATATCTATCCCATCGATGCCAAAATCATCTGCCTGATGAAGTCTATCATAATATTTAGCGCTCTCAATGATGGCTTTTGAAGGTATACAGCCCCAATTGAGGCACATACCACCAATATCCTTTTTTTCTACCAGTGCAGTTTTGAGTCCGACCTGCCCTGCGCGAATAGCCGCCACATAACCGGCAGGTCCTGATCCTATTATCAATACATCGTATTTCATAGTTATAGTTATCTCTTAATTATTAAACCATTTGAAATTCGTATTATTCCATAATGAGGGTTACCGGATCTTCCAGGTAGCTCATCAAGGTATTGAGGAATCTGGATACCTCTCCTCCATCAACAATGCGATGATCAACCGACATAGATAAAGGAAGCATATGACCGGCAACGACCTGATCGTGTTCATTCACCACAGGTTTTTTCACGATACGTCCGATGCCCAAAATGCCTGACTGGGGATAGTTGATCACCGGAACCGCAAACTGGCCGCCAATAGAACCATAACTGGTAGCTGTAAATGTTCCGCCTTTCATATCTTCCATAGTCAATTCTCCATCCCTTGCTTTTCTGGCTATTTCATGCGTTTGTTGAGCCAGTTCAAATACGGATAGTGTATCCACATATTTTATTACCGGTACGACCAATCCTTTTTCTGTATCAACTGCTATACCGATATGGTAATATTGTTTAAAAAGGATCCGGTCGTTGTCCGGGTCAAGTTCGGAATTAAGCTGAGGGTGCTTTTTAAGGGCCATCGCTGTGGCCTTAAGGATAAATGGCAGGTAATTTAATTTTATACCCTGGTCTTTATATTTTTCTTTGTATTTATTTCTGATGCGCACCAGCTCGGAAACCTCCACCTCATCCATAACAGACATATGGGCAGCATTGTGTTTCGAACGGCTCATATTTTTGGCTATGGTCTTTCTCATCTGGGTAAGGTCTTCATACCGGATTGTTTCTTCATGTCCTGCACCAGCCGTTGGTTCAGCGGGTTGTTTGGATTTACGCTGCTCCAGATAATTGTGTATATCCTCTTTCATCACGCGCCCACCAGGACCGGTACCTTTAACATTGTTGATATCCACACCCAGGTCTTTAGCAAGCGCCCTTGCAACCGGTGTGGCCAGTGCATTTTTGCGGGGCTTTTCTGCTTCTGCAGCTTCTCCTGGCTGCTCTACTCCTTCCTGGCTGGATGGCAGGTGACCTCCTTCACCAGCAACCTCGATGGTACCGACGACACCTGCTCCTTCTTCTTCTTCAACCCCTTCTTTCGAGGGACCGGCAGGCTGTTTTTCCTCTTCCTGCACAGCTTCTTCTCCTTCAACACCTTCAATTTCAATTTCAGCCAACGGGTCTCCGACATTGATCGTTTCCCCTTCATTGCCATACAATGCCACAAGCGTTCCTGTCTTCGGAGAGGGTATATCTGTGGTGACCTTATCCGTCTCTACTTGCACCAAAGATTGACCGGATTCCACCTGTTGACCTTTTTTAACATACCATTCAACAATGGTACCCTCTTCCAGTCCCTCTCCTATATCGGGAAATTTGAATACATGTCTCATAGTCTTTTAGAATTTGACGGTTTTTTCAATTTCATAATAAATTTTCTCCGGTGAAGGTATATAATGATGTTCTCCCTGAGGCAATGGAAAAATCGTATCAAAACCTGTTATGCGTTTGGGTGGAGCTTCGAGGTAAAGAAATGCTTCTTCATTGGCAAGGGCTATAAGCTCGCCACCCGGTCCAAAACTTCTGGGAGCTTCTGTCACACTTACCAGCCTGCCGGTTTTCTTAATAGAACTGGCAACAGTCTCCCTATCGATGGGATATACGGTTCTAAGATCAATCAATTCAACCGAGATCCCTGCTTTTTTGGCCATAGCAATGGCTTTTTGGGTGTCACGCATCATAGCTCCATAAGAAACAACGGTAACATCTGTTCCTTGCTGCACGACATTGGCTTTGCCGATCTGAACGCGAAACATCTCATCGGATACTTCCTGTTTGACAGCGCGGTATATCCTTTTAGGCTCCATATATATAATGGGGTCTTCACTTTCAATAGCAGAGGTTAACAGTCCTTTGGCAT
>CAYYLT010000388.1:0-2513 GCA_964472385.1 uncultured Bacteroidales bacterium
ACGCAGCAGATGCCCAAAAATTGGCGCACTCGGAAAAAATGTTTAAAAATAAAAACTCTGAGTATAATAAGTAATGCACTAATATCCTTTTGTTTATAAATGTTTTCCCCTTTTTATGAATAATACAGGATAAAAATGAAACAAAGAATATGCCGAAATTTAGCAAAAAAATATTGGCATTCTGCTCATTTCGAAAAAAACCAATATCCGAAAAAGATCATGATCCATGTCCATCCTGTTAAACTTTCTCATGCCGGATTTGTTCGTATTATACAAGCAACAATGAATAAGGCTTTTTGGTCAAATGATAAAATGAATCGTTATGGAATTAAAAGAAAAGAAATGCAAACCCTGTGAAGGAGGTGTACCCCCGCTCAGCTCACAGCAAATATCTCATTATCTAAAAGAACTGAAAACCGAATGGGAAGTTATAGATAATATATGGATCCGCCAAACCTTCAAATTTAAAAATTTTAAAGCGGCATTGGACTTTGCCAATAAAGTTGGGGAGATAGCTGAAGAAGAGCAACATCACCCTGATCTGCATGTTTATTATGGCAAAGTGGTTATTGAGCTTTCCACGCATTCCATTGGAGGATTATCGGAGAATGATTTCATCATGGCTTCTAAAATTGAAGAAATTCTATAGGGTTTGCTGAAAACCTTGCTTTTTGGAAACAAAATACATGTTTACTCTGTTGATTTTAAGGAGTTTTCGCGTTTTTCAGCAGACCCTGTATGGGGTTTGATCATCCATCATAGGTGCTCCCTTCGCTGAATGCTTTGGGCCCTGATCAATTTACATTTACCGGTGCATTCTTTACATCCGCGGCTGCAGCAAGATGAGAACCGTGTGTTTTATACTCCCCCCTATATTATTCATAGTCAATGACAATGTGTTAACTGGATATACGAAGACTGATAGGTGTCTTTGAAAATCTGTCTATATTTTTTCCCTTTCGTTTTTTTTTCTAAATTTGTACAAATCCTTCCCGTGTACGTACACGGAACTGACAATGATGTTGTGACCAATAATGAAAAAATATAAACTGCATGATTCGCAAAGAATGAATCATACAGGATAAATTCGGATCCTATGATTTATTATGAGAAAGGTTCGGAAAAAACTGCTCTATCGGAAGAGGACATAGCAGAAGGGTTGTATTCAGCTTTTCAGCAGATGGGAGAAAGAAAAAAGGTGCTGGCCATACCCCCTGATTTCACAAGGTTCCATTCCAGAGCCGGATTGATCACCCGTCTTACTTACCAGCATTATGGTAAATCGCTGGCGGCTATCTTACCGGCTATAGGAACACACGCACCCATGACTGAAAAGCAAATATCCAGAATGTACGGGGATATACCCCATGACTTATTTCGCGTGCACGATTGGCGTAATGAAATTGTAACGCTTGGGGAGGTGCCGGCTCACTTTGTGAAAGAGGTTTCCGAAGGAAAAGTAGATTATGCTTGGCCTGCCCAGGTAAATGAAAGGTTGGTGAAAGGAAATCATGATCTGATCCTGTCTATCGGGCAGGTGGTACCCCATGAAGTTGCAGGCATGGCCAATTTCAATAAAAACATTTTTGTGGGAACAGGGGGTGTTGAAGGCATCAACAAAAGCCATTTTCTTGGTGCTGCCTATGGTATGGAACGGATGATGGGCAGAGCCAGAACACCGGTCAGGGATGTCCTGAACTATGCCTCCCGACAGTTTGCAAGCCATATGCCGGTTGTATATGTGTTGACAGTGGTGGGTAGAGATAAAAACGGACAAATGGTAACCCGCGGCCTCTATATCGGAGATGATGCAGATTGCTTTGAAAAAGCAGCAGCGCTCTCGATGAAAGTCAATTTTACCATGATGGAAGAACCCCTTGAAAAAGTGGTTGTTTATTTGGATCCGGATGAATTTGAAAGTACCTGGCTGGGAAATAAAAGTATCTACCGAACACGCATGGCTATAGCCGATGGTGGTGAGCTGATTGTTATGGCTCCGGGGGTGAAAAAGTTCGGGGAAGATCCGATCAATGACGAACTCATTCGGAAATACGGCTATGTGGGTACCCCTGAGGTTCTTAAGCTGGTGGAGCATAACAGGGATCTGCAGGAAAATTTAAGTGCTGCTGCCCATTTGATCCATGGCTCTTCAGAAGAACGTTTTTCCATTACCTACTGCCCGGGCAAACTTTCTGCAGAGGACATGGAAGCGGTCAATTTCCGCTATGCCGATCTGCAAAAGATGATGGAAAAATATCCACCCGGGAGCATGACAGACGGGTTTAACCAGATGCCTGATGGTGAAACGGTTTATTATATTTCAAATCCGGCTATCGGGCTGTGGGCATGGAAGGAAAAATTCAACGGATAGTTGCCATCCCGGCGCCACTGTCCAAAAAGCCGAATGCTGATTCAATACATTACAGACAATGCCATTTATCGCAATAAGCCATATTATATTATGAAACCTGCATGCAGCAACCTACACAACAAGGCAATGTATAAAGCATGCA
>CAYYLT010000389.1:0-2501 GCA_964472385.1 uncultured Bacteroidales bacterium
TGCGAAAGCCTCGAAGTAGGCGACTACGTCGTCGGCTTTCGACGCCTTACATCTAACCAAAACTTGACGCATGAATAATACAGGATAGAAAAGTCGTGATCCGGAAATCTGATCCTAACAGATCAGGATGTATTAACAGCATTCACATCATCATATGCCGGACAGTCCTTAGTTTTGCATGATGAAACCGTAATCGCCAATGCGAAAGAGATTACCAGAGCAATTGCTAATTTTTTCATCTTGTGATATTTTGGTGATTCATAGAGCAAAAATAATAAAAAACAGACAAATTAAAAATTATACCTGTTTGTCCTTGCAATTGTCTTGTTCCACAGAATCAACGTTTTCTAAAGCATACGCAGGGCAAGGGGGTTCGGTGACATGACATGATGACACCCCTGCAATCAGAAACAATACAATCATCCACACAATACGATATCTTCTCATGTTAAATGTGTTTTATTTTATCCATACGTGAAAGGTACCTATAGGTTACCTCCCCGCACATTAATCTTTCTTTTTCATGATTAAAAACATCTTCAGCCTTTGGGTTAGTTAGCGTGAAGTTTATTATTATTGCATTAGGAACCAAAAAATAAACCGTTATGCTGAAAACCTTGATGCAACATCGTTCAATACGTCAATATAAAGGGTCACCGGTAAATCAAACGGACCTTGAAGAGATCTTAGAAGCAGGGACAAGAGCATCCACGACCGGGAACATGCAGCTTTATTCCATTGTTGTCACGCAGGATAAAAAGAAAAAAGCAGAACTGGCACCGGCTCATTTTAATCAGCCAATGGTGACCCAGGCGCCTGTTCATCTTACATTTTGTGCTGATGTCAATCGGTTTCATAAATGGTGTTCACATCGAAATGCCGAACCTGCTTATGACAATTTTCTCTGGTATGTCAATGCAGCCATCGATGCCATTTTAGTATCAGAAAATGTTTGTTTGGCTGCTGAAGAGAAAGGTATGGGTATATGTTATCTTGGTACTGCTACATACAATGCCGATCAACTGATTAATATCCTTCAACTGCCCAATGGAGTTGTTCCTGTCGCTGCCATAGTTATGGGATATCCGGATGAAAATCCCGGACTTACCGATCGAATCCCATTAAAAGGCGTAATCCATTATGAAACCTATAAAGATTATACCTCCACAGACATTGACAACATCTACAGGGAAAAAGAATCCCTTGAAGAAACCCGGAAAATCATTCAGGAAAACAATAAAAAAACGCTCGCTCAGGTTTTTACAGAAAACAGGTATAAGAAAGAAGACAACTTGCATTTTTCGAAACAATACCTTAAGGTATTACAAAGTCAGGGTTTTATGAATCATATTTGAAATACCTTTGAAGGTGTATTCGATAACGCCATCTATTTTACCTTATAGCTGTGTTGATGCAGGTGAAGAGCTTACGATACATATTGACCGCCATGCTGTTATGGATCAATGTTTCCACGATAAATGGACAGGAATACTACCTGAAGGTCATTCATTCGGATTCTGGCATTTCTTCAACGCAATATACCAGTAAACTGGAAGGATCATATCGTGATACAGGCACTTTGAGGCTAAAACTCAATAAATCCCTCTATAAAATCAGAAACGCGGGTTTTCTGGCAGCAAGTTATGACAGCTTATCCTATGAATCAGATACCATAAAAGCCTGGTTATATACCGGCCAACAATACCGCTGGGGATCATTATCCATCCATCAGGCTGACTCTATACTGCTGAAAAGCATGGGATTTTCAATGCCTGTAAACACATATGAGGTCATTGATCTGAAAAAATTTAATGCCTTTCGAAAGCAAATTGTTACTTTTCTGGAAAACAGAGGTTATCCCTTCGCCAGGGTAGAACTTGAAAATCTTCCCTCAATGAATACCGACACCCTCACTGCCAGTTTTTTGATTAAGCAAGGCAATCGTTATGTCATTGACAGCATATTGATCAAAGGCAACGATCCGGTAAGTCATAAGTATTTGTATCCTGCTCTCGGACTTTATCCCGGGATGGTATACAACGATGAGAAAATTCAAAAAATCCCCGATAACATAGAAAAAATTCCTTTTCTATACCAGAGCAGAAATTTTGAACTGGAATTCTCTGAAGATGAACGAGTCAATGTATTTCTTTATCTTGAAAGCGCTAGCAACAACCAGGCTGACGGACTGATAGGTATTTTACCTGCTAATAAAGGACAGATAAGACTTACAGGCCAATTTGACCTCAGGTTATCAAATCTTATGAAGCGGGGAGAAAATCTTATTATCAACTGGAAGAGCCTTGAGGAAAAGTCCCAGGAACTGTTTTTGCATATGGATTATCCTTATCTATTGCTGCAGTCTTTTGGTTTTAGCGCTGATCTTGAAATATACAAAAAAGACACCAGTTTCCTTTCCCGAACCCTGGAAGCAGGAATACCTTTTTATATCAATAACCAAATACAACTAAAAGTGTTCGGAAATTTTGAACATTCTTCAC